>JAFIEQ010000189.1 GCA_020832455.1 Nitriliruptoraceae bacterium
CGCGATGCCCGACGAGACCGAACAGAACGATGCGCCCGAGACGGAGGCCCCGGCGGCCCCCCCCGGGCCCCCCCCGCGGGCCGGCGGGCGCCCCGCGCCGCGGGGGCGCGGCCGGGCCCGGCGGCGGGGCCGGGGGCGCCTGGCCGGAGCCGAACCGCCAGCCCTCGACGGTCCCGGGCGCCGGGTCACGGAAGCCCGCCCCCGAGCTCGAGTAGGTCCACGACCCGCCGACGGGCGCGTGCCAGTAGGACCAGTAGGCGTTCGCCGGCGCGCCGTTGCACGGATCCGGCTTGCGGTCGATGGTGCAGATGAAGCCCGGTTGGTTCGGGACGAACCCGACGGCGTGGCGTGCCGCCTCCAGCGCAGCGATGCCGTTGGCGGGATCGCCCGGGGCGCACCGCACGCTGATCTCGCCGCCGAGGTCGCCGGGGTCGACCACGACCCAGACCCCGTCGCACTCGCTCGCGTTCGCAGGCCCGACCGGCGCGAGCACCGCCGCGATGGCCGTCAGCCACGCGAGGGTGAGCAGGGTCGTGACCCGGGCGAGCCGACGGGGTCCGGGGACGTGGGTCATCGCAGTGGACGTCGACGGACCGTCACGGCGCCCGCCAGGACGAGCAGCAACCCGAGGCCGCTCGCGAGCGCCACGAGCGCGGCCGCGGGGACACCGGACGGGGAGATGCCGCTGTCGACCCGGGTCGGTTGCTCGACCTCGTCCCCCGTCTCGACCTCCTCCCGCGTCTCGACCTCGGTCTCGTCGTCCTCGACGGGCGTCACCGGCTCGGGTTCCGCACCGTCGTCGGTGCTCGCCACGGTCACCGACGTCTCCGCCGCGACCGGCAGGCCGAACGCCGCGACGCGGACCTCGATCACGTCACCGTCGCCGGCGTCGTCCGGGATCGTGAAGTCCGCGGTCGCGGTGCCGAGCGTGTCCGCGGTGATCTCGTCGTCGAACAGCGTGGGGTTCAGGGTCACCTCGACGCCCACGACCTCGCTCGGCAGCAGTCCGCTGACGGTGCAGGTCGCGTCCGTGCCCGGGGCGATCTCGTCGTCGCACGCGACCGTGATCCCGGGCGCCTCGCTGGCCAACGTGCCGAGCAGTTGCCCGATCAGGTCGATGTCCCCGGCCGCACGCGGATCGCGCTCGGCGACGAGCATCCCGAGGGCGAGCTTGGCGCTCGCGCCCGCGAAGACCGTGCCCGGCTCGGAGAACGAAGCGCCCTGGGTGTACTCCACTGCCTGTGCGACGACCGCGTCGGTCATGGTCCCGGCCAGATCACCGGCGGTCTCCACCGCAGCGAACGCGGCGATCGCATCGATGGTGACCCCGGTGCTCGCTCCGAACTGGCTCTCGACGAACCCCTCGTCGCTGATGTTGTCGGCGAGCCACTCGGCCGCAGCGAGGGCCTCGTCACCGTCGGGGATCCCCCCGCCGGAGCAGTCCACCGTCGGGATCGCGTCGTCCGTGCCGGACAGCGTGGCGTCGGCCAGGGACACGCCCGTCACCCCGAGCAGGGCCTGGGCGGTCGCGAGCTCGACGAACCCACGCTCGTCCTGGTTGAACGGGATCGCTGCGCCCGTCGACCCGGCATCGCACGCGTCCTGCTCATCGAGGACCCACGCGACGGCGGCATCGGCGGCCGCGTCCTCGCCGGCGAGCCGCAGCGCGAGCGCCGCCAGACCGGTCGAGTTGGTGTTGGTGCCGTCGGCGGAGGCGAAGCTGCCGTCCGGTTGCTGCGCCTCGAGGAGCCATCCGGCGGCGGCCGCGATGGCGTCGTCCTGGCCGCCGACCGCGCCGAGCGCCTGGACCACGAACGCCGTCGTGTCGACGCTGGACGAGCACGGCGACGCGCCACCGCTGACGGTCGGGGCGCGGAAGGAGGACGCGAACCCGCCGTCGTCGCACTGCTGCTGCCGGAGCAGGTCGATCGCGGCCGCGGGGACCTCGACGTCGGCCGCCCGCTCGAGCGCGAGCAGGGCGAGCGACTGGGTCAGGGGCGAGGAGAAGTCGCCGAAGGATCCGCCGACGTCGCGGAACCGTCCGTCGACGAACCCGTCGCGGTCGTCGGGCAGGGGTTGATCGGCGGCCGCGAGGCCGGGTGCCGCGAACGCGGCGAGGAGCAGACCAGCGCTCAGGGCGCTGAGTCGGCGTCGGAGTTGACCGTGCAAGGAGGTGCCTCTCGTGAGCGATCCGAGACGGGGAACCCGTTCGGAACGCCACGAACGACGACGTCCCCCCGACGTGTGCGTGACACACGACAGGAGGACGGACGCTCGGGCGGATCGCCCGGGCTCCGCCCCGCAGACCTCGGCGGTGGATGGAGCCGCTCGCCACTCGACAGGCATTCCGACTCGTCGTCTGACACGTTGCCGGCCCGGTGACCCCTGGTCGGGATCGGTGGGACGGACGTGGACGACCTACGGTTGCGGGTCAGCGCCGGAGTTCGACCGGCTTCCCCTGCCGTGTGGTGTTCGGTTGTGACGCCGGCACAGGGGCCGGCGCGCCGGACACTGCCACACCCCGGGGGTGGCTGCAAGCTCCGGCGACCGGCGGGCGCAGGGTCGCGCGTCCCGGCAGGCGCCCCCACGCCCGAGCCGGCCCGAGCAGACCCGGGCCGGTCGCCCGGGCCCGCCAGGCTCCGGGCATCGACTCAGCTCGGCTCGCGCCCCGCCATCGCCGCGCGGGCGACGCGCGAGGTCGGCGGCCGGCCGAGCTGGTCCGCCATCCAGCCGGTGGTCGCCAGCAGCGCCTCGAGGTCGACCCCGGTGGCGACACCGGAGCCGTGCAGCGCGTAGACGAGATCCTCGGTGGCGAGGTTGCCCGTCGCGCCCACCGCGAAGGGGCACCCGCCGAGCCCGCCCGCGGAGGTGTCCGCGATCCGGACACCCGCCTCGAACGCGGCGAGCGTGTTGGCCAGGCCCTGGCCGTAGGTGTCGTGCATGTGCACGGCGAGGCGGTCGAGCAGGACCTGCGGGGCGAGGTGGTCGAGCAGGTGGCGCACCTGCCCGACGGTGCCGACCCCGATCGTGTCGCCGAGCGACACCTCCGCGCAGCCGAGCTCGAACAGCTCGACGGTCACCCGGGCGACGTCCTCGACCGGGACCTGGCCCTGGTAGGGGCACCCGCAGACCATCGACACGTAGCCGCGGACGCGCAGCCCCGCCTCGCTGGCCCGGCGTATCACCGGGGCGAACATCGCCATGCTGTCCGCGATGGAGCGGTTGAGGTTGCGTTCGCTGAACGACTCCGAGGCGGAGGCGAACACCGCGATCTCCTCCGCGCCCGCCGCCAGCGCGGCGTCGAGGCCCGTCTCGTTGGGCACCAGCACCGGGTAGCGCACGCCCGGCTGGCGGGTGATGCCCGCGAGCACCTCCGCGCCGTCGGCGAGCTGGGGCACCCAGCGCGGGTGCACGAACGAGGTCGCCTCGATGACCGACAACCCGGTCCGCGACAGCCGGTCGATGAAGCCGACCTTGACCGCCGTGGGGACGGTGTCCGCTTCGTTCTGCAGCCCGTCGCGGGGGCCGACCTCGACGATGGTGACGCGCTCGGGCAGTGGCATGTCGCGGTCCTCTCGTCGGGGTGGCGGTCGGGTGACGCTACGGCGCGGGCTCGACGTCCGCGTCCGCGTCGAGGTCGATCAGGACCGTCCCGGCGCCGACGGTGTCCCCGACCCGGACGTGGACCGCACCGATGGTGCCGTCCGCCGGGGCCACCACAGGGTGTTCCATCTTCATCGCCTCCACGACCACCAGGGTCTGCCCGGCACGCACCGCCTCGCCGCCGGCGACCTCGACGGCGAGCACGGCACCCGGCATCGGGGCGGTCAGCGCCGCGCGCCCCGTGGGGGCGGCGACGTCGCGGTGGCGGGTGGCCGCGACGTGCTCGAGCGCGACGGTGCCGGCCTGACCGTGCAGCCACACGGTGGTGGTCCCGGCCGTCGTGACCACCTCACCGGCCACCGCGTCGGGCAGCGGGGCCACCTCGCCGTCGAGTTCCGCGTGGTCGCCGGCGGCGTCGCGCCGCACGCGCAGCGTCCGGGTCACCTCGCCGTGGCGCAGCGTGACCGGCCAGCCCCCGCCCCCGACGAGCCGACGGGGCCCGAGCGTCGCCCATGGACCGTCGCCCGGACCCGTCCCGCGCGACGACACCGGCGAGGTGGCACGGTCCCGGACCTCCGCGACCAGCAGCCGCACCGCCGCGCGCAGGTCGGCGTCGCTCGGGCCGGGCGGGTGCCAGTCGCCGAGGTGGGTGGGCAGGAAGCCGGTGTCGAGCGCGCCGGTGCGGAACGCCTCGACCTCGACGATGGCGCGCAGCAGCGCCAGGTTGGTGACCACGCCACGCACGCTGGTGGCGTCGAGGACCTCGGCGAGCCGGGCGCAGGCCGCGGCACGGTCCGGCGCGTGCACGATCAGCTTGGCGAGCATCGGGTCGTAGTGCCGGGTGACGTCCGAGCCGACCTCGATGCCGGTGTCCCACCGCACGTCGGTGCCGGTGGGCACGTCGATGCCGGTGATGGTGCCGGTCTGGGGCAGGTGCTCGACCGGGTCCTCCGCGTACAGGCGTACCTCGATGGCGTGGCCGTCGGCGCGCACGTCGTCCTGGGTGAGCGGCAGCTCGGCGCCGGCCGCGACCTCGAGCTGCAGCTGCACCAGGTCGAGCCCCGTGATCAGCTCCGTGACCGGGTGCTCGACCTGCAGCCGGGTGTTCATCTCCAGGAAGTAGAAGCGTGGCTCGTCACTGGCGAGCGTGCTGCCCTCGAGCAGGAACTCGACCGTGCCGGCGCCGGTGTAGCCCACCTCCGCGGCGGCGGTGACCGCGGCGGCGCCCATACGGGCCCGCAGCGCCTCGTCGAGCGCGGGGGAGGGGGCCTCCTCGAGCAGCTTCTGGTGGCGGCGCTGGATCGAGCACTCGCGCTCCAGCAGGTGCAACACGTGGCCGTGCTCGTCGCCGAGGACCTGGAGCTCCACGTGGCGCGGCTGGGTGACGAGCCGTTCGAGGAGCACCCGGGCGGCGCCGAAGGCCGCGGCCGCCTCCC
>JAFIEQ010000190.1 GCA_020832455.1 Nitriliruptoraceae bacterium
CCCGGGTGCACTCCGGCGGGCCCCCCCGGACGGCGCCGGGGGTTTGCGGGGGGTGGGTTGGGCGGGGGGGGGGGGCGGCCGCGGGCCGACGACGGGGGCTTCAGACCTGGCGTGCCTCGCGGAGGCGGGACAGCAGCTGGGCCTCGTGCGTCGCGTCGCGCGGGCCGCCTCGCAGGTGCATCGCGGCGAGCCGGGACACCGCCGCGTGCCGGGCGTCGTAGGCCGAGCGTTGGCCCCGCGGCAGGGCCCGGCGGGTCGCCAGCGTCCGTCGCCAGTCGGAGAACGCCAACACCTCGGAGGGGGTGAGGTGGTAACGGGTGGCGATCGCCGGGACCGCAGCTGCGAGCTCGCGGCGGCCGCGCTGGCGCTGCCGGATCAGCAGCACGGCCGTGACGATGAACAGGGCGATGAAGCCGAGGGCCAGCAGCAGCGCACCCCCGAACGCCTCGAGCTCCGCGAGCACGGTGGCGCCGTTCCAGGCCGCGTGCAGTGCGATGGCCACCAGCAGGCCCGGGATCGCCGCGATCCGCGGGTCTCGGCCACGCACGACCGCCCGCCCGATGGCCACCCCGATCCAGATGGTGAACAGCGGGTGCGCGAAGGGCGCCAACAGGCCGCGGATGACGAACACCCCGACGAGTTGCCCGTCGAGCGCGGCCAGCAGCAGGTACTCGACGTTCTCCACCGCGGCGAACCCGGCGGCGACCCAGCCCGCGTAGACGATGCCGTCGGTCACGCTGTCGACCATGCCGCGCTTCACGGCGACGAGGATCGCCGCCCCCTTCAGCAGCTCCTCGATGATCGGCGCGGACACCACCACCATCGCCACCTCGCCGAACGCGGCGCCCACGCTCGCGTTGACGATGCTGGCGCCCACGATGGCGACCGTGCCACCCCACAGCATGGCGTGGATGCGCTGTTGCCACGGCTCGGGCTCCAGGCGGTCGAACCACACGAAGGCGGCCACGACGACCACGAAGGTCGGGATCGGCAGCAACACGGCGAGCGGCGCGGTGAGCAGCGACCCGATCAGCAGCGGCACCACGAGGACCGCACTGACCAGGACCGGCACGCTCAGCCAGGCTGGCAGCCGCGGCTTGCGGCGCTGGTGGTGGACCGTCGCCGTCCAGGCGAACCCGTCCCACCAGCGCCAGTGTCCCGCGTCGGACGACCCCGGGTCGGGGTACCAGCCGGGAGCCGGGCCGCCGGTGGGTGGCGCGGGTGGCGGGGTCGACGGCGGTGGCGTGGACACGGCGTCCCTCGGTCCGTTCGGACGGCGGACCGGGACCGCCAGACAGGTGGTGGGCACGGGAGGTATCGAACCTCCGACCTCTGCCGTGTGAAGGCAGCGCTCTCCCACTGAGCTACGTGCCCGGGAGGGCGCGAACCGTACCCCGCGGCTGCGCCGGGGGCCAACCGGTCCGCGAGCCCGCACCGGATGGTCGCACGTCCTGGCTCGCGCGGTGCCCGTGCGCCGCTGCGCGCAGGGACCGACCGATGAGCACGCAACCGTGTCGCGGGGCACGGGGCCATGCAGAGCGCGGACCCGTGTGGTTCTCTCGGGCGCACCAGAGGAAGGAGGTGGTCCGTTGAGCCATAGTCATCTGAACGGGACCCTGGAGGTACCCGGCCGCTAGAGGTCGGTTGCTGGACCACTCCAGCGAAACCAACCGGGTACCGCCCCGGGCATCGGTCGGGAAATCGTCCCGCCTGACGTCACCGTCCACCGGCCAGCCGGAACACCGGCGCCGGAGCACCGGACGGGAACAGCGGTGCCAGTGGTTCCATCCAGCACACGCATCACCGTGAGGGCCGCCGCCGGCGCGCTGCGGCCCGCACGCAAGTGCCGGGCCGCCGGGCCGAGGTTGCGGCGCACTGACGAGCAGTTGACCAACGTGACTTGCAGATGAACGCACGGGGATGCAAGGCTCCCGCTCCCCGTCGCGGAGTCGGTGTGGCAGCACTCGTCCCTCCACGGCGCGAGCTCGGACGTCCGGCTCGCACCGTGCTGGTCCTGATCCTGCTCTACCTCTTCCTCGTCGGCGTCGGGATGCTGGAGAACGGCATCGCCGCGCTCGGCGAGGGCTTCCAGGAGGGACTGCTGGACCAGGTGTCGAACCCGCTGGCGGGGGTCTTCGCCGGCATCCTGGCCACCGTGCTGGTGCAGTCCTCCTCGGTGTCCACCGCGACCATCGTGGGGCTGGTCGGTGCGGGCACGCTCGACGTCGGCCTCGCCGTGCCGATGATCATGGGGGCGAACATCGGCACGACCGTCACCAACACCCTCGCGGCGCTCGGCAACATCCGTCGCTCGGAGGAGTTCCGGCGGGGGTTCGCCGGCGCGACGATGCACGACGCGTTCAACCTGATCGCGGTGACCATCCTGCTGCCCATCGAACTGCTCACCGGGGTGCTGTCACGCAGCGCGGTGTGGCTCACCGGCATCCTGCGCGGCACGGACGTCGCGGCACCCGGTCGAAGTCCGATCCGTGCGGCCGTCAAGGCGCCGGTGGACGCGTTCAACGGCATGGTGGATCCGAGCGGCGACGGGGGCGTCCTGATCGGCCTGGTGCTGCTGGCGACCGGGTTGGCAGCGATCTTCATCGCGCTCGGGGCGATCACCCGCAACATGCGCAAGCTCGTCGCCGGCGCGGTGGAACGGGCCATGAACCGCATCGTGGGCAAGGGCGGCGGGTCGGTCGGGATCCTGGTCGGTATCGCGGTCACCGTGTCGGTCCAGTCCTCGACCATCACCACCTCCATCCTGGTACCCCTCGTGGCGGCCGGCGTGCTCACGCTGCGCAACGCCTACCCCATCACGCTCGGCGCCAACGTCGGCACGACCATCACGGCGCTGTTGGCCTCGCTCGCGGTCCTGCGTCCCGAGGGGCTGACCATCGCGCTGGTCCACCTGCTGTTCAACCTGACCGCGCTCGCGCTGCTCTACCCCCTGCCCGCCGTCCGCGACGTCCCGGTGCGGATCGCCGAGGGGCTCGCCAACCAGGCGGTCCGACGTCGCTGGCTGGTCGTGGTCTACGTCGCCGGCATCTTCCTCGTGCTGCCGCTCGTCGGCATCCTCGTACTCGACTAGGAGTCAGCTATGGCCTTCAGTTTCCTGCGCCGCGGTACCGGCGCCGACGCCCGGCTCGACGACATCGAGGCGACCATCCAGCAGATGCTGGCCGACGACCGGCACGCGTTCGAGCTCGCCATGGACGCGCTGCTCGGCGACGTGCGGGTCGACGAGATCCGCAAGGAGGTCAAACGCACCGACAAACGGGTCAACGAGGGCGAACGTCGGATCCGGCGCGAACTCGTCGTCCACGCCAGCGTGGCCGGGACCTTCGACACCCCGGCGATGCTCGTCTACATGTCGATCGTCAAGGACATCGAGCGCATCGGCGACTACGCCAAGAACCTGCTGGACCTGTCCCGGGACGGCGCGTCGCTCGCGGGCCTCGACGTGTGGCGCGCGCACGCGGACGAGGTCGGTGCCCTGATCGCCGCGACCGCGACCACCTTCGCGGAGCGGGACGTGGCGCAGGCGCGGGCGCTGCTCGCCCGGGGTGACGTACTGCTCGACGAGTACGACGACGAGGTGTCACGACTGGTCAAGCTCACCACGCCGACCCAGCAGGACGTCGCGCAGGCGCTGGCGTTGCGCTACCTCAAGCGGGTCGTGGCGCACCTCACCAACGTGCTGAGCTCCGTGGTCATGCCGCTCGACCAGCTCGACTACTTCGACGAGGACCCCGAGGACCGCGACGAACCCGGCGACGAGTGAGCGCCCCGCGACCGGGGCGGCTCAGGGGTCGCGGGACGCTCAGGGGTCGCGGGGCAGCTCGACGCGCACGACCGTGGGCCCCCGGGGATCGGTGCCGGTCGGGCCCGCCTCACGGGTGACCAGCAGCTCGCGCCCGCCGGGATCCTCGAGCGTGAACCCGAGCGTGTCGTCGACACGCTGATCGCTGCGCAGGACGTTGAGCCGCGTCACCTCGGTGTCACCCTCGTCGGTGGGGACGTCGAGGAACCAGGCGACGAGCAGCTCCCCGTCCTCGAGCGGCGGGATCCCGTTGATCGCCAACGACACCCGTGACCCGTCACCGGTGACCAGCCCGTCGGCGCCGTCGCGGAACTCCGTCGGCAGCGCGGTGTCGCGCACGAGGCCGTCCAACGTCTCCCCCCGCGCCTCGGCGACGGCGAGGTAGGACGCGGCCTGCGCCCGCAGGTGCAGGTTCCAGAACCCCATCGCCGCGGCGATCAGCAGCACCACGATCACGGCGATGGTCACCTGCGCGATCCCGATACGGGGTAGACCCGGGCCGGGATCGTCGTCCTCGACCCGCCCGGCGACCTCGGTCCGCAGCGAGGCCCGCGCGAGCTCCTCGCGCTCCACGTCGGCGAGCTCCGCCGCGATCCCGCGCAGTTCCGCGACCCGCGCCCGACAGTCCCGGCACCCCATCAGGTGACTGCGGAACCGGGACGCGTCGGCATCGCCCAGGTCGTCGAGCACGTGCCCGACGATGAGCTCCTCGTACTGCGCGTGTCCATCGGCCATCGTGACCGCCAGCGTACGTCGTCGCGGGGTGGTCAGCAGGGGCTACCAGAGAGGTACTGCCGGGGGTTGACGGCCCGGCCGCCCGAACGGGTCTCGAAGTGCAGGTGCGGACCGGTGGTGTTGCCCGTCATGCCGACGGCACCGACGGTCTGACCGCGCGACACGCTCGAGCCCGTGCCGACCGCGAAGCTCGACAGGTGGGCATACGCGGTCACCAGCCCGCCCCCGTGGTCGATCAGGAGCAGGTTGCCGTAGCCACCCTGCCGACCGGCGAAGACGACCGTACCGCCACCCGCGGCCCGGATCGGGGTCCCGACCGGGCCCCCGAGATCGAGGCCCCGGTGCACCCGACCCCAGCGCGGGCCGTACTCGGAGGTGACCGGCCCGCACATCGGCCAGGCCAGGCCGCTGCCACCGGTGGACGGCGCAGGAGCGCTCGGTTCCGAGGACGGCGCCGGCGCC
>JAFIEQ010000191.1 GCA_020832455.1 Nitriliruptoraceae bacterium
GCGGGGCCGGTGGAGCGTGGCCGGCGCGGGTCGAGCGCGGCCGGGCGGCGCCCCGTGCGGAGCCCGCACGAGCCGCCGCGACGTGCAACCGCAGCGGCGCCTCGTCGGTCTGACCACACGAGGCGGCGCGGTCCCGAACCCGTCGTCCCGGACTGGAGCCTCTCATGGACGAGCTACTGATCACCGTCGCCCTGCTCGGCACGGCGACCTTCGTGACGGGGCTGATCCTGCCCATCACGACCCGGCGGTCGCAGCGCGGGGACGGGTCGAGCACACAACCCGACGTGGCCGTCGAGGTCGCGCTCGAGGAGTACCTCGCCGCGCGACGGTGACGCTGGCACCTGCGCGGCGATCGGCCTGGCGGCCGGTCAGCCCGCCGTGCCCGTCGTGCCCACGGCGCTCGTGACGATCTCGAAACCCCACAGCTCGCTGCCGACCGCCGCCGGACCCTGCCCGCTCCCGTGCGACGGGGCCTGCTCGCCCCCCGGGTGCCCGCCGGGGTGCCCGCCGGGGTGCCCGCCCGCCGCAGGAGCGTCGCTCGCGCCGGCCGCACCCGCATCGTCGCCGGACGGCGCCGCGCCCGAGGAGCTCTGCGCGTGCCCACGCTGGAACGCCGCGGAGTTCATCCACGCCTGGAACGCGTCCTCGTCCCGCCACCGGGTGACCACGAGGTAGCGGTCGGTGCCCTCCGTGGGGCGCAGCAGGTCGAACGACTCGAACCCGTCGACGGTCTCGACCTCGCCGGCCCGTGCGGCGAAGCGCTGCTCGAGCACCTCACCCCGACCCTCGGGGACCTCGATGACGTTGATCTTCACGATGGACACGTCGCGCCTGTTCGTCGCTGGGTGGAGTGACCTCACCGAGCCTACGAGTTCCTCCGCGACCCCGGAGGAGCACCACCGACCGGGTGGACGCCCGGCGGGGTTCAGCCCTCGTCGTCGGGCAGCGTCCACGCCAGCAGGTGGACCGGCAGCCCGATGACGAGCGCGAACAGCAGCGCCCCGGCCACCAGCGCCGGCCCGGTGTCGAGACCCGCACCGGCCGCGAACGGTGCGACGACCGCGAGCACGACCACGACGGTGGACACGATCCGGTAGGCACGGCGGTAGACGGCATCGCGGATCCGGCGCTGCAGCTCGTCGAGGTCGGCGTCGCGGATCTCCGTCAGCCCGTGGACGCTGGCGTTGAGCGTGCCCGTGATGAGCATCCAGGGGACGAAGGCGACGGCCAGCGCGACGGGGAACGCGACCGGTCCGGCGCCGAGCTGCAACGCCGCGGCGCCGACACCGATCAGCGCAGCCGTCGCGGTCAGCTGCGCGACGCTCAGCCGACGCCGCCACCGCGGGTTGCGGAACCGGTCGTAGCGCGGGTCGGCGATCGCCGTCGCGACCGGGCCCGGGGACGGGGACGGGGACGGGGACGGCCGATCGTGCATCGCGTGGGCTGGCGTGGTCATCGGTGGCTCCTCCGAGCGAGCAGGGGTGGTGTGGTGCGGGAACAGGGGCGTGGGGTGTCCGGGTTCGGCCCGGAGACGGTCCGCCGTCGGACCCCGGCACCGGATCTACAGGTCGGGCCGGTACCAGGCGATGAGCGCCGACGGCAGGAACAGGACCAGGGGGGCGGCGACCGGCATGAGCGCGCCGAGCAACGGGCTGATGTCGAACCGGACGTTGAGCCCATCGGCGAACACCGCGATGAGCAGGAAGAACGTGGCGATCAGGCGGTAGGCGTCCACGTGGGCCCGGTTTCGCTCGGCGACGAGTCGCTCGTCGAGCTGCTCGTCGGGCAGGTCGGCGGTCGACCCGATCGACAGGCGGATCAGGATCCCGACCCCGACGGCCCCGGCCATCCCCAGGAGGGTCACGATCGGTGTGACGATCCCCAGCACGGGCTGCTCGGGCAGGTCCCAGAAGGCACCCGCCGCCCCGGTGACCACCAGCAGCAGGACGAAGACGCCCACGGTCCGGCGACGACCGGCCTGGGTCCGCGCCACGAGCCGGGCGGCCCCGCGGACGGGATCGAGCGGCTCCATCGGTTCGATCGATGCACTCACGCGCGTTCTCCTCGCTGGTCGTACACGACCGCACTCATCCGTTCGAAGGGCCGGTCGGCGAACACCGCCTCGATGGGCAGCTCGAAGAACCGGGCGATGCGGAAGGCGAGCGCGAGGCTGGGCGAGTACTCGCCCCGCTCGAGGTAGCCGACCGTCTGGTAGTGGACGCCGATCGCCTCCGCGAGATCGCGACGCGACAGGTCGCGTTCGGCGCGCAGGACCGCGAGCCGGTTGTGGATCGGCTCGTCGTTCGCGGTGTTCGATGCAGGGCTCATGCAGGAGATAGTAGTCCTACTACAGCCTGTTGCACATGAACATCCGGTGAACGCCAGCGGCCGTGGGCAGATGGGTGACCGGGAGCTGGCCGGGCGCCGCGCTCAGCGGCCTCGCCTGCCGCTCACCACCACATCGTCCCCGGCGCGCCCTTGAAGGGCCCCGTGACCTTGGAGGTGATCCAGCCGCCGTAGAAGTCGCCCTCGGAGCTGCGGACCTGCTCGCCGTCGACGGTCGCACGCTCCACCCGCGAGGGGTAGAAGGTCATGGTGTCGCGCAGCGCCTCGTAGCCCGGCGTCGGCTCCAGGTACCACCAGCAGGCGAGTGGCGAGCGCTGCTCGCCGACGACCAGGTCCGCGTAGGCCGCCTCGCCCTTGAACTCGCAGAAGGTGCGCCGCGCCACCTGCACCAGCGCCGAGGTGTCGATGTCCGCCCGGGGCAGGTAGAACGACGGCGGGTGGGAGGTCTCCATCACCCGGATGGCCGCGCGGGTGTCCGCGATCAGCTGACCGGCGAACCAGACGCACACGTGCGCGTCCGTCGGCGCGACGGCCGGGGGGCGGGGGTAGTCCCACACGGACTCCTGCCCGGGGCCCGGCTCCTCGGGCTGTGGGCGTCGCATCGCACCGCGCATCGTGTCCTCCACCTCGTCGCTGTCGTCGGCGTTCGGACCGGCACCGTGCGTCGGACCTGCGGGGGCACCGGAGGTCAGTCACCGGCCCCTATCCTGACGGGTCCCGACCCCGCCCGGACGTGTTCGTGGCGTCCGGTGCCCACCCCAGCGACGAGGTGCAGGACCCGTGGCCGAGATCCCCGGCAAGGCCGAGAGCCAGCGCGAGTTCACGACGTTGTCGTCCCCGGATCGCCGGTTGATCATCCGTGCGGTCAACAAGGGACAGCCCGTCGACAACCGCCGGCACGCCCACATGGCGGTCTGGATCGCACGTCGGCAGGTCCGTTTCTGGCGCTACGCCTGGTTCATCGGACCGATGATCGGCGTCGCGCAGCTGTTCACGGGGCTGACGCCCGAGCAGGTCCTGGTCAACGCGGGTGGCGCGACCGCGTTCCTGCTGCTGCTGTCGGCGTTCTGGACCCGTCGGGCCCGCCGGGCCGAGGTGCTGAACCTCGAGCTGGCCCAGAAGGGACGCCGGCGGGCGAAGAAGAGGACGCCGCCAGCCGAGCCGACGGAGCGCCGCGACCCGTTCGCCCGCTTCCGCCGTTCGAAGGACGGCGGCGCGGACGACGGCGCGAGCACGGGGAAGGGCAAGGGGAAGGGCAAGGAAGCCGTCTCGGGATCCTCCGGATCGCGCCCGCGCGGCCACCTGCCCGGCGAGGTGCCGGGGCGCCCACGGCCCGCGGGAGGCGACGCGAGCGGGACGTCGACCGGGACCTCGAGCGAGCGCACCACGGGCAGGGCGCAGGACACCCCGGCACCGCCGCCGGGCCAACGGCCCTACAAGCCGCGGGGCCGCAAGCGCCGCTGAGCATCGCGACGCACCGTCGGCCAGGGCCGCCTCCGGGACCCGAGCGGTCCTGCCGCTCCCCGGGGTGTCGGTACACGTGTCGCGCTACGGTGCGTCACACGTCGCGTCACTGGCCCGGGGGGGTGCCGTGGATCGTCGCACCGTCGCGAGTGGGTTGGCGGCCGTTGCCGCGGTGGTGTTCGTCGCGGTGGCGATCATCGAGGACATCGGCGTCGCCCTGTCCTGGCGGGAGCTGCTGCCGGGGGTCGCCGGACTTGTCGTCGCGGCGGCCATCCCGCTGGTCGGAGCCATCCTCGTGGCGCGACGCCGTGACGAGGGGGTCGCGGTCCTCGTGACCGCCGCGCTGGTCGGGCTGCCCGGGATCCTGTCCCTGGGCTCCCTGCTGGTGTCGTCGCCGGACGACGCGGCCGGCGTGCTCCTGGTCGGGGTGCTGGCCATCGTCGGCGCCGGGCTCGCCGCATGGGGCCTGCGCGACCCGCAGCGGTGGCGCTGGGACCACCCCGTGCTACTGCCGTTCGTCGCGCTCGCCGTCGTCGTCGCGCTCCCGGGCGTCATGGTCCTGGTGACCCTGCACGGCGCGCTGTTCGCCATCGCGATGGTCGCCGACCCGAACCTCTTCGAACTGAGCTGGCTCCTGCACCCGGGGATGCTCGCCGGGTTGCTGGTCTGGGCGGCCCGCCTGCCGCGGCGGACGGCGGCCGTGGTCCTGCTGGTGCTGCTGACGCCGCGGCTGTTCTCCTCGCTCGACGTGGTGTTGCACGCCGGCAGCGTCGGCGGCGTGACGACCGACCCGTTCGCCGTGCTCGGTCTGGCAGCCGAGGCCGCCCTGATCGCGGCCGCCTGCTGGTGGCTGACCCGTGCCGACGACCTCCCGAACCGCCCGGCGGACCCGGAGACCGCGAGGCACGTCACCGGCTGAGCGCGGGGGCCGGTCCGTCCCGGCGGCCGCCGCTGCCCGGTCGCGGCCACCCCCGGGCCGCCAACGTCAGCCCGCCGCGCGGGCGATGGCGCGCGGGGCGGCGGCGCCCACGGCGTGGGGGGTG
>JAFIEQ010000024.1 GCA_020832455.1 Nitriliruptoraceae bacterium
CTGACCCCCCCCGGCCCCCGCGGACCACCCAGGGCTGCCCCCCGCGGGCCCCCCCAGCTCCGCAGCCACCCCCCCCCCCGGCCCCTGACGCCCGGGGCGGCTGTGGTGCATCGAGGTGCGGGCCTACGCTGCGGGGCGTCGGAGGTGGCTGGCGGTCGCCGAGGACGGCCCGTGGGAGCGACCGGCGACGACGACCGTTCCGGTGACGAAGGAGCGGTGCGTGGTGGTCCGCAGAGCCCGTAGCGGCCAGACGGTGACCGAGCTGATCCGGCTCGGCGTCGTCATGTCCCTGACGGCGGCGGGCTACGGACTCGGTGCGTTGGCCGACGACACGTTCGGCCTCGATGCACCGGAGACGACCCGGCTCGTGACCTCGGTGCTCGGGGCGCTCGTCGGGTACCTGCTCGGAGGCCTGTTGGGCCGTGCCCTGGTGCGTTCGGTCGACACGGCCGGCGCGCGGTTGGCGCGGGTCCCGGCCGTCCAACTCGTGGCGACGGGGATCGGGCTCGCACTCGGTGCGTTCACGGGTGTCGCCTTCCTCCTGCCTGCGCTGCTGCTCCCCTTCCAGCAGGTGACCATCCCCCTGACCCTGCTCGTCCTGGTCACCCTCGTCTACGCCGGCGGTCGGCTGGGCGCGTCCCGCGGGGCCGACCTCGGTCGTTTCGTCGGGGTGCGTGGCCTGCTCGACGTCAGCACCCCCTCACGCGGGTCGGGGGTCAAGGTGGTCGACTCGTCGGCGCTGATCGACGGTCGGATCGCCGACGTGGCCCGCGCCAACTTCCTCGATGGTGTCCTGGTCGTCCCCGGGTTCGTGGTCGAGGAGGTCCGACGCATCGCCACCTCGGACCAGGCCCACCGCCGTGCGCTCGGGGAACGTGGCCTGGCCACGCTGGCGACCCTGCGCGACGAGGGGCTCGTCGCCGTGGAGATCGACGAGGCCGCGGCCGACGGGGTGGCCGAGGTCGACGCCAAGCTCGCGGCGCTGTGCCGCGCGCGCCAGGCGGCGTTGATCACGACCGACGCGGCGCTCGCCCGGACCGCGGAGCTGAGTCGCATCCGGGTCATGAACCCCCACGCGCTCGCCGACGCGGTGCGCTCACCGGTGCTCCCCGGTGACCGGCTCGAGCTGCTGGTCGTCCGCGAGGGGCGAGAGCAGGACCAGGGCATCGGCTACCTGCGCGACGGCACCATGGTGATCGTCGACGGCGGACGCCACCACGTCGGCGACACCATCGAGGTGGACGTGAACTCGATCGTGCAGCGCACCACGGGGCGGCTGCTGTTCGCGGCACCCGTGTCCTGAGCGGCTGACATGATCCGATCCCTCGGTGGTCGGGGGTCGTCACGAGAGGTGCCGGACGCGACCGGTGACCGCTCCGTCGGTCTCCATCGACCATCACGGATGTGCGTGTCCTGAACGCTAAGGCAACGCGCCTGAGCGATCAGCGCGCGACGGGCTCGCGACTCACGCACGAACGTGACAACCCGTTGACGTCAACGGCGCGTTCGTCTGTGCTGCCCAAGAACGTGAGCTAGCAACTAGCGATCCTCACGTTTGTGATTGTCCTGGCGGACGACCTTGGGAGAGGCGCCGGTGAGTGCACCACGTGATGCCGAGACGCTGGCTGACGCTGCCTACCTGTACTACGTCGAGGATCTGAGTCAGGAACAGGTGGCGAAGGCGCTGGCCACGACTCGGTCGAACGTGTCACGGATGCTGCGGGCGGCGCGGGAACAGGGCATCGTCCGGTTCCAGGTGGTCCGTCCCCTGAACCGTCAGCGGGCACTCGAACGGGCCGTCATGGAGCACTTCCCGGTCAGCGAGGCGATCGTGCTCGCGGCCGACGCCGCCGTGGACACGTTGCCGCAGGTCGGGGAGCTGGCTGCCCGCTGGTTGACGGACAACGTCAAGGACGGCATGCGTCTCACGCTCTCGTGGGGACGGACCCTGAACGCCATGGCCGAGGCATTGGAGGTCGACGAGGCCTTCGACGTCGACGTCGTCCAGATGGGTGGCGACCTCCAGCTCGACCCCCAGTACTCGGGGCACGAACTGGTCCGAGAGGTCGCCGCCCGGCTCGGTGGTCGCTACTCGTACCTCCACGCCCCGGCGATCCTGGACACGCCGGACGTGGTCGATGAGCTCCGCTCCCTGCGGGGGATCGACGAGGAGCTCCAGAAGGCACGCAGTGCGGATCTCGCGCTCGTCGGCATCGGTGCCTACGGCCATGGCTTCGCGGCACAACTCCTGGAGTCCGCCCACCTGACGCCGGACGAACGGGCGATGTTCGCCGCGGCGCCCCCGGCTGGAGACATCCTCGGACGCTTCTTCGACCAGGCCGGCGAACAACTCGAGACGCCGCTGCGTGACCGTGTGTTGGCCCTCGAACTGGACGAGGTCCGCGCCATCCCGACGGTCGTCGGGATGGCTGCCGGAGCCGACAAGGGTCCAGGCATCTGGGGAGCGTTGCGTGGCGGCTGGATCGACGTCCTGATCACCGATCAGGCGGCAGCCGCTTCAGCCCTCCACCTCCATCGGGAGATGACCAAATGATCAGCCAGTATCTGCTGTTTTTCAGCGTCTTCGCCCTGTTGTGGGGTCTGCAGCTCTACGGAACCGCGAAGCAGGGGCAGCACTTCATGTCCCAGGTCAGCCGCCTGCGCCGCGAAGCGGGGGGCGAGACCGCGATCGGGGCGTCGAGCATGAGTCGCCTGCGCCGACGTTCCTACGTCGCGCTCGCGGCCGGCGACGACGATCGCGTCACGGGAGCCGTCGAGCTGCGCGGCCTGACGGTGTTCTCCCGGGCCGTGCCGGTCCAGGAACTCGTCGGCCGACCGCTGCGCGAGCTGGCGGATGGATCCGGGCCCGAGAAGCGGGCCGACGCCGGCCGCCGGCGCGCCAATGCGGCGGCGATGGCCGCTCGGGCGCTGCTGGACGAGGCCCCCGCACCCCCGGGGCCCACGCCGGCGGCGGTAGGTCCGGGCACACCCGTCCCGGGGGGGGGCAGGCCGGGGGCGACGACACGGTCGGGTCGGCCCTCGGGCCGACAGGCCGACAGGACACCGACGTCGCACCTACCGGTGTCGGGAGCGGGGACCAACGCGTAGCGCACGAGCCCGGCCAACCGGACCGAGCCGCGTCTACGCGACGAGCGATCGAAGGGAGAGGGAGAGCCCATGCTGGAAGCAATCGAAGCGGGAGCCGAGTACTTCATCGGCATATTCCAAGAGGGAGCGGGGTGGTTCGGAGCAGTGGTCGTCGGGATCATCCCACTGCTCATCATCCTCCTGACAGGTGTGAACGCACTGATCGCGTTCATCGGTCAGGAGCGGATCAACAAGTTCGCAGAACTCGCCGGAAGGCCGGGCTGGCAGTACTCGTTCATCCGGTATCTCGCATTGCCGGTCGTCGCGGTGGTCGCACTGACCAACCCCATGGCGTACACGATGGGCACGTTCGTGCCGGAGAAGAACAAGCCGGCGTTCTACGACGCGGCGGTCTCCTTCGTCCATCCACCACTGGGGATCCTGCCGCACGTCAATCCCGGTGAGCTGTTCGTCTGGCTCGGGATCGCGACGGGCATCAGCGCCGCCGGTTTGAGCCTGACACCGCTGGCCGTCCGCTATCTGCTGGTCGGGCTCGTGGTCATCTACCTACGCGGGCTGGTCACGCAGTTCATCGTCGATCGCATGATCGCACGACGTGAAGCAGCCAACACCGAACCCGCGACGGCCTGAGGAGGCGTGACATGGAAACCCTGAACCGCACCCTCGAGACCATCGGCCGCAGCGTCGGCGGCGTCGTCGGGAAGATCTACCAGGCCGGGCGGGACACGATCGACGTCGTCCTGCGCACCGTCCTGCCGTTCATCGCCTTCGTCGGCCTGATCGTCGGAATCGTCCAGGGCACCGGGATCGGGCAACTGCTGGCCGACACCCTGGCCCCGCTGGCGAGTTCGCTCGGCGGCCTGCTGCTCATGTCCGTCATCATCGCTCTGCCGGTGCTGAGCCCCGTGCTCGGCCCCGGTGCGGTCATCGCCCAGGTGATCGGGACCCTGCTGGGAACCCAGTTCGGCGACGGCAACATCGAGCCTCGGTTCGCCCTGCCGGCGCTGTTCGCCATCAACCCCCAGGTCGGTTGCGACTTCATCCCGGTCGGTCTTTCGCTCGGTGAGGCCGAGCCCGAGACCGTCGAGATCGGCGTCCCGGCCATCCTCTTCAGCCGGATGATCACCGGTCCGGCGGCCGTCATCATCGCGTACTTCGCGTCGTTCGGCCTCTACAGCTGAGGTGATGGTGCGGCCGATCGGCACCCCGGCGGCCGGCCGCACCATCCAGCAGCACCGGGGTGCGATGCCCACGTCACATCTCTTGAGGGAGAGAGCCCATGAGTGAGTACAAGAGTGTCCAGGTCAGCGCCGGCTCCGGTGGTTGGGGTGGCCCGCTGACGATCACCCCCAGCGACGACAAGCCGATCATCGCCTGCATCACGGGTGGTGGCATCCACCCGGTCGCGCAACGCATCGCCGACCTGACCGGGGGCGAGGCGTTCGACGCCTTCAAGTCCACGGTGAAGTTCGATCGCATGGCCTGCGCCGTGATCGACTGCGGTGGGACGGCACGGGTCGGCGTGTATCCGATGAAGGGCGTCCCGACGATCGACGTCCATGCGACCTCACCGGCCGGTCCGCTCGCCATGCACATCAAGGAGACGATCTTCGTGTCCGGGGTCAAGCCCGACAACATCGAAGAGGTCTGAATGGCGGCCGGGGACGTTCGATACGACTGTGAGGTCATCGCCGTCGGCGAGTTGGCCGACCAGTTCTTCGCAGCGGGCATCGTGGTCCTGTTCGGTGAGGGCGTGCCGGAGGAACTGGCCGACTTCGCCGTCGTCCATCGGCCCACCATCACCACCGGCGGTCTGCGCGCGGGTGACCGGATCCACCTCGGTGCGACGGAGATCGTGACGGTCCTCGCCGTCGGCGATGTCGCCGACGAGAACCTGGTCGCGCTCGGGCATCTCTCACTGAAACGCAACGGTGAGATCGAGGCCGCCCTGCCTGGCGATGTCTGCTGCGACGAGGGGCCGCTTCCCGAGTTCGGGGTCGGGGACCGCATCCGCATCGTCGCCGGGTCGTGACCCGGCAGAGCGACATCACCCGGTCGGTGTGACCGGGCCCCGCAGCATCACCGTCGGTCCACCTCCCAGCACATCGAAAGAATCGAGGGCACACGTGAGCAGGCTCGAACGCTTGCAGGATTGGGCGGCGGACGCCGGTCGGCCGGCGAGGGTCGCGTTGGTCGGAACCGGCCAGATGGGACGCGGTCTCGCCGCACAGGTCGGCCGCATCCCGGGCATGGAGCTCGCGGTCACCGTCGACGTGGACGCCGAACGTGCCCGGGGGGCACTGGCGCTCGCCGGGCGGGACCGCATCGAGACCGACGAGGCACGGGCAGCCACCGCCGTCGAGGACGGGGTCGCGGTCGCGATCACCGATGCGGCGGTGCTGTCCTCGCTGGACGTGGACGTGGTGGTCGAGGCGACCGGTGTGCCGGAGGTCGGTGCCCAGGTCGCCCATCGCGCCATCCTCGCCGGTCAACACGTCGTGATGCTCAACGTCGAGACCGATGTGACGGCCGGTCTCTACCTCGAGGCCCTGGCGCGGGGAGCCGGTGTGGTCTACAGCATCGCCGACGGGGACGAGCCGGTCTGCGGCAAGGAGTTGGTGGACTTCGCCCACGAGATGGCCTTCGAGGTCGTCTGCGCCGGCAAGGGCAAGAACAACCCCTTCATCCCCGAGGCCGACCCGAGCTCCTGCGCCGAGGAAGCCGCCCGCAAGCACATGAATCCGAAGATGCTGGCGAGCTTCCAGGACGGCTCGAAGACGATGATCGAGATGGCCGCTCTGGCCAACGCCACCGGCATGCCGCCGGACATCACGGGCATGCACGGGCCCACGGGCCAGGTCGACGATCTGCGCTCGATCCTGGTGCCGACGGATGACGGCGGTCTGCTCTCCGGGTCGGGCCGCGTCGACTACGCCTTCGGGCCGGCACCAGGCGTGTTCGTGATCGTCACCTCCGACGACGCCGCCGTCAGCGAGGAGATGACGTATCTCTCGATGGGGGACGGGCCGTACTGGGCGCTGTACCGGCCCTACCACCTCGCCAGCATCGAGGCACCCCGCACCGTGATGTCGGCGGTCCTCGATCGGCGACCGGCATTGGCGCCGGTCGGATGGACCGCCGAGGTCGTCGCCACGGCGAAGCGCGACCTCGAGCCCGGAACGGTGCTCGAGGGGATCGGCGGCATCCACATGCGCGGTGTCACCTATCGCGCCGATGCCGCCACGGAACTGTTGCCGCTGGGGCTCGCCGAGGGAGCCGTCATCGAACGGGCGATCCCGGCCGGCGAGCCGATCCCACGCGACGCGGCCACGATCCGGCCCTCCGTCATCGCCAACCTGCGTGACCTGCAGGACCGCATGCTGCGCGACGCCTCCGTCGGGCGGTCCTGACCCGATAGTCCGCTGCCCCGCTCCCGACCCGCCGCTCCCCGAACGAAAGACCCGAACCCATGCCACGACATGATCCGACCGAGCCCTCCGGTGCGCTCGAGGCGCTGACCACGATGTGGACCATCCGGCGCTTCGAGGAAGCGCTGGAGGATCTGTACTCCCGCGGCATGCTCCACGGCACCAACCACCTGTCCATCGGTCAGGAGGCCGTCGCGGTCGGGGCGTGCGGTGCGCTGGAGGACGGCGACTTCATCACGTCGACCCACCGCGGACACGGTCACTCGATCGCCCACGGCGCCGATCCCGAGCCCATGTTCGCCGAGCTGCTCGGTCGCGAGACCGGGTACTGCGGGGGCCGGGGTGGCTCCATGCACATCGCGGACGTCGGATCGGGAAACCTGGGCGCGAACGGCATCGTGGCTGGCTCCATGACCCTGGCGGTCGGTGCCGCGCTGAGTCAACGCCTGCTGGGGTCGTCCGCGGTCGTGCTGTGCTTCTTCGGTGACGGCGCGGCCAACGAGGGCTCCTTCCACGAGGCGCTCAACCTCGCCGCCGTCTGGGAGCTGCCGGTCGTCTTCCTGTGCGAGAACAACCAGTACGGGATGTCGATGGCCTCCGACCTCTCCACCGCCGGTGGCTCCGTCGCCGGTCGTGGTGCCGCGTACGGACTCGAGGGTGTGCGACTCGACGGCAACGACGTGATCGCGGTGGCCGAGGGCGTGGCCACAGCTGCCGCCGCCGCCCGCGAGGGCCGGGGACCGGCGTTGCTCGAGGCCATCACCTACCGCTACCGCGGGCACTCCAAGTCCGACCGCAATCTGTACCGGACGCAGGACGAGATCGAGGAGTGGCGGACCGAACGCGACCCGATCGCGCGCTTCGAGGCCCGACTGCTCGAGGAGGGTCGGCTGGACCGGGAGGCGATCGACGGTGCCCGGCAGACGGCCCGCGAGCGCATCCGTGACGCGGTCAAGGCGGCCGTCCAGGCACCGGAGCCGACCGTCGACGTGCTCGAGGAGGCCGTCTATGCCCGCCGCTGACTCCACAGACACCGTCGACACGATCGAGGATCCGGTGAGCACCGAGGTGCGGACCACGACCTACGCGAAGGCCGTCGCCGCGGCGCTGCGCACGGCGATGCACGCCGACGAGCGGGTCTTCATGGCCGGCGAGGACATCGGCATCTACGGCGGAGCCTTCGGGGTGACCGACGGCCTGCTGCAGGAGTTCGGGGAGGAGCGCATCCGCGACACGCCGATCAGCGAGGACGCCATCGTGGGAATGGCGGTGGGCGCGGCCATCACCGGCACACGTCCCATCGTGGAGATGCAGTTCTCCGACTTCGTGGTCAACGCGATGGACCCCCTGGTCAACCAGGCGGCCAAGCTGTACTTCATGTACGGCGGCAACGTCGAGGTACCGATGGTCCTCCGGCTCCCCGGGGGAGGCGGAACGGGTGCAGCGGCGCAGCACTCCCAGAGCCTGGAGGCATGGTTCGCCCACGTGCCGGGCCTCAAGGTCGTGGCACCGTCCACGGTCCAGGATGCCCACGACCTGCTGTTGGCGGCCCTGGTCGATCCCAACCCCGTCGTGGTGGTCGAGCACAAGCTGCTCTACAAGCAGGAGGGTGCGCTGACCCCGCGCGCCACCCCGGAGGATTCGCCGGCGGTGATCGGTGAGGCGGCCGTGGTCCGCGAGGGCACGGACCTGACCGTGGTCGGCTACTCGCTGAACACCCACAAGGCGCTGGATGCCGCCGAGGAACTGGCCGCCGAGGGCATCGACGTCGAGGTGGTGGACCTGCGCACCCTGCGGCCACTCGACACGGAGACGGTGATCGAGTCGGTCTGTCGGACGGGCAAGCTGCTCGTGACCCACGAGGCCCCGACTGCGGTCGGGGTGGGTGCGGAGGTGGTCGCAGCCGTGGCCGGCTCCCGCGCCTTCGATCATCTGCTGGCCCCGATCGTGCGGGTCTGCGGTCGCGAGAACCCGATGCCCTACGCCCCGGCTCTGGAGGCCGCGACCATCCCGCAGACCGCGGACCTGGTCGCAGCGATGCGCGCGCTGGCCGCGGAGGACGTCTGATGGCGACACTGACCGTCCGGATGCCCGCGCTCTCGGCGACCATGGAGGACGCGGAACTGATCACCTGGCTCGTCGCGGTCGGGGACGAGGTGCGCAGCGGGCAGCCCATGGCCGAGGTCGCGACCGACAAGGTCGACATGGAGCTCGAGAGCCCCTACGACGGGGTCGTCGCCGAACTGCTCGTCGAACCCGGTGCCCGCGTCGATCTCGGTGTGCCGGTCGCCACCGTGACCGGTGACGAGGACGAGTTGCTCGGTGACCTCGGGCTCGACGGGGACGACGCGCAGGAGGATGGTGATGACGACGCGGGCGGCGATGTCGACGGCCCGTCCGCTGACCCGTCGCTCGGTCCGGCGGCGGCCGCCGCCAGCGCACGGACGGGCATCGTCCGGGCGCATCCGCCGGCCCGGCGTCGTGCGCGGCAACTCGGGATCGATCTCCACGACGTGACGCCGACCGGCTCCCGTGGGCACGTGACCCACGCGGACCTCGATCGGTACCTGAAGGAACAGTCGGCGACATCGGACAGCGACCGCGCTGCCGGTGCCGACGCCAAGTCCCCGACGCAGCGCTCCGAGGCTGCCGGGACAGCGCCCGCCGCCGGGTCGTCTCCCTCCCGCCCGCCCCGAGCCGCTCCGGCGGCACGTGGTCCGGGCGGCCGCGACCGGCGGCGGGCCATCCGGCTCGCCACCGCGCGTTCGACGACACGTTCGGCGGCGATCCCACAGTTCACGCTCCACCGGCGGATCGATGTGAGCCTCGCGCGCGAACGGCGCGAGGGGCGCTCCTGGACCACGGAGTTGGCCCGGGCACTCGCGGCCGCGCTGTGGCGGCACCCGGCGTGCAACGCCGTCTGGGACGACGAGGCCGAGGACGTGCGGCCGCTCGAGCAGGTCCGCATCGGGATCGCGGTGGCCACCGACGATGGACTCGTGGTCGTCGGCGTGGACGATCCGGATGCCGTCGACCCGGCCGAGGCCGACAACCGGGTGCGTGAGGCCATCGCGCGGGCGCGTTCCGGTCGACTGACGCCGGACGACGTGTCGGGGATCAGCAGCACGATCTCCAACCTCGGTGGCTTCGGGATCGACCACTTCGATGCCCTGCTGCTGCCACCGCAGGCGACGATCCTGTCGGTGGGCCGGATGAACGACACGCCGATCGTCATCGACGGTCGCGTCCGGGTCCGTCCCATGATGTCGCTCGGCCTGACCGTCGACCACCGCGTGGCCGACGGGGCGGACGGGGCCCAACTGCTCGAGACCTTCGCAAGCCGACTGGAGACGTGAGAGATGGCATCGACCGAACTACGTATCACCGACGAGGTCGGGCTCCATGCCCGCCCCGCTGCTCGGTTCGTCAAGGCCGCCGCCGGCTTCGCATCGACCGTCCGGGTGACCCACGGACACCGTTCGGCCGATGCCAAGTCGCTGCTGGAGGTGCTGCAACTGGAGGCGGGGAACGGCGCGCACATCGTCATCGAGGCGACCGGGGAGGACGAGGACGAGGCGCTTCGCGTCCTGGCCGAGATGCTCGCCGACGCAGGCTGACCGCCCCGACGGGCGGCCGTTCAGGTCCAGCGTGCGGGCTCGCGCGTCGCCTGCAGGACCACGCCGTCGACCGACGGGCTGGCACGGAGGCGGCCGAGGTCGGACAGTCGGACCACCCCGTCGGCGCTCGACGACGCGGCTGACGGGCCGAGCAGCAGGCTGGTCATCCCGAGCTCGCCGGCGGCCGCGAGGCCGACGCCGGTCGACTCGATCGCGATGAGTTCGGCCGGGTCGAGACCGAGCAACCGGGCGGCAAGCGCGTGGCCGGAGGGGTCCGGCCGTCCGCGGTCGAGCTGGTCGCCGGTGACCAGGACGTCCGGCGGCGTGATCCGGGCGCGCCCGAAGCGGGCCTGGGCGGCGGCACGGTCGAGACCGGTCACGACCGCGAACCGGTCTGCCGGCAGCGACGTGACGAACCGGCGCACGCCACCGACCCGACGGCATGCCCGCAGCAGCACCTCGTTCCGTCGGGCCAGCAGATCGAGCTCGGCATCCCGGTCATGGGCCGGGGCGAACCTGGCCACGACCTCCACCGGTCGCCGCCCAGCGGCGAAGGACGCCACCGCCTCACCGTTCGCGCCGATGCGGTGTGCCCACCACCGCCACTGGGCCCGGAGTACCTCGGTGCTGTCGAGCAGGACACCGTCGAGGTCGGCGACGACGCCCTGCGCCGCCCACTGGTCCCACGGGCGGATCTGCCGCGGACCCGGGTGGCTCACGGGTCGAACTCGTCCGGATCCCAGGCGAGCGCGAGCGACTGTGCGAGGAGCAGGTCCTCGACGTAGGTGATCTTCACGTTGTCGTGGGCACCCGGTACCAGCTCGACGTGCAGGTCCGAGTAGCGCTCGATCGACCCGGCCGTGTCGACACCGTGGAAGCCATCGGCGGACGCACGGCGGTAGGCCGAGAGCAGCGGCGCGGCATGGAAGGCCTGGGGTGTCTGGACGCGGCGCAGCTGGTCGGTGGGCACCGGTGTCGGTGCCGTGTCGTCCTCCGTGACGCGCAGCAGGAAGTCACCGTCGACGGGGAGACCGGGCACGGCACCGCCGCGCTCGGCAGCCGTGTGCACGATCCGGGCCAGCAGGGACTGCCGCACGAAGGGACGGGCCGCATCGTGGATCAGCACGAGGTCGATCGAGCCGTCGAGGATCTCGGGTGCGATGGCCTCGAGCGCCGCGTGTTCGCTCTCGTGACGCGTCGGCCCGCCGCGCACCAGCCGGTCGACCTTGGTGATCCCCGCCGTGGCGATGATCCGTTGCGCGCGTTCGTCGTCCCCCTCACGGACCACCAGCACGATCCGGTCGATCAGGGGACTGCGCTCGAACACGTCCAGCGACCAGGCGAGCAACGGTCGATCGCCGATGTTGAGGTAGACCTTGTTGTCAGCGCGCTTCAGGCGCGTGCCGGACCCGCCGGCGAGCAGGACGGCGACCGTGCTCATGCCATGATCGCGGCGGACGCCACCTCGTCGAGATAACGCGCCAGATCATCCCGGAGATGCAGGTCCGCGGCATCCCTGGCGACGTCGCTGGCACCCGCCACGGCGACCCCGAAGCCCGCAGCGCGCAGCATGGGGATGTCGTTCTCCGCGTCGCCGATCGCGACCACCGACGCGAGGGCGAGCCCGAGATGGCTGACGGCCACGCGCAGGCCGGTCGCCTTGTCCGCCGCCGGTGAGTTCCACTCCAGGAACCTCGGACCCGTGCGCTGCGTGCGTGCGTGCTCGCCGGCGAAGGTCCGCAGCCCGCCCTCCCGGTGCTCGTCGACCACCGCCAGGACCTTGAGGACGCGTCGACCGTCGATGGTGGCGACCGTGGGCTCGGGTTCGCCTAGCTCGGTGACGATGTCGAGGGCGTCGACGCGCTCGGAGGTGACGAGCGAGCCGTCCTCGAGATACACCGCATGCGGCACGTCGAGTCGGCGCAGCTCGTCCACCAGCTCCACCGCGACCGGCGTGTCGAGTGGCGTGCAGTCGATGAGTTCGCCCGCTGCGCTGACCACGGCAGCACCGTTGCAGGTCACGTGCGGTCCCGCGAGTTCCAGTTGTTCCCAGACGGGGCGGATGGACGGCCAGATCTTGCCGGTGGCGAGGACGACGGGGACACCTGCCGCCTGGAGGCGTCCGACGGCTGCCGCCCGATCGGCGGGGACACGGTGGTCCGGACCGAGCAGGGTGCCGTCGACGTCGGTCGCGATCAGGCGGATGCGTGATGGTCGTTCGCGTCGGGGACCGGTCATGGCAGCAGCTCGGCGGCGATCTCGCGGACCGCGGTGGCGTTGGGGGCACGCAGCGCCTGCTGCGCGGCGCGCCTGGTCGCGACCGGGTCCAGCTCGGTGACCAGCCACCGGACCCGATCGACGAGCGAGGGGGCGACCGAGAGCTCGTCGACCCCCAACCCGAGCAGCAGCGCGGCTGCCGCGGGGTCGCTGGCGGCCTCCCCGCACACGGCCACCGGGATGCCCGCGGCAGCGGCTGCCTCGCAGCTCATCGCGACCAGTTGCAGGACGGCCGGCTGGGCCGGGTCCTGGTAGGACCCGAGCTCGCCGAGTCCCCGATCGGCACCGGTGGTGTACTGCGCGAGATCGTTCGTCCCGATCGAGAAGAAGGCGCACCGCCTGGCGAGGTGCGGGGCGAGCAGCGCGGCGGCGGGGGTCTCGATCATGATCCCGGGATCGGGCGGCGCACTCCCGGCCAGGTCGGCTCGCGCCGAGAGTCGGGTGAGCCCCGCATCGAGGTCGGCCAGTGAGGCGACCATGGGGAACATCACCCGCAGGCGTCCGTCGACGGCGGCACCGACCAGCGCATCCAGCTGCGCGTCGAACAACGCCTCCTCGCGCAGGCACAGCCGCAGCCCCCGGACGCCGAGGAACGGGTTGTCCTCGGTCGGGAGATCGAGGTAGGCCACCTCCTTGTCGCCCCCGATGTCGAGCGTCCGGACCACGGTCGGGTCCTCGAACGCACGGACCGCGGCGAGGTAGGCGTCACGCTGCTCCTCGGTCGTGGGTGCGTGGTCACGATCGAGGAAGAGGAACTCGGAGCGGAACAGACCGACGCCGTCAGCAGCGGTCTCCACCGCGGTGTCGAGGTCGCCCCGGGTGCCCACGTTGGCGGCGACCAGGATCCGCTTCCCGTCGAACGAGACCCTCGTCCCGCGCAGCCGGCGGTGCTCGATCGCCCGGCTCTTGGCCTCGCCGAGTCGGAGCTCGACGTCCCGGATGGTCTGCGTGTCGGGACCGATGGTGATCTCGCCCTGGTCGCCATCGATGAGGATCACGTCGTCCTGCGCCAGGCCCGCGACGGCGTCGAGGAGTCCCGTGACGGCGACGACCGCGGGGATGGCGAGGCTGCGCGCGACGATCGCGGTGTGGGAGGTCGGTCCACCGCGTTCGGTGACCAGTCCACCGAGACGTTCCAGATCGAGGTGCACGGTGTCCGCGGGGGTCAGATCCCGGGCGCACACGATGGCCCCGTCGGGCAGGCCGTCACGCGCCGTGACCGTGCCGGTGAGCGTGGCCACGAGTTCGCGACCGACACCGGCCACGTCGTCGGCCCGCGCCGCGAGGTAGGCGTTGGTCATGGCACGGAAGGACGCCTCGATGTCGGCGACGGCGCGGCGTACGGCGGCGATCGCGGCGTGGCCCTCGGCCATCGCGGACTGGATGGCCGCGAGCAGCGCCGGATCCTCCGCGATCATGGCGTAGGCCTCGAGCACCTCCGACTCGTCGGTCCGGCCAGCTGCCGACGCCTGCTCAGCCAATTCCTCGAAGCGGTCCGCGGTCCGCTGCAGGGCCGACTCGATCCCCATGACGGTCGGCGCGTCGTCCGCAACGGTGGCGGAACGCAGCACGATGGGCGGTCCGAAGGCGAGGCCGCCGGAGGCGGGGATGCCGGTGAGTGCGGAATTCGTCATAGTTCGTCAGCCTACTGGCGCGCAGGGCTGTTCCGGCGTCGTGCGACGCGCACGTTCGTGCCGATCACGCCGCGCCGCACCACCCGTGCAGGCACATGGCTCCGAACAGCGGACCCATGGCCGAGGCCGTCGGCTCGAGCGGGGGATCGCCCCCGGCCACCATCCGCGTCTCCGACGTGTGCGGCCTCTGACAGTACACTGGTGAACGATGCTCCCTTCTTCGCGTTCCGCTGACACGGGTGCACGGCAGGTCCGATCGTGACGACCTGGGGCGTGCTCTCCACCGCCGTCGACGACAGGCATGTCGCCGCGCGGCTCCGTGGCATGCTCGCGGACCATCTCGACGGTGTCGTGGAGGTCCCCTCGCTGCCACAGCTCGCATCGGTCGGTCGGGCCTCCCTTCTCGGACGCACGATCCTCCAGCAGTTGCTCGTGGGCATGTCGTCCGTCCCCAAGGACGTCGAACGGATCGCCTACGTCGACGGTGACGCCCTCGGCACGCTCGGCATCGAGCCGGTGCTCGAGATGATCTCCTGGCTCGACGAGGAGCACGCCGCGGTGGTACGCGCCATCCCCGTGACCGACGCCCTGAAGCTGGTCGACGGGAGCCGCCTCGTCGGCTCCATGGACCGGCGCGGGCTGTACGCGCCCCAACCTCCCCACGTGGTCCGCCGCAACGCCCTCGCGGCCGCGCTCGACGTCGACGGGTCGAGTTCGCTCGAGGATCTGGCGGGGTTGCTCGTGCGGACGGGCCACCGCGTGCGTGTCGTCTGGGACGGCGCCGAGCCGATGACGCTGTCGTCCAAGGGGTGAGCACGATCCGGGTGGGGGCTGGACTGGACGTCCACCCGTTCACCGCGACGGACGGGGATGCATCCGCAGCACCGCTCGTGCTGTGTGGGGTCCACGTGCCCGACGCGCCCGGGCTCGACGGGCACTCGGACGCCGACGTCGGGGCCCACGCGGTCGCCGATGCGCTGCTCGGTGCGGCGGCACTCGGTGACCTCGGGTCACGGTTCGGGGTCGACCGGCCGGAGACCGCCGGTGCCGACTCGATGGAGTTGTTGCGGGCGGTGGTCACCGACGTCGCCGCCGCCGGCTTCGAGGTGGGCAACGTCGACCTGACGATCGTCGCCCAACGGCCCCGACTCGCGCCACACCGGGAGGCCATGCGCGCCAACCTCGCGGCCGCGCTGCACCTCGATGTCGTCGCCGTCTCCGTCAAGTTCACCACGACCGACCGGCTCGGCACCATCGGCCGGGGCGAGGGCATCGCCGGGTGGTGCAGCGCCCTGCTCGTCGGCGTCCGCCGGTAGGCTCCCGTCCGCAGGCGCGTGGCGGCGGTCCGCCGTCCGACGCTCCGGTGCCCGGTTCCCGTGACGGCCCCCTGCGGTCGGCGGCCCATCGTGGGGCGGCTCGATCCCGTCCACGTCTCCTCGCAGCTGCTCCCGACCTCCAACGAGAACGCCATGTCGCTCGTGCTCTACGACACCCTGACCCGTCAGGAGCGGTCCTTCGTGCCGCGCGAGGAGGGCAAGGCCAGCCTCTACATCTGCGGCCCGACGGTGCAGGGCGATGCGCACATCGGCCACGGCCGTGCCGCGGTCGTGTTCGACCTGCTGCGTAGGCACCTGGAGTGGTCGGGCCTGGAGGTCACCCACGTCTCCAACGTGACCGACATCGACGACAAGATCATCCTGCGCGCCCGCCGCGAGCGGGTGGATCCGGCCGTGATCGCGACCCGCTACACCCGCGCCTGGAACCGCACCATGGACGCCCTGGGGGTGCTGCCCCCACACGTGCAGCCGTACGCCACCGGGCACCTGCTGGAGATGCAGGCGCTGATCACCACGCTGATCGAGCAGGGCAAGGCCTACGCCGTCGACGGCGACGTGTTCTTCCGGGTCCGCTCCTTCGAGCGCTACGGCCGGCTGTCCGGTCGTCAGGTCGACGACATGCAGCAGGGCGAGGACGTCGTCGACGCGGACCGCAAGGAGGACCCGCTCGACTTCGCGCTGTGGAAGGCGGCGAAGCCGGGCGAGCCGGCGTGGCCGTCCCCGTGGGGCGACGGGCGCCCCGGCTGGCACATCGAGTGCTCCGCCATGGCGGCCAAGCACCTCGGGCACGGCTTCGACATCCACGCCGGTGGGCTCGACCTGGTCTTCCCCCACCACGAGAACGAGATCGCCCAGCACGAGGCCGCCCACGGCGGGGTCTTCGCCCGGACCTGGGTGCACAACGGCATGGTGCGCATGGGCGAGGAGAAGATGTCGAAGTCGATCGGCAACGTCGTCAGCCTGGAGGACGCGATCGCCACCTACGGCGTCGGGCCGCTGCGGCTGTGGTACCTCTCGGCGCAGCACCGCACGCCGCTCACCTTCGACACCGACCGGCTGCACGACGCCACCACCGTCCACGCCCGCTTCACCACCTTCCTGCGTTCCGCGCGCCGCGCGGCCGACGGCGTCGAGCCGGCGGGCGACATCGCGACGCGACACCGCGATGCCTTCCGCGCCGCCCTCGACGACGACCTGAACGCCCCCGTGGCCGTGGCGTCCCTGCACGAGCTCGTGGGTGTCGGCAACGAGCTGCTCCCGGCCGCCGAACGCGGGGACGCCGATGCCCGCGCACAGGTCGCGGCGCTCGCCGACGCGCTCGAGGAGCTCGGCGACCGGGTGCTCGGGCTGGATCTGGGCGGCTCGCTCGCCGATGCCGCCGGCCTGGAGGCCCAGCTCGGCGCGCTCGTGGAGCAGCTGCTCGAGCAGCGGCAGCAGGCCCGGGCGGACCGGGACTTCGCCGCCGCCGACGCGATCCGTGACCAGCTCGCGGCCGCCGGCGTCGTGGTCGAGGACCGCCCCGATGGCCCGCGCTGGTACGCGGGTACCCCGGCGGGCGCGTGAGCCGGCCGCGGTCCGGCCGATCGCGCCCCGCGAGCACCCGTCTGGTCGCCGGCGTGCACCCGGTCCGGGAACTGCTGCGTTCCGCGCAGCGCGTCGAGCGGGTGTTCCTGGCCGACAGCCGGGAACGGTCCGAGGCGATCGACGAGATCGTGACCCGGGCGGAGGACCGTGGCGTGCCGGTGCGGGAGGTCCCGCGCGCGGACCTGGAGCGCAAGGTGCCGGGCCTGGTCCACCAGGGCGTGTGCGCGGAGGCCGAGCCCCTGCCGCTCTGGCGGCTCGACGACGTCCTGGCCCGCGCCGAGGAGGCGGGTGAGTCCCCGCTGCTGGTCGCGTTGGACCGGATCACCGACCCGCACAACCTCGGCTCCATCGCCCGGACCGCCGAGGCCGTCGGCGCGCACGGCCTGCTGGTCACCGACCGGCGTGCGGCCAGCGTCACTCCGGCGGCGGAGAAGGCCGCGGCGGGTGCGTTCGCCCACCTCCCGGTCGTCGAGGTCACCAACCTCGTGCGGACGTTGGCCGGGTTGCACGAGCGTGGTGTGTGGTCGCTCGGGCTCGACGGCGACGCCGAGGTGGAGCTCGCCGATCACCCCCTGGCCACCGAGCCGTGCGTGCTCGTCGTCGGTGCGGAAGGGCGCGGGCTGGCACGCCTGACGCGTGAGCGTTGTGATGCGCTGGTCCGGCTGCCGATGCGCGGCGAGGTGGGCTCGCTGAACGCCTCCGTCGCGACCGGCGCTGCGCTCTACACCCTGCTCGCTCGACGGACGGCCTGACGACCATGACCCCCGACGACCTCGCCGACCTGGTCCACGCGGACGAGCCGCGGATCCACCCGGACGGTGTCCGCGTCGCCTTCGTACGACGCAAGCCCGACCTGGAGCTGGACCGCGAACGGACCAGCATCTGGCTCCACGACGGGCAGGGAGCCCGGGCCTTCACCGCCGGCGCCGCGGATCGCAACCCACGCTGGTCTCCGGACGGCCGCTGGCTCGCGTTCCTGCGCGCCGACGTCGACGAGCCCGGTCCCGCGCAGCTGTTCGTGATGCCGGCCGACGGCGGCGAGGCCCGGTCGGTCACCGACTTCCCGCTCGGCGCGGCGAACCCGGTGTGGCGGCCCGACAGCACGGGCCTGGTGGTGATCGGCCGGCGCTACATCGACGAACTCGCCGACCTCGACGACTCCGAGCGGGCGCGCCGGCCGCGCCGGATCACGCGGCTGCCCTTCCGCTCGGACACCCAGGGCTGGATCCACGAGCGGCACGTGGAGCTGTTCGATCTCGACCTGGGCGCGACCGGCCAGCGCGACGGGGAACCGCGGCTGCTGGCGGCGGGCCTCCACGACCGCGGCGCGCCCGGGATCAGCCTCGACGGCGAGTGGGTCACGTTCGTGGCCCGTCCGGACGATGCGACTCCGAACGACCCGGGCGTCGTCGCCTACCGGGTCCACCGGCGAGGTGGCACGCTCGAGGTGGTCGCGCCCGCCGGGATGTGGGCGGCGCTGCACCAGGAGCGCGACGGCACGGTGCTTCTGACGGGGTTGCCGGACGCCGCCTCCTGGCCGGCGTGTCGCGGGGTGTGGCGTCGGGAGGTCGACGGGACGTTGACCGAGCTCACGGCCGGCCTCGACCGCGACGTGGTCCCCGGCGCGCCCGCGTGCGATCCCGTCGGCCCGCGCCGCACCCCCGACGGTCTGGTGCTGGCGGCCGAGGGCCGGCTGCGGACCGGGCTGATCCGGCTCGACGACGCGGTCGTGGCCCGCGCCCACGGGGGATCGGACCCCGCCGACGGGGGATCGGACCCCGCCGACGGCACGTCGGACATCGCCGGCGACCCATCGGCCATCGCCGGCGTCACGGAGCTGCTCGACGGTCCGCGGTGCGTGACCGGGTTCGACGTGACCCCCGACGGGACGCGGCTCGTGGCGAGCATCACGGACCCGGCGACCCCGGGGGAGCTGATCGAACTCGTCGACGGCGACGAGCGCGTGCTGACCGCCTTCGGCGACGAGGTCCGGGGGACACTCGACCTCGCCCCGACCGAGGTCCACCTCGTCGAGCGTGACGGGGTCGAGCTCGACGTGCTCGTGACCACGCCGGCGGGCTTCGCCGACGCGGCGGACCGCTCGGTGCCCGTGGTGTTCATGATCCACGGTGGACCCACCAGCCAGTACGCGCGGTCGTTCTTCGACGAGTTCCAGGTCGTGGCCGGTGCCGGCGCCCTGGTCCTGGGCGCCAACCCACGCGGATCGTCGGGGCGGGGCGACGACTGGGCGCGGGCGGTCGTCGGCGCGTGGACGCAGCCGGACAGTGTGGACACGCTCGACCTCGAGGCCATCGTCGACGGCGTCTGTGCGCAGCTGCCGCAGGCCGACCCGGACCGGGTCATGGTGATGGGTGGCTCCTACGGTGGCTACGCCGTGGCCCGGCTGCTGGCCCGCACCGACCGCTACGGCGCCGCCATCGTGGAGCGCGGGTTGTTGGACTGGCGCTCGTTCAGCGGGACCTCCGACATCGGCCCCTGGTTCGACCGTGCGTTCCTGGGCGTGTCGGTGGACGACGATCCCACGGTGCACGACGCCGCCAGTCCGCTCGCCGATGCGGCGGAGGTGACCACCCCGACGCTGGTGATCCACAGCGACCAGGACTGGCGTTGTCCGCCGGAACAGGGCGAGCAGTACTTCGCGGCCCTGCAGCGGGCCGGGGTCGTCAGCGAGTACCTGCGCTTCCCCGGGGAGAACCACGAGCTGACGCGCTCCGGGGCGCCCCGCCACCGGCACGAGCGGTTCGTCGCCGTGCTCGACTGGCTGGACCGCTGGCTCGGTGGGGACGCGGCGCCGATCGGGCCCGCCGGACCGTCGGACTGACGAGCCGAGGAGGGGATTCGAACCCCTGACCGTCCGCTTACAAGGCGGGTGCTCTACCGGGCTGAGCTACCTCGGCGAAGCGTCGCGGTGACGCGCGTCGGGACCATACCCGCCGCGTTGCCCGCTCCTGCCGTCGTGGCGGGTCCGATGCGCGCTCGCGCGGGCCGACGGCCGTCTCACGCGCGCGTAGTTGCACCGGTGTGGTTCGTCTGCGACCCTTGCAGGCAGAGAAGGAGACCACCCGATGCCGACCTCGTTGCCGTCCGACACCTCGCCCGCGCTCGACGCGCGCGATGTGGACATCCTCGACTTCGAGCGCGAGTGGTGGCGCTACGCCGGCGCCAAGGAACAGGCGATCAAGGAGCGGTTCGACGTCTCCCCGACCCGGTACTACCAGCTGCTCAACCGGGTCATCGACGACGAGGAAGCGGTCGCCTACGACCCGATGCTCGTCAAGCGCCTCCGACGGCTCCGAGCGCAGCGCCAGCGCCAGCGTGCGGAACGTCGCCTGGGCGCTGAGGCACGCTGAGGCCTCGACATGGGTGAGCTGGAGACCCCCTCGGACGATCGGGGCTTCCTCGCGTCCCTGACCTCCAACGTCGGGGGCGGCGTCCTGATGATCGGGCTCGTCGCGGCCCTGTTCGTGCTGATCGGCACCTTCGGGTCGACCGGCGACGACGCGCCCGACCTCGCCATCGACGAGTCCTCCGCGTCCGGCGAGGACGTGGACGACGGCGAGCCCACCCCGGTCGACGGCGACGATGCGGACGACGAGGGTGACGGCGAGGCCGCCGACACCGACGGTGATGACGCCCCGGCGGACGAGGGCACGGCCGACGACGAGGCAGCGGACGAACCCGCCCCCGACGACGCCGCCGACGACGACGCGCCCGCGGACGACGAGGGCACCGCCGACACCGACGAGGCAGCGGACGCGCCGAGCGAGGACACGCTCGACCCCGCCGACGTCTCCGTGCAGGTCCTCGACGGCTTCCAGCAGGACGGCGGGACGGCAGCGGATGCGGTCGCGGCCACACTGGGAGACGCCGGCTACCGGATCGTCGCCCGCAACCCGGCCATCCGGTACGACGTCACGACGGTGTTGTGGACCGCGGGCAACGAGGAGGCGGGCGAACAGGTCGGCCGCGCGATCGGTGCGGCGGAGGTCCGGGAACAGCCGGGCAACCTGTCGACGTCCGTGGCCGTCCACGTCGTCGTCGGCGCCGACCGCGGCTGACCCGTCCGGGCCAGCCGCGGACCGTGCCCGCGCCGCTCTACAGGTCCCGGCTGGACGCGGCCGCCTCGCCCACCGAGCGCGACAGCTGGTCGGTCGCGGTGCGCTGCTCCTCGACGGTGGCGGCGACGGTCGACTGGATCTCGTTCACCTCGCGCAGGCGGGTGGCGATCCCCTCGATGGCGTTCGCGACCTCGGTCACCGACGACCGGATGACGTCGATACGCCGACTGATGTCCTCGGTCGCGACCGCGGTGTCGCGGGCGAGCTGCTTGACCTCGCCGGCCACCACCGCGAACCCCTTGCCGGCCTCGCCGGCACGGGCTGCCTCGATGGTGGCGTTCAACGCGAGGATGTTGGTCTGTGCGGCGATCACGTTGATCTGGCGGACCACCTCGTCGACGGCGCTGGACGCCTCGTCGAGCTCGAGCACGGAACGCTGCGTCTGCTCCGCGTCGGCGACCCCCTGCGAGGTGGTCTCCGTGGCCTGTGTCGCGGAGCGGGCGATCTCCCCGATGGAGACCGACATCTCCTCGACGGCCGCGGCGGCGGTCTCGAGGTGCTCGCCGAGCTCACGCACGGCACGCTGCGACTCGGTGAGCGCGGAGACGTCCTCCCAGGCGACGGCGTAGCCGACGTGGGTGCCGGCCGCGTCGTGGACGGCGTCGATCTTGGTCGACAGCGACACCGCGCCGAAGCTGAACACCGCATCGTGGGGCAGGGTGAAGCCCTGCTGGTGCAGGACGCGCTCCACCCGGTTCGGATCACGGTGGAAGCGGTGGATCGAGCCGCCGACGATCTCGTTCGCGCTGATGCCGAAGGACGATCGCAGCGTGGGCTCGATGGTCTTGAGCGTCGCCGAGGCCTTCCGGTTGGCGAAGATCAGCGTCAGTTCCAGGTCGGCGATGAAGATGTTCGTGCCCAGCGCGTCGAGCACGGGTCGCCACTGGGCGACGAGCTCGGCGAGGCTCGAGCCGTGGGCGGCGGCCGTGCCGCGCGATCGGCTGCTGCGTGGACGGACGATGGTCGCGGCCATGGATCGGCTCCCAGGGGTACGGCGGCCCCTCATGCCGAGGTGGCCAGACGCCTCCCCTGTCGCCTCGGTGGGCCCCCGGCTGAAGGGAACGTGCACGGACAACCTGGATATCTCCTCACAGGTCGGGGTGCGGACGTCGAGGTTGTTGTCCAGGTTGCTGTCGAGGGTCGTGCGTCCGGAGCCGCGCGGTGGCCGCCCGGAAGGGGCAGGGGCCGGTGCGGAGGCCCGTCGGCGCGCGGCGGGTGGTCAGCCGGATGGTGTCCCCGGGGATCGGCCGCTGCGGACGGGCGAGGGCACGGATGTGGTGCCGATGCGAGCCCGCCGGGTCAGTTGTTGCGCAGCAGTTGCAGCTTCTCGAGGATCATCTGCCGCCGCCGGGCCTCCTCCTCCGGGTCCGTCTCGAGGACGTCCTGGAGCACCTGGGACAGCGCGAGCGGGGAGAACGGCTTGGTGATGTAGTCCGCCGCGCCCTGGGACCAGCCGCGGATCTGGTCCTGGTCCTGGACCTTCGCGGTGAGCATCACCACGGGGATCGACGACAGCTCGTCGTCCTCCTTGATGGCGGAGAGGACCTGCCAGCCGTCCATCTTCGGCATCATCACGTCGAGGAGCACCACGTCGGGCCGGTGCGTGCGCACCTGCTCCATCGCTTCCTCGCCGTCGGCCGCTTCGATGACCTCGTAGCCCTCGAACTCCAGGTTGACCCGACACAGGAGCAGGACATCGGGCTCGTCGTCGACGACGAGCACGGTGCGGCGATCGCTCATGGGGGCCTCCTGGCGCAGGGAACCTGCGGGCGCCTGGCCGGCGACGGTCGAGGCTATCGGTTCTTCGGGGACGGACGTCCCGCCCTACCCCGTCGGCGGACCCGCTACCTCGGATAGGGGTGGGCGCTCATCGACGACGCTCGGTGCGGGCTGTGCTCGTAGCATGCCACGTCCCGCGGGCCCCGGGTGAGGTGCGTTCGGGACGTTCGGGCCGGTGCGTTGGAGTCGTCCCTGTCGTTCGGCACGTTCGAGGGCGACCTGTAGGAGTTCGCTCGCCCTCCTGGCGAGCGCGGGGAGGGGCGGGTGGGTGTGGTACCCGGTCCCCCCGTGCCCCTCGTGGAGGGCGTGCGGTCCGTGCCTGGCCGCGCGGTCCCGCAGCCGTCCGAGCTCCACCCCGTACCCGGTGACGAACGGGACCTCGAGCAGCGCCGAGCGCCGAGCGGCGTACTCACCGGTCAGGGGTTGGGTGAGGTGGGCCAGTTCGGGCCACAGCGCCGCCAGCGTCGGCCGGGCCAGCAGTTGGGTCACGCGCCCGCCGCCGTCGGGGACCTCGAGATCGCCCACGCGCCAGGGTCGGTCGTAGGCCGCGTGGACCAGGACACGGGCCGGGTCGTCGAGCAACGACTCGAGCAGTGCCACCACCAGCGTCGGGTCGAGATCGACCAGGTCCCCGTCGACGAACACGACCAGCCCGTTGCGCGAGGCGGCCAGGCCCTTCCACATGGCCTCCCCCTTGCCGACGCGGTCCCCGAAGGTGGGGAGGACCTCGGCTTGGTGCACCACCCGGGCGCCCGCCGCCGACGCCTGTCGCGCGGTGTCGTCGCTCGACCCGGCGTCCACGACCAGGAGATCGTCGATGACCGCGTGATCGCGCCGTAGGGCGGTGTCCAGGCGCCGGACGACCTCGCCGATCGTGGCGGCCTCGTCGCGGGCCGGGACGATCACGTCGACGCCCACGCCGGCCGCCTGCAGCCGCGACGCGAGCCGCGCCGTCGCCCGGGTGTCGCGTGCCTGCGCCACCGCGTCGCCTCCGGTCGTCGCTCGTGCGGTGGACGGTACGACACGCGCGGCCGTCCGTGGCTGGCACGGATCGCGTTGGCGTGACCGCGACGCACCTGGCATCCTGGCCCCACTGGTTGCTCATCCAGAGAGGTGGAGGGCTCGGGCCCGTCGAAACCTCGGCAACCCCCTTCCGAGCGTGATCCGTCGCGAGACGCGTCCGCCCGGTGGGGAAGGTGCCAAACCCGGACCCGTCGAGGATGGCGTGGTCGATGAGCGTGGCGTCACCCATGGTGGCTCCCGAGCATCGTCGGCCTCCCCGAGGGGAGGCCGTTCGTCGTCTCCGAGGCACTCCGCCCGGATCGCGGCGTCGGCCCGCTCGTCCGCACCACGGCGGCCGGGTGACGACGATGAGAGCAGGAGCCGACCTGATGTCCCTCGACCTCGCCACCGAGCGCCGCCACCGTGTCGCGGCCGCCCCCGATCACCACACCCGCGACCCTGCCCTGCCCGACCCGACCGAGCCGCTGGCCGTGAACGTCACCGGGCTGCGGTGTCGCGAGTGCGGTGAGGCGGAGGAGCTCGGCCTCAACCACGTCTGCGGGTTCTGCTTCGGGCCGCTGGAGATCGCCTACGACACCACGGCCATCGCGGGACGGGTGTCGCGGGCGCGCATCGAGGCCGGACCCCGGTCGTTGTGGCGCTACGGGGACCTGCTCCCGACGCTCAGCGCCGATCCCGCCCACCGGGTCGATCTCGGCACTGGGCTCAGCCCGCTGCGCCCGGCGCCGCGGCTGGCGGGCCACCTCGGGCTCGACGAGCTGTGGCTCAAGGACGACACCCGCAACCCGACGGGTTCGTTCAAGGATCGGGTGGTCACCATCGCGCTGAGCGCCGCGCGGGCGCTGGGGGTCACCACGCTGGCGTGCGCCTCGACGGGCAACCTCGCCAACAGCGTCGCCGCGCACGGTGCGGCGATCGGGCTGCCCACGTACGTGTTCATCCCCCACGACCTCGAGCGGGGCAAGGTCGTCGGGTCCGCCATCTACGGGGCCAACGTCATCGCCGTCGAGGGGGCCTACGACGACGTCAACCGGTTGGCCTCCGAGGTGGCGGACACCCACGGCTGGGGGTTCGTGAACGTCAACCTGCGCGCCTACTACGCCGAGGGGTCGAAGTCGATCGGGTTCGAGATCGCGGAGCAGCTCGGCTGGCAGCTCCCCGACCACGTCGTCGCGCCGTTGGCCTCCGGTTCGATGTACACCAAGATCGACAAGGCGTTCACCGAGCTCGCCCACTACGGGCTGATCGACGGCGAGGTGGCCACGCGGATGAGCGGCGCGCAGGCCACCGGCTGCTCGCCGATCAGCGAGGCCTTCGGTCGCGGGAGCCTGGACGTGTGGCCCCAACGCGCCGACACGATCGCCCGCTCGCTCGCCATCGGCAACCCCGCGGACGGCTACTACGCCCTGCAGGTCGCCGAGCGGACCGGCGGTGCGGTCAGCGACGTCGGCGACGACGAGGTGGTCGAGGGGATCCGGCTACTGGCCCGCACGGAGGGCATCTTCGCGGAGACCGCCGGCGGCGTGACCGTGGCCAACCTCGTCAAGCTGGTCCGTGACGGGGTCATCGAGCCCGGCGAACGCACCGTCGCCGTCATCTCCGGCAACGGTTACAAGACGATCGAGGCGGTCGCCGACCACGCCGGGCCGACGCACACGATCGCCCCGAGCCTCGAGGCGTTGCACGCGGCGCTCGATCGCTGATGGCCCGCGCCCGGACCCGCGCCCAGCACCCGACACGACCTCGCCCCGTCCCAGGTCACCCCATCCGACAGGAACACCCGTGCCGACCGTTCGTATCCCCACCCCGCTCCGCAAACTGACCGACGGCGAGGCCGCGGTCGTCGTCGACGGCGGCGACCTCCGCACGGTCGTCGCGAACCTCCAGGCGCGCCACCCCGGCGTCGGTGAGCGGCTGCTCGACGACCAGGGAGAGCTGCGCCGGTTCGTCAACGTCTTCGTGCGCGACGAGGACGTGCGTTTCCTCGACGGGCTCGACACGGAGCTCGCCGAGGGGGACACCGTCTCCATCGTGCCGGCCGTCGCCGGCGGCTAGGGACCCGGCGCCGCGCCGCTCGCGCGGGGTTCCTCAGCCCGCCAGGAAGGGCAGCGCCGCGAGGTAGGCGAGCAGCAACAGCGCGCCCTCGACCCGCACGACCCGGCGTCCGGTGATCATGAACGCGGTCGCCACCAGCGCGACCAGCAGCATCAGTCCGACGCCGAGCACGGAGATCGTCGGATCGACGACCGTGCGGGGACCGGCGATGGCCACCGCAGCTGCGACCGCCCCGCTGTTGAACAGGTTGCTGCCCAGCAGGTTGCCCACCAGCAGGTCCGTCTCGGCCTTGCGGGCTGCCGCGATGGCCGTGGCGAGCTCCGGCAACGAGGTCCCGATCGCGACGATCGTCAGCCCGACGAAGCCCTCCGCGAGGCCGATCTCCCGGGCGATGGTGGTCGCGGAGGTGACCAGCAGCTGTGCCCCGACGAGGGTGACGACCAGTCCGAGCACGGTGCGTCCCACCTCGCGGCGGACCGAGGGCAGTCGGCCGTGAAGGAACTCCTCGACCTCCCCGGCGATGGCGTCGTCGCTGTGGTTGCGCGCCGCGACGATGATCAGCACCAGTGCGACCGCCAGGGCGACGAGCAGGACGATGCCCTCCGCGGTGCCGATCCCGCGCTGGACCAGCAGCGCGAACAGCGCCGTGACCCCCAGCGAGAGCGGCGCCTCCCGCTTGAGCACGGGGGAGCGCACGACGATGGGGGTGATCAGGGCCGCGATCCCGAGCACCAGGCTGAGGTTGGCGACGTTGGAGCCGACCACGTTGCCGACCGCGAGGTCGACCGAACCCTGTGCCGCGGCCAGCCCGGAGACCAGCAGCTCCGGCGCGCTGGTCCCGATCCCGATGATCACGGCGCCGACGACGATCGGGCTGATGCGCCACACGGTGGCCAGTCGCGCGGACCCGGCGACGAACTGGTCGGCGGCGACGGTCAGCAGCGCCAGACCGACGACGAGACCCACGGAAGCGAGCAGCATGCGGGAACGATACGCGCTGCCGGGTGGGTCCCACGACGTCCGGGCTGGCAGGGGGGCCACCACCGCCGGTCGACCTGTCCGCGCCGCGGTGTGGACGGCCAGCGGGCCCGCCGGTGGCACCGCACGGGCCCTCCACCGGTCGTGCGCGGTGCCCGCTGGGCTAGCGTCGGCCCGCGACCTGTCGAGGAGTCCCGCGTGTCCACCGCTCACGGTCCCGCCCTGCACCCCGCCCTGGCGTCGGTCTCGGGCTACCTCGGTGTCTTCGAGGGTGATGGCGCCGGCGACTACCCGACGATCGAGGCCTTCCGCTACCGCGAGCAGGTGTCCTTCGGGCACGTGGGCAAGCCGTTCCTCGCCTACGAACAGCGGACCTGGAATCCCGACACGGCCGCACCGATGCACGCGGAGCGCGGCTACCTGCGGCTCGTGCCCGAGGGGGTCGAGTTCGTCCTCGCCCACCCGACCGGCATCGTCGAGGTGCAGCAGGGTCCGCCGGTGGTCGAGGGGACCATGGCGTGCACCTCCACCGTCGTCGAGGGGACCGCGACCGCCGAGGAGGTCCGCCACGTGCGGCGCCGGTTCCAGCTCGAGGGCGATGTGCTCACCGTCGATCTGTGGATGACCACCCCGGAGGTCCCCGACGGGGCGCACCACCTGCGCTCCGTGCTGCACCGGCAGGTCTGACGCGACGGATCCGTACGGCCGGGTCCCGCGCCCCACGCCACGTCCTAGCCTCGGTCGCGGCGACCACCGTGGTCGTGTCAGGAGCGGACGATGGTGCGACGACTGGTGGTCATCGGGGGCGACGCCGGCGGGATGAGCGCCGCGTCCCAGGCGCGGCGTCGCCAGCCGGTCGAACAGCTGGAGATCCTCGCCTTCGAGCGCGGACCCTTCACGTCCTACTCCGCCTGTGGGATCCCCTACTGGATCGGTGGGGTGATCGACGATCGCGACGAGTTGATCGCCCGGGCGCCCGAGGAGTTCCGCGAGCGCCAGGACATCGACGTGCGCACCGGTCACGAGGTCGTCGCGATCGACACCGACGCGCGGGAGGTGTCGGTCCGCGACACCGACGGCACCCGGTCCGTGCACGGCTACGACGACCTGCTGATCGCGACCGGGGCGAGCCCCATCCGCCCGGACGTCCCCGGGATCGACGCTGCGGGTGTGCTCGGGGTCCAGAACCTGGTCGACGGGCAGCGGATGCTCGATCTGCTGGAGCGCGAGGAGCCCGCGCGGGCCACCGTGATCGGTGGGGGCTACATCGGGCTGGAGATGGCCGAGGCCATGGTGCAGCGGGGCCTGTCGGTCACCCTGATCGACCGGGCGCCGCAACCGATGAGCACGATCGATCCGGAGCTCGGGGTGCACATCGCGGAGGCGATGGCCCAGATGGGGATCGACCTACGCCTCGAGACCGATCTCGAGGGGATCGAGACCGACGACACCGGCAACGTGCGCGCGGTGGTGACCGACGCCGGGCGTGTCGAGACCGATCTGGTCGTGCTCGGGACGGGCGCCCGGCCCAACAGCGACCTCGGGGCGGCGGCCGGGCTGCCCACCGGCGCCCGGGGTGGGTTGGTCACCGACGCGCGGCAGCGCACACCCGTCGACGGGGTGTGGGCCGCGGGGGACTGCACGCAGGTCTTCCACCGGCTGACCCAGCGGCCGACCGCCATCGCGCTCGGGACGATCGCCAACAAGCAGGGCCGCGTCGCCGGCATCAACCTCGGCGGTGGCTACGCCCGGTTCCCCGGGGTGCTCGGGACGGCGGTCACCAAGGTCTGCGGGCTGGAGATCGCGCGTACCGGGCTCGGGGAGCGCGAAGCCCGCGAGGCCGGGTTCGAGGTCGTGGTCGCCGAGGTGCGCTCCACCACGCGCGCCCACTACTTCCCCGGTGCGACCTGGATGCGGATCCGGGTCATCGCCGAACAGGGCACCGGGCGGCTGCTCGGTGCCCAGATCGTCGGCGAGGAGGGCGGCGCCAAGCGCATCGACGTGTTCGCCATGGCGCTGTGGCAGGGGATCGGCGTGCAGGAACTGATCGATGTCGATCTGTCCTACGCCCCGCCGTTCAGCCCGGTGTGGGACCCGGTGCTCATCGCGGCGCGCAAGGCCTGGGACGCCGTGGACGCCGAGCGGCTCGAGGACTGAGCACCCACCGGCGCCGTCCACCGGCTCCACCAGGGTGACCGGTGAGCTCCGGTGGCACCGCGCATCCCGGTGAAGCGTCACGTCCGGTGGCGCGACCGACCGATCGCCTGGGACGCCACGGCCGGGTAGACGCCCTTCATCTCGAACTGCCGCACGACCACGGTGCCGCAGGAGGTGTGCGTCGCGCCGATCCGACCCGGCCGTGTCCGCGGGTACCGTCGCGTCGGATCCGACCCCCGACGGATACGAGGAGGCTCCGGTGTTCCAGGTCGTGCCGACGCTGCTGCTCGGGCTGCTCGTCATCCTGGCCATGCCGGTCTGGCGGTGGAGCCGGGGGTGGGGCTGGGCGCCGGCCGGGATGCTCGCCATGGGGCTCGGGTCGTTGGTGCTGTTCTCGTTCGCGGTCGAGCCCGCCTGAGCCGTGGCCGGTCCGTGCCGGACCCTCGCCGTGCCGGACCCTCGCCGTGCCGGCCCGTACCCGAGGTCAGCTGCCGGCCCGCGCCGCCTTCGCGGCCGCCTTGCGCGCCTGCTTCTGCTCGCGCACCTTCGCGAGCGTCTCCGGACCGGTGACGTCCGCGATGGACCGGTAGCCCTCGAGGCCGTAGTCGCCGGCCGCATCCCGCCAGCCGTCGAGCCCCAGTCCGCACTGCTTGCCGAGCAGGGCGATGAAGATGCGGGCCTTCTGGTCTCCGAACCCGGGCAGCGCCTTGAGGCGCGTGCGTAGGTCCGCGCCGTCGCGCGCGTCGCGCCAGACCGCGGTCGCGTCCCCGCCGTGCTCCTCCACGAGGAAGGTCGCCAGGGCGTGGACCCGACCCGCCATGGAACCCGGGTAGCGGTGGAGCGCGGGCTTGGTGCGGAAGTGCTCCTCGAGCTCGTCGGGGTCGGTTGCCGCGACGGTCGCGGGATCGAGCGTGCCACCGAGACGCTCGGCGAGCCGGTGCGGACCGATGAAGGCGAGCTCCATCGCGATCTGCTGGTCGAGCAGCATGCCGACGAGCAACGCGAACCCGTTCTCCGCGAGCAGGGTGTCGGCGGCCGGGTCGTCGGTCAGGCGGAGCGTGGTCATGGTGCATCCTCGCGGGTCGTGGGGTGGGGGTGCCGGCCGGGGGGGGGGGGCGGGGGGTGGGGGGGGGGGGGGCGGCCGGGGGGGGGGGGGGGGGGGGGGGCGGGGGGGGCGGGGGGGGCGGGGGGGGCCGGCGGCTCACGGGTACTGCGGCGGCGGGGCGTCCTGCGACCGGGTCGGCGTCGCGCCCGGCGGGGACGGGTGGCGACGTGCTCAGCCGTCGATGTCCTCGGCCTCGTCGGGCGCCCCGTCCGTGCCGGGTTCGAGCGCCGGGTCCTCGTCGGGTGGGGGCCCGTCGCCGGCCGGGAGGGCGGGGTCCCCGCCGTCGCGCACGAGCTCGACCAGCCGCTCGACCAGCCGGGCGGCGATGGGGCCGGCGACCTCGCCGCCGGCGCCGCCGTCCTCGACCAGCACCGCGAAGCCCAGGTCCTCCCAGGTGCCGATGAACCAGGCGTGGGTGACCCCGTCGGTGGTCTGTGCGCTGCCGGTCTTGCCCCGCACCTCCTCGCCGTCCACAGCGGCCGGGACCCCCGTCCCGTCCGTGACCACGGTCCGCATCATCGTGCGGAGCTGATCGGCGGTCCCCGTCGCCAGCGGGATGGTCTCGCCCGGACCGTCGCCCCGCAGCAGGTAGGGCTGGTCCCAGCTGCCGTCGATCGTCGCGGCCGCCACACTGGCGAGGTGGAGCGGGGAGGTCTCGACCCGAGCCTGGCCGAACGCGGCCGCCCCCCGCTCGGCGAGGTCCGTCGGCTCCGGGAAGGAGCCGCCGAACGCCGTGAGCGGGACCAACGGCTCCACGCCGAACCCGAAGCGCTCGGCGGCCGCGGTGAGCCGCTCCGCCTCCAGCGCGCCGCCGAGCGTCGCGAACGTGGTGTTGCACGAGATCGCGAACGCCTCCTCGAGGGTGGTGGTCCCGAGCGACCGGTTGCCGGCGTTGGGCACCCGCAGCCCTCCGACCGTGGTCTCCGCGGGGCACTCGACCTGCGTGCCGGTCCCGGCCCCCTCGGCGAGCAGCGCCTCGGCGGTGATCACCTTGAAGGTGGAGCCGGGCGGGTAGCGGCCGGAGAAGGCGCGGTTGAACCCGCCGAGCGGTCGGCTCGCGCTGCCTCGGATCGCGCCGTCGGTGTCGACGACGACCACGGCAGCGGGCAGTTCCGCGAGCTCGATGGCATCCTCGACCGCGCGTTGGACGGCGATGTCGATCGTGGTCTCCACCGGGGCGGAGGGGTCGGCCTGGGAGGCCCCGAGCTCGACCTGCAGCGGGCCCGTGTCCCCCTCCACCAGTCCGAGCAGGATCCGCTCGCTGCCCTGCATCTGGTCGTCGAAGACCAGTTCGAGGCCGAACTGCGGGATGCGGTCGCCACGTTCCAGGCTGTCGTCGCCCTCGAGCTGTTCGGCGGTCGCCTCCTCGATGGCGCCGACGATGTGGCGGGCGAACCCGGTGTCGTAGGGGGCGCGGGCGGTCGAGGTGCGGCGCAGGATCCCACCAGCCTGGCGCAGGCGCGGCGACGCCTCGTCCGCGCGGGTCTCCGTGACGGTGACGATCTCGTAGAACCAGCCCTCGACCAGGTCGTCGCGACCGAGCTCGCGTTCCGCGGCGGCCTCGCTGCCGGGGATGGCCGAGGCGAACGCCCGCACGATCGCCTCGGCGTCGTCCACCGCGGTCGGCTCGAACCCGAAGGTGACGAGGTTGCCCGTCCCCACCAGCGGGGTGTCGTCGGCCGCGAGGATCGGTTCCCGGTCGACGTCCTCGCTGACGCGACCGAACCGCCAGGTCGGGCGCAGTTCCGGGTGGATCGTGGTCAGGTTCCAGTCCACGCCCCACGACCCCCGCTCGCGGCTGAGCTGGATCGTGGTGTCCCACCCGATGGGCTCGGCCAGGTCCTCGAAGCGGACCTCGACCGCGACGGGGACGCTGGCCCGGCCGTCCACCTCGCTGGCGACCTCGCCGGCCTCGAGGACCAGGCTGCCCGCCTCCAACCCGGCGAGCAGCTGCCGGTGCCGGTCGGCGAAGTCCTCGGGCGTCTCGCCCCGGACGAGCGTCGCCATGGCGGTCGTGTCGCCCGCCTCCCACGCGTCGAGGTAGGCCGCGACGGTCGCCTCGGGATCCTCCCCGGGCTGTGCCTGCTGCGCCTCGTCCTCGGCCGGGTCCAGGGTGTCCGACAGCCACCACCAGCCGCCGTACACCACGCCGCCGACCACGACCAGACCGATGAGGACGGCCAGCACCTCTCGGACACGCACGCGCGTCCCCTCCATCGTCGCGACTGCCGGTGCAGCGGGCGTCCGGCACGGTACCCGCCGCCTACGACGCCGGGCCGGAGGGCGGGGGCGTCACGGTCGGCTCCGGGGCCGCACGCCGTGCCCGGCGCCGCCGGGACCACCACCCGAGCGGCACCGCGACCGGCAGCGCCACCAGCAGCGCGATCGGCAGGACCGTCAGCGCGAAGCGGATGGCGACGTCGGCCAGCGCGGTCAACGCCCGTGCGGTCGCGGTCAGCGCGTCGCGGACCGTCTCCCCGGGCGACCAGGTGGGATCGGCCACGGGGCGGGCGGACGCGGCGGTGTCCAGCACCACGTCGATCGTGGCGAGCGACACCTGGTCGTCCAGGACCGAGCGTCGGGCGTCGATGCGGTCGATCTCCGCGCGCACCTCACGGATGCGTTCGAAGACGTCCAACAGGTCACCGGCCCGCGAGTTCGCGTCCCGCAGGTCGCCGAGCAGGGCACGCAGTTCGTCCTCGTAGGCGACGAGGTTGCGTCGGCTGGCCTCGAGGTCGATGGACTCCGCGGTGACGTCGCGCTCGTCGATCCGGCGGGTGGGGACCGCGACCGCCAGCTCGTCGAGTGCCTCGACGGTGTCGAACAGCGCCGGGCTCGGGACGCGTAGCCGGATGGAGCCGCGCACGACCCCCTCCTGGTCGCGTTGCAGGTCCGTCTCCGCGACGAAGCCACCCGCGGCGGTCACGATGTCCACGATGTCGTCGACCGCGGCGGCGGTGTCCGCGACCTCGAGCTCGAGGTACGCCGTGCGGATGATGCGGCGTCCGGCCTGGGGATCGGCGGTCGAGGTCGCCTCACCGTCGTCGGAGGCAGCGGGTGGCTCGAACGAGCCTCCCTCGCCGGAGTCGTCGGCGGCGGTGTCCTCGAACTCCGCCATCTCCATGTCGTCCATCTCCGGCGCCGGGCCGCGCCCGTCCGAGGTGGTGCCGGCGCCCGAGACCTCGTCGAAGACGCCCTCGTCGCTGGCGCTGCAGGCCGTGAGCAGCATCGCCGCGGTCAGCGCCACGCTCAGCAGCCCAGCGCGCCGCCGGCGGGTGCTCGGCGCCGGGACCGGCCGGGGAGCGCGCGAGCGGGGCCGCTCGGCGTGGACGTCCAGCGGCGTGCCGTGGGGGCGGGGCGGCTGACGCGACATCGTGGGCTCCGATCGGATCGGGCCCCGTGGACTCGGGGCGCGGGTCGCCGGTGGGACGGCGTCGGGACCGCCACGGTTCCCGCGGGTCCCCGGTGCGGATCGGGCGAGGTGTGCGCCGAACGGTTCACGGCGCAACGTTCGGTTTGACCTGCCGACGCCCGCGCGATCCACTCGCGCGCAGGTGCGCGGCCGCCGGACACCGGCGACGGGACGCGCTCGGGCACCGGTCCGCGCACCCGTGCGGCCTAGGCTCGATGACGCGCCGCGCGCCGTCGACACCGCAACGGACCCGCCCGCTGCCGTACCGGACCCGCACCACGCGGTCCGACCAGCGCGTACGCCCCGATCACGCGACCACGAGAGCCCACACGATGGCCGATCGCACCGCTCCTGCTTCCCGCTCCCAGTCCGAGCTCAACGCGTGGCTCGTCGAGGAGATGTACGAGCAGTTCCGCGATGACCCGGACTCGCTGCCCAAGGGCTGGCAGGACTTCTTCGCGGACTACCGGCCCGAGGACCGGCCGAACGGCACGGGCAACGGCTCGTCCGGTCGGTCCTCCGGCGGCTCGTCGGGCTCGTCCGACACGGCCGCGGGGTCCGCCTCCTCGTCCCGCAGGGCCGTGGCGGCCCTCGTCGAGGGCGACGAACCCAAGCGTCTTCGCGGTGTCGGGGCGCGCATCGTGGAGAACATGGAGACCTCGCTGGAGGTCCCGACCGCGACCAGCGTGCGCGACGTCCCGGCCAAGCTGCTCGAGATCAACCGCCGCATCGTCAACAACTACCTGCGACGCACCCGGGGCGGCAAGGTCTCGTTCACCCACCTCATCGCCTACGCCATGGTCAAGGCGGTCGAGGCGGTCCCGTCCATGACCAACGTCTTCGCCGAGGACGACGGCAAGCCGGCGGTGCTGCGTCGGGAGCAGTTCGGCCTCGGCCTGGCCGTCGACGTGGAGAACGACGACGGGTCACGCACGCTGCTCGTGCCGGTGATCCAGGACGCGGGCTCGATGTCGTTCGAGGCGTTCCTGCGCGCCTACGAGGAGCTGATCCGCAAGATCCGGACCGGCAAGCTCGACCCGGCGATGTTCTCCGGCGGCACGATCACGCTCACCAACCCGGGCACGATCGGCACCGTCCACTCCATCCCGCGGCTCATGGGTGGGCAGTCGGCCATCCTCGGCGTCGGCGCGATCGACTTCCCCGCCGAGTACCAGGCGACCGACCCGCGACAGCTCGCCAAGATCGGCGTCGGCAAGGTCATCACCCTGACCTCGACCTACGACCACCGGGTGATCCAGGGCGCGGAGTCCGGGCTGTTCCTCAACCGGGTCCACCAGCTGCTCATCGGCGAGCACGGCTTCTACGACGACGTCTTCGCCTCGCTCGGACTGCCCTACGAGCCAGCGCGCTGGCGGACCGACACCGGGGCGCTGGACTCGGAGACGGACCTGCTCACCAAGCAGATGCGCGTCGACCAGCTCACGAACATGTACCGCGTCCGCGGGCACCTGATCGCCGACCTCGATCCGCTGCGCCAGCGGCCGCCGTCGATGCACCCGGAGCTCGATCCGACCCACTACGGGCTGTCGATCTGGGACAACGACCGGGAGTTCCTGGCCGAGCTCGCTGGCGAGGCCAAGCGCATCCCGCTCGGCGACCTGATGGGCGTGCTGCGCGACGCCTACTGCCGCACGATCGGCATCGAGTACGGCCACGTGCTCGACCCGGAGGAGAAGGAGTGGATCAAGGCCCAGGTTGAGGGCGCGTCGGCGGACGTCCCGGCCGAGGACCAGCCGTGGATCCTGGAGCGGCTGAACGCCGCCGAGGCCTTCGAGTCGTTCCTGCACACCAAGTACGTCGGGCAGAAGCGCTTCGGTCTGGAGGGCGCGGAGTCGTTGATCCCGCTGCTCGACGCGGTGTGCGAGGCCGCCGCCGACAGCGAGGTGGCCGACATCGTGATGGGCATGGCCCACCGCGGCCGACTCAACGTGCTGTCCAACATCGTCGGCAAGTCGCACCGGCAGATCTTCGGCGAGTTCGAGGGTCACATCGACCCCGACACCGTGCAGGGATCGGGCGACGTGAAGTACCACCTCGGCACCTCGGGGACCTACGAGGCGCGCTCCGGCGAGACCGTCGAACTGCACCTGCCACCCAATCCCTCCCACCTCGAGGCGGTCAACCCCGTCGTGGAGGGCATCGCTCGCGCCAAGCAGGACCGCTACGACCGCGGGGACGAGGACATCTTCCCGGTGCTCCCGCTGCTGATGCACGGCGATGCGGCGTTCGCGGGTCAGGGCGTGGTCAACGAGACGCTCAACCTCTCGCAGCTGCGTGGTTACCGCACCGGCGGCACGATCCACGTGGTCATCAACAACCAGGTCGGGTTCACCACCGCCCCGGAGGAGTCACGGTCGTCGTTCTACGCGACCGACGTCGCCAAGGCGGTGCAGGCGCCGATCCTGCACGTCAACGGTGACGACCCCGAGGCGGTCGTGCGCGTCGCCCGGCTGGCGTTCGACTACCGCCGCACCTTCCACCGCGACATCGTCATCGACCTCGTCTGCTACCGGCGGCACGGTCACAACGAGGCCGACGACCCCTCCTACACCCAGCCGCAGATGTACGAACTGATCGAGAACCACCGCTCGGTGCGCAAGCTCTACACCGAGCGGCTGGTGCGTCGCGGCGACATCTCCATCGAGCAGGCGGAGGAGTTCCTCGAGGACTTCGAGGCGCGCCTGCAGCAGTCGTTCGACGAGACCAAGCAGGCGGCACCGCCCGAGCCGCCCAAGGCCGCCAAGCCGCAGGAACTCGGGGTGCTCGAGCAGGTGGAGACCGGGGTGGATCGGGGCCACCTCGACCGGATCGCCGCGGTCCAGTTCGAACTGCCCGACGGGTTCACGCGCCACCCCAAGCTCGACCGCATCTTCAAGCGGGCCAAGGAGCGCTACGAGGCCGAGTCGATCGACTGGGCGCTCGGGGAGACGCTCGCGTTCGGGTCGTTGCTGCTCGAGGGCATCAACGTGCGCGTCGCCGGGCAGGACTCGCGGCGCGGGACCTTCTCCCAGCGCCACGCCGTGCAGGTCGACTTCAAGACGGGTGCCGAGTACCTGCCGCTGGCCAACCTCGCCGCCGAGCAGGGCAAGTGGTTCATCTACGACTCGCTGCTCAGCGAGTACGCCGCGGTCGGCTTCGAGTACGGCTACTCGGTCGAGGACAAGGACACCCTGGTCTGCTGGGAGGCCCAGTTCGGCGACTTCGTCAACGGCGCCCAGATCATCATCGACCAGTTCATCGTCGCCGCCGAGGACAAGTGGCACGCGACCTCCGGGCTCGTGCTGCTGCTGCCGCACGGGTACGAGGGGCAGGGCCCGGAGCACTCCTCCGCCCGCATCGAGCGGTTCCTGACGTTGTGTGCGGAGGACAACATCCAGGTGGTCAACGCGACGACCGCCGCGCAGTACTTCCACGTGCTTCGGCGGCAGATGCACCGGGAGGTGCGCAAGCCCCTGGTCATCTTCACGCCCAAGTCGCTGCTGCGCTCACCGAACGCGTACTCGTCGTTGTCGGCGTTCACCGACGGATCGTTCCAGGAGGTGCTGGACGATCCGCGGTTCGCCGAGGGCGGCGAGGGCGTGGACGCCCGCGAGGGGGTCCGCACCGTCGTGCTGTGTTCGGGCAAGGTCGGCTACGACGTCATCGCGGCCCGCGCGGAGCGTTCGTTGGACGACGCGGTGGCGGTGGTCCGGGTCGAGCAGCTGTACCCGTTCCCAGACGGCCGGATCGGCGAGATCCTGGAGGGCTACCCCCAGGCGACCGACATCTGCTGGGTCCAGGAGGAGCCGGAGAACATGGGCCCCTGGGGCTTCGTCGACGGCCGGCTGTGGAACCTGCTGGAGTCGCTCGGCGAGGGCCGCACGCTCCGGCGTGCGACCCGGGTGCCGTCGGCGTCGCCCGCCGCGGGCCAGCACGTCGTGCACGAGCAGGAGCACGAGCAGCTGATGGGCGAGACCCTGGACCCCGCGACCGACTGACCCTCGCCCGGGGGCGCGCGCGTCCGGCCGTCGTCCGTGCGAGAAGTGGTCGGCCGACGGTCGGTGCTCGCGACGCGTCCGGCCCGGGCCGTCGCCCCATGTGGCGGCGTTCGGTGCGAGAACCGGTCCGCGGGCGGTCGGTGCTCGCGACGCGTCCGGCCCGGGCCGTCGCCCATGCGAGAAGTGGTCGGCCGACGGTCGGTTCTCGCGGTTGGCGTCGGCCGGCGCTCCATGTGGCGGCGTTCGGTGCGAGAACCGGTCCGCGGGCGGTCGGTTCTCGCCCGCCCCCGGCCCCGCGCGGGCCGCGGCCGGGGGGCGGGGACCCCACC
>JAFIEQ010000025.1 GCA_020832455.1 Nitriliruptoraceae bacterium
GGGGTGCCGCCCGCCCGCAGGCATCGGGCACCACCGCGCCGGGCGCGCGCCGGGTCCTGGTCACCGGGGCCGGTGGCAAGACCGGGCGCGCGGTGCTGCGTGCCTTGGTGGCCCGCGGCGTCGAGGTCCGTGGCCTGGTCCGCAGCGAGCGGGCCGCCGCCCACGTCGCCGAGATCGCCGGCACGTCGGACGCGGCGGTGTCCGGCGATCAGCGCGACCCGGAGGATCTCGCTCGGGTCCTGACCGGCTGCGATGCCGTCTACGCCATCGCGCCCAACATGAGCCCGTACGAGCGCGAGATGGCCGAGGCGCTGCTCCGGGCCATGCGGGTCCGGGGTGTCGTCCGGCTCGCCTACCACTCGGTCGTCGACCCCGACGAGCCCGCCATGCCCCACCACGCCGACAAGGCCGAGGTGGAACGTCTGCTCGCCGCCGCCGGGGATCTGGCGTGCACGGTGCTGCGCCCCAACGCCTACGCCCAGAACCTCGCCGGCACCCTCGCCGGGATGCGCACCGGGACGTTCGAGGTGCCCTACGCGACCGATGCCGTGAGCGCGTTCGTCGACCTGGCCGACGTCGCGCAGGTGGCGGCCGACGTGCTCGCGGACGGCTCGCACGTCGGGGCGCACCTGGAGCTGTCGGGCCCGCACCTCGTCTCGAGCGACGACGTCGCGGCCATGGCAGCGGCCTTGCTCGGGCACGCGGTCGTCGCGCGTCTGCTCGACCCGGACGCGTGGGCGGCGGCCAACCCGGGGTTCGATGCGGAGACCCGGCGGCGGCTCACCGCGATGTTCCGGCACTACGACCGGTTCGGCTCGCCAGGCGACCCGACGACCCTGCGTCGCCTGCTCGGTCGCGAACCGGGCCGGCCCCGTGACGTGCTCGCCAGGCTGCTGGCCGGCTGACCGGAAGGCCGCTGCACGTGGGACACCGGTCGTCGGCCGCGGGGCGCCGGCTGCGGGGCGCCGGGCGTCGATCGGCGGGCCTCGGTCCTCGGTCACTGGTCGCGGGCCGCACACCATGGTGAGGATCGCCGGGGGTGGCGCAAACTCCGGTCGCGGTCGGGACGAGGGGACGACATGGACACGGTCGAGGGTGCACCTGCCAGCCGACGCAGCGGGCGTCGTCGGCTGCTGCTCGGTGGCATCGTGGTCGCCGCACTGGTCGGCGTCTGGTTCCTGACCACCCCGGACGACATCCCGGGGCCAGGTGGGACCGTCGGGATGCAGCTGGAACCCGGCGAGTCCAGCTTCGTCGGCGTCTACGGCCTGTCGGGACGGGACCTGGTCCTCGAGTCGGTCGAACCGGTGACGCTCAACGGCCTGGATACGGCACTGTGGCTGTGTGACCCGATCCCGGAGAGCGGTGTCATCGGGGCGGGGGGCCGCGCCAGTCTCGATGAGCACTGCCGCTCCGTCGAGCCGTTCGAGCCCGGCACGGTGCTCGCCGGGCGGGGCCAGGACGGTCATCTCGACCAGCCCTACCTGCTGGTCGAGGTCACCTCGACCAGCGATCAGCGGCAGGGGATGTGTGGCCTCGACATCACCTACCGCGCGGTCGACGGGTGGCGGACCGGTCGCGTGCGCGAGGGTGGTGAGATCCGGGTGAGCGTCAACGAACCCGAGGAGGACTGGTTCGACGAGCCCGAGGACGAGCTGTTCGCCGCGTGCCGGTCGTGACCGGACACGGCGGCGGCTCCGTTCCCGTCCTGGAACGGGCCACCGAGCTACCGTGCGTCATCGTTCGTCCACGGGGGAGAGACAGCATGCAGGTCGCGATCGGACGGTTCAGTTCCCGCGCCGAGGCCGAGATGGCCCGGTCGCTGCTCGACAGCGTCGACATCCGGGCCACGGTCCGCGCGGACGACGCCGGCGCGCTGCACCCGGAGCTCGCCCAGGTCGGGGAGAAGCACGGCATCGCGCTGATGGTCGACGAGGCCGACGGCGCCGCGGCGCGGGAGCTGCTCGACGCGGTCGCGGCGGGAGCGTTCGCCACCACGGCCGAGGACACGCTCGCCGACCCGGACCCGGACCCTGCCGCCGCGCGCGTGGCGCTCGACGCCGGCGTCGCGCCCTCGACCGCGGGCCGCGAACAGCAGCCCTCGACCGCGGGGCCCGATCACCAGCCGGCGAACGAGGCCGACGACGCGATGCCACCGCGGCGCCGGATGAGCGTGTACGTCGCCGGCATCGTGATGCTCGCGATCGCGATCTCGCTCATCGTCGGCAACCTCGGCTCCATCGCCCCGTGATCCGAGGTACGGGCCGACCTCACGCGCCGTAGAGCTCGAACCCGGACCCGCCACGGCGGTAGGCGACCCGGGCGATCTGGTGCATCGCGTCGTCGTCGTTGCGTTCGAGGTGGTCGAGCTGGCGTGTCACGCGCTGCGCGGCGCGCTCGACGTAGGTCTCCGCGATGAAGCGTTCCGTGGCGGTGCCCTCGGCCCCGCTCGTGTTCATCGTGGCCGTCATGCGGGACAGGGTGCTGACCTGCGCGGTGACGTCCATCGCGGCGTGGGCCAGACGCTTCTGGTGCAGCTGCTTGGTGCGGACGTCACCGCCGTAGCGGCGCAGCAGCTTCTCCGAGGACTCCCGCAGCCGCACGACCTGCTCACCGACCGGTTCGGCCAGGGGACGCAGCTGCGGGTGGACGTGGGTCAGGCGCGGCGGCGCGACCCGCCGCTTGACCTTCGACAGCACGTAGTCGAGCACCAGCCCGCCGGACCGCACGGGCGCGCCCAGCAGGTCGAGCTCGCCCATCCCGTCGAGCTCGTCGCCCAGCACCTTCAGGCCCGACAGGGCGATGAAGGCCCGCAGCACGTCGTTGGCGCCCTCGAAGATGGGGAAGATCCGGATGTCGCGGAGGATCTTGGCGTAGGGCTGATCGTTCATGTACGCCTCGCCACCGGCGAGCTGGAAGGCGCGGTTGGCGGCGTACCAGAGGAACTCCGTGCCGGCGACCTTGATCATCGCCGATTCCAGGCTGACGTCCTCGACGCCGGCGTCCATCATCCCGGTCGTGGCGTAGCTGGTGGCCTCCAGCCCGTAGAGGTAGGAGGTCATCCAGGCGATCTTCTCCTGGACCAGCTCGAAGTCCCCGATCGGCTGGCCGAACTGCTGACGGTTCTGGACCCGGTCGACGGTCAGGTCGATCAGCTTCTTGACCGCCCCCACCGACCCGGTGCCGAGCGACATCCGGCCGTTGTTGAGGACGTTCATCGCGATGGAGAAGCCGTCGCCGACCTCGCCGAGGACGTTCTCCGGCGGGACCCGGACGTCGGTGAAGGTCAGGTGGCGCAGGTCGTTGCCCCGCAGCCCCATCGTGTCGTACCGGAAGGGCGACTCGAAGCCCTCCATGTCCGGGGTCAGGATCAGGGCGACGTGGCCGTGCTCCTCGCTGCGCGCGAAACACACCACGACGTCGCGGTTGCCGTTGCCGATCCAGCGCTTCTCGCCGTTGAGTCGCCAGGATCCGTCGGCCTCCCGTTCGGCCCGGGTCTGCAGGTCGTAGGCGTCCGAGCCGGTGGTCGGCTCGGTCAGGGCGAAGCCGGCCAGCGTGCGACCGGCCGCGAGGTCGGGCAGGAACCGTTCCTTCTGCTCGTCCGACCCGAACAGGTGGATGCCCTTGAAGCCGATCGACTGGTGCACCCCGGTGACCACCGCGAGCGTGGCGTCGATCCGGCCGAACTCCTCGCTGACCCGGCAGTAGCCGGTCTGGGACAGCCCCTGTCCGCCGAACTCCTCGTCGACGTACAGGCCCATCAGCCCCGCCTCGCCGAGCGCGGCGATGACCTCGTCCCCGATCCAGCGGTCCTGCTCGATCCGGTCGACGTCGTAGATCTCGTCCGTGATGTCGTACAGCGACCGGATCAGCCCGGCGACCTTGGCCTGCTCGTCGCGGGCCATGGTCGGGTAGGGCGTCAGCAGGTCCTGGTGGAGCTCACCGACGAACAGGCTCTTGGCGAACGACGGCGAGGAGTGCCCGCCCGCGGGGGGATCGGCGCGCTCGGCGCCATCGGGCTGGGTCGGATCCGCGGCGTCGGTCGGTGTCGTCGTGGCGGTCTCGGCCATGTGCAGCTCCTGACGGAGGCGGACGACACGGTAACGGTGCCAGGCACCTGTGACCGGGCCGCTCGACCAGGATCGGGTCGTCCCGCGCCCCGTGGGGGCTGGGCAGGTGCTGCCAGCGATCATGGGGTCGTTCTGGCATCGCCTGCCGACGTCCGTGGCGGGAACGCTCCGGTAGCTTCGACGACGACGGTCGGTCGTGAGGCTCCCGGGACCCGTCCACGGACCGTGGGCGGCCGCCACCGGCGGACAACGTGTCCCGGAGCGCGACCGGGTCGTCGTCCGCAGGATCCGCCGTCGGGAGGACGTCGCGCGTGAAGCCACCGCCGTTCGCGTACCACGCACCGAGGACCGTGGACGGGGTGCTCGCCGCCCTCGCGGAGCTCGGCGACGAGGGCAAGGTCCTCGCCGGCGGCCAGAGCCTGGTCCCGATGCTCAACATGCGCTTGGCCCAACCCGAGGCGCTGGTCGACCTGTCCCGGGTCGACGGCCTCGATGCGATCGAGGTCACCGACACCCACGTGCGGGTCGAGGCACGCGTCACCCACGAACGGCTCCGCCGCGATCCGCGGGTCACCCCGGCGGTGCCGTTGCTGCGCCAGGCGTTGGACTGGGTCGCGCACCCGGTGATCCGCAACCGCGGCACCTCGGTCGGATCGATCGTGCACGCCGACCCGGCGGCGGAGCTGCCGGCGGTCCTCGGGCTGCTCGGCGGGCACATGGAACTGCGTCGCGTCGACGGGAGCCGTGAGGTCGCCGGCCGCGACTACCTGCTCAGCCCGCTCGACTCCGACACCGCCCCGGAGGAGCTCGCGGTCGCGGCCGTCTTCCCGCGCCCGAGCGCCCACACGGGCAGCTCCTTCCTCGAGCTCGCGCGCCGGCACGGCGACTACGCGCTGGCCGGGGTCGGCGCCGTCGTGCGCCTCGACGAGGACCGACGCCTCGTCAGCGCCGAGGTGGCCTGCATCGGCGTCGGCGGGGTCCCCGTCTACGTCGGGCTCACCGAGGCGTTGCGTGGCCAGCCGCACGACGCGCTCGACCTCGCGGACGCGGTCGGCCTCGTCCGTGCCGCCATCGATCCGAGCGACGACATCCATGCGACCGGGGCCTACCGCACGCACCTGACCGGTGTCCTCGCCGAACGGGCGCTGACCCAGGCCACCGCGCACGCCACCCACGAGGAGATCGCCGCATGAGCGCCACCGACGCGACCACGTCCGCGCGCACCGCGACGAGCGACCGACCCGGCGCGTCGGGCGCCGTCGGGCCCTACGACCGCGTGGAGGTCGAACTCACCGTGAACGGGGTGCCGCGCGCGGCGTTCGTGCCACCTCGCCGTCTGCTCAGCGACTTCATCCGCCACGACCTGGAGCTCACCGGCACCCACGTCGGGTGCGAGCACGGGGTCTGTGGCGCGTGCACGGTGCTGCTCGACGGGCAACCGATCCGTTCGTGCCTGGCGCTGGCGGTCGCGGTCGACGGGCGCGAGCTGACCACGATCGAGGGGCTCGCCGGACCGGACGGGGAGCTGCACCCGGTCCAACAGGGGTTCCAGGACCACCACGGGCTGCAGTGCGGGTTCTGCACCCCGGGTTTCGTGCTGAGCGCCTGCGGGTTCCTCGCCGAGGACCCCGACCCGGACGAGGACACCATCCGGGAGGGCATGGCCGGCAACCTGTGCCGGTGTACGGGCTACGCCGGGATCCTCCAGGCGGTGAAGCAGGCCGCGGGGGTGCTGCGCGAGACCGGCGCGGATCCCTGCGCCCGGCACGCCGGCCGCGCGGCCGACGGGGCCGTGGCCGCCGGGCCGGAGAGTGGCCGATGACCACCAAGCTGTTCGGTACCCCCGTCGCCCGCTCCGAGGACCCACGGCTCCTGCGCGGGGAGGGGCGCTACCTCGACGACCTCGGCCACGACGCCTACCACGTCGGCATCGTGCGCAGCCCCCACGCCCACGCGCGCATCCTGGGCATCGACGTCACGGCCGCACTGGAGGTGCCCGGACTGATCGCGATCCACACCTTCGACGATCTCCCGGAACGGCTTCGCGAGCCCCTGCCGCTGCTGATCCCGCACCCCTCGATCCGCGATGGACGGACCCAGTACGTCCTGGCCCGCGACGAGGTCAACTACCTCGGTGAGGCCGTCGCGATGGTGATCGCCGAGGACCGCTACGCCGCCGAGGACGCGCTCGAGCTGATCGACGTCGACTACGAGCCGCTCCCGCCGGTGGTGGGGCCGGAGGCCGCCCGTGCCGCGGAGCGCACCGTCCACGCGGGGATCGACGACAACGTCGGCGCGCGCTACGAGCAGACCATCGGCGACGCGGCGGCTGCGATCGCGGATGCGCCCAACGTGCTCGAGTTCCGGCTCGACATCGAACGCTCGGCCTCCATGCCGATGGAGGGCCGTGGGACCCTGGCCCGTTGGGACGCGGACGAGTCCATGCTGCGGGTGCACTCGTCCACGCAGGCGCCGACCTCCGTGCGCGCGGCGGTGGCGGCCTACCTCGAGCTCCCGCTGCAGCAGGTCGAGTGCGTCACCCCGGACATCGGTGGTGGCTTCGGGGTGAAGATCGTGCACCCCTGGCCCGAGGAGATCCTGGTGCCCTGGGCAGCTCGGGAGCTCGGCCACCCGGTCAAGTTCGTCGAGGACCGGCGTGAGCACTTCATCTCGGCGACCCACGAGCGCGCGCAGGTGCAGTTCCTGAAGGTCGGTTTCGACGACGACGGGCGGATCCTCGGCCTCGACGTGGAGCTGCTCCACGACCACGGCGCCTACATGCCCTACGGGGTGATCGTGCCGATCATCACCTCGACGCAGCTGCTCGGGCCGTACCGGATCGAGCAGTACCGGGTCGTGTTCGACTCGGTCTACACCAACACGGTGCCGGTCACGCCCTACCGCGGCGCTGGACGGCCGCAGGGCTGCTTCGCGATGGAACGCACGATGGACCGCATCGCGCGCCACCTCGGCAAGGACCGCACCGACGTCCGCCGCGTCAACATGCTGGAACCCGAGGAGCTGCCCTACGACTACGGGCTGATCTTCCAGGACGGGCGGCCCTACCGCTACGACTCGGGCGACTTCCCGGCGTCGCTCGCCAAGCTCAAGGAGCTCGTCGACTGGGACGGGTTCGAGGCCCGTCGCGAGGCAGCGGCCGCCGAGGGCAGGCTGCTCGGCATCGGGATGGCCGCCTACGTGGAGGGCACCGGGGTCGGTCCCTACGAGGGTGGCCACGTGCTGGTCGAACCGAACGGCACCGTGCAGGTCGCGACCGGGCTGTCCACCCAGGGGCAGGGCCACGAGACCGCCTTCGCGCAGATCGTCGCCGACGAGCTCGGCGTGCCCTTCGCGTCGGTCCGGGTCGTCACCGGCGACACCCGCCGGTTCCGCTACGCGGTCGGCACCTTCGCCTCGCGTGCGGCGGTGATGAGCGGCAACGCGATCCACCTCGCCGCGGTCAAGGTGAAGGACAAGGCGCTGAAGATCGCGTCCGAGGCGCTCGAGGTCGACGTCGAGGACCTCGAGCTCGCCGAGGGCCAGGTGCGGGTGAAGGGTTCACCCGAGACCGCGATCGACCTCAACGTCGTGGCCACGATGTCCAACCCGTTGCGGTACGCGTTCGACGAGTCCGCCCGCATCGCGACGCAGTTCGCGACCCCGGCGAGCCTCGATCGACCGCCGGTCGGTGACGACGACGAACCGGGCCTCGAGGGCACCGACTACTACTCGCCGGTGAGCTCCACCTTCGCCAACGGCATGCACGCCGTGGAGGTCGCCATCGACCCGCAGACCTCCGACGTGACCATCGAGCGCTACGCGGTGGTCCACGACTGCGGCACGCTGATCAACCCGCGGATCGTCGAGGGGCAGGTGCTCGGCGGGGTGGCGCAGGGGGTCGGCGGCGCGCTCTACGAGCGCATGGCCTACGACGCGAACGGGCAGCTCAACAACGCGTCGTTCATGGACTTCCTGATCCCGTACTCCACCGAGGTCCCGCACGTCGACATCGACCACCTCGAGACCCCTTCGCCGCTCAACCCGCTCGGGATCAAGGGCGCCGGGGAGGCCGGGGTGATCCCCGGATCCGCCGCGATCGCCTCCGCGATCGAGGACGCCATCGGGGCCCGTGTCGATGCGATGCCGATCGGGCCGGCGCAGGTGCACGCGCTGCGGTGCGCGTCCGACGAGCGCAGCGCGATCCCCGGCCGCGACCGTGTGGAGGTCCCCCGATGAACGTCCGCGTCGAGGGCACGGTCCCCATCGCCACGGATCCCGCGCGGGTCGAGGCGGCGCTCGGCGACCCCGAGGTCATCGCCCACGCCCTGCCGGGTGCGTCCCGGGTGGACCGTGACGGCGCGGGGGTGCTGACGGTGGTCACCACCATCGGTCTGGCCGGGACCCGCGGCACCTACCGCGCCCGGATCCACCCCGTGACGAGCCCGGAGGACGGTTGGGCGCTGCGCCTCGCCGCGGCCGGGGAGCCCGGCACCGTGCAGGCCGAGGTCCAGCTCGCGCTCGCGGGGGAGGTTGGACGCACGACCCTGACCTACACGGTCGAGGCAGCGCTCGAGGGCCGACTCGCGGGCCTCGGTCGCGGCGTGCTCGAGGGGGCGGTGCACGGCCTCGTGCGCGACCTGGCCGAGGCGCTGCCAGCGGCGAGCGATGCGGGCGTGCCCGCCGCGGACCTCCCGGGGGCAGGAACGCCCGCCGCGGGCGTGCCCGCCGCGGGCGTCCACGGGGCGGGCGCCGAACAGGATGCCGCGACGCCGACGCCGGATCCCTGGCCGGCGCCCGACACCATCGTCGCGCCGATCACGGTCGAGCCCCGGCGGTCCGGCCCGCTGGTCGCGGCGCTGGTGGTCGCGGCTGCGACGATCGTCGTGCTGCTCGCGCGGCGGTGGGCGCAGCAACGGCTCCGCGGCGAGCGGACGCACGGGACGGCGGATCCTGGCGCAGCGGCTCGTGGGACGGCGGTCCGGACCGCGGCGAGCGGCTCGTGACGACCACCTGCGTCGGGTGGAGCGCACGTCGTATCGCGGCGGCGGTCCGTGACGGTGAGATGACCGCGCGGCAGGTCACCGAGGCCCACCTCGATGCCATCACCGCCCGCGAACCGTCCCTGCACGCCTTCGCGCACCTCGACCCGTCCGCGGCCCTGGCCGCCGCGGACGCGGTCGACGCCGGCCCGGGCGCCGCCGGTGCGCTCGCCGGGGTCCCCGTCGGGGTCAAGGACATCCTCGACGTCGCGGGGATGCCGACCAGCAACGGTGCCGATGTGCCCGTGTCCGCACCGGCCGGCGACGACGCGGCGGCGGTCGCGCGGCTGCGTGCCGCCGGGGCGATCGTGGTCGGCAAGACGGTCACCACGGAGTACGCGCTGTTCCGTCCCGGCCCAACGGTCAACCCCCACGACCCCACGCGGACGCCCGGCGGTTCCTCCAGCGGATCGGCGGCTGCGGTCGGGGCCGGCGTGCTGCCGCTCGCCATCGGGACGCAGACCGCCGGCTCCATCGTGCGGCCGGCCTCGTTCTGCGGGGTGGTCGGGGGCAAGCCCACGGTGGACCTCGTCCCGCGGGCGGGGACCACGATGTGCTCGCCGACCCTCGACACCATCGGGTTGCTCGGCCGGGACGTCGACGACGTCGCGCTCGGGCTCGGGGTCCTCGCCGACGATCCCGGCGCCTTCCGGGCCGTCGCACCGTCCGGCGCGATCGGGTTCGTCCGGACCTTCGAGTGGGACCAGGTCGATCCGGAGGCGCGCACCCGCATCGAGGCCGGTGTCGTCCGTGCGCAACAGGCCGGGATCGACATCGTCGAGGTGGCGCTCCCCGACGCGCTCCGCGGCCTGGTCCGGGCGCAGCAGGCGGTGATGGGCGCGGAGGCGGTCACGGCGCTGGCCGAGGTCCGGGCCCAGCACGAGGCCTGGCTCAGCCCGTCCCTGCGGCGCACCCTCGACGACGGCCGGGCGTGGCGCTGGGCGCTGGACGCCGCGCTGGTGCACGCCGCGGTCGCGCGCGAGGCCATCCTCGAGCTGTTCACGCAGGTCGAGGTGCTGCTCGCCCCCGCGGTGCTGGGCGAGGCGCCGGCGGCTGCGACGACGGGTGATCCGCTGCTGTGCCGCCAGTGGACGCTGCTCGGGACCCCGACGGTCGCCGTGCCCGGCCTGCGGGGGCCGGCGGGGCTCCCGCTCGGTGTCCAGACGATCGCGGCCCCCGGTCGGGACGCGGTGGCGCTCGGCGCCGCCGCCGCACTCGCTGCCGCCTGGGCGGATGTCAGCGGCTGAAGGCGTCCTGGTCGACGGCCAGCGCCGGGCCGGTCTCCGCGGACAGGACCCGGAGCTCACCCCGGTCGCGTCCCCCGCGCTTCGCGTCGTAGAGCGCAGCATCGGCCGCCGGGAACAGCCGGTGGTGACCGAGGTCCGCACTCGCCACCCCGAGCGAGATCCGCACCTCGAGCTCCGGTGCCAGCTGCGACCACGGCTCGTGGCGCACCGCAGCCAGGATGCGCTCGTGGATCGCGTCCGCCGCCGGTGGTGGACAGCCGGGGGCGACCACGATGAACTCGTCGCCGCCGTAGCGGCCGACCAGGTCGCCGTCACGGACCGCGCCGGCGAGCAGGACCGCGACGCGCTGCAGCACCCGGTCGCCCAGATCGTGGCCGTACCGGTCGTTGGCGACCTTGAACCCATCGAGGTCGAGGTAGACCACGGTGCTCCACTCCCCGTCGGGGACGTCGAGCAGCGCGGCGCGCTCCTGGTCGATGCGGCGCCGGTTGGCCAGCCCGGTCAACGGATCCTGCAGCGACGCCCGCTCCACGCGTTCGTGGTCGCGACGCAGCCGCCCGATCCGGAGCCGGTCGCGGGCAGCCTCGACCCGGCGCAGCCGCAGCTGCCAGACCTGCTCCCCGGCCAGGCACGCGTAGCCCCAGACGTCCTGGATGGCCTGCGACCCCGGTTCCTCCAGCATCGCGATCCGGGCCCGTTCCCAGACCAGCATGGTCCGGGCCGGCTCGCCCTCGAGCGTGTTGAGCGACCGTTCGCCGGCGTCGACCTGTGCCCTGGCCCCGTGGAGCTGGCCGGCGTCCGCGAGCCGGTGGGCGAGCCCGAGGTGGACCAGGCTGCGCGGTTCGGACGACGCCCGCGGCTCGAGCTCCTCGAACCGTCGCAGGGCCTCGTCGACGTCGCACTCGCCGGTCATCAGATCGAGGAAGAGGCACTGGGCGCCGAAGTCGTGCCGGGCACTGCTGCGGCCCACGTGTCCGTGCCGGCGCGCCTGTTCCAGCCCGATCCGCAGGCGTTCGCGTCCGTCGTCCTCGCGGCCGACGCGCAGCAGCGCCAGCCCCCAGGCCGACTCGTTCAGCAGCCGGTTGTGGATCATCGCCACGCGTGTCCACGGGTCGTCGACCCGGGCGGCGATCTCCTCCAGCCGGGCGTAGATGCGCTCGGCGTCCTCGTAGAGCCCCAACCGGGAGTAGGTGAGTCCGAGCCCGTTGAGCGCGATGTTCAGCTGGATCGAGGGTGGGAGCTCGTCGATGAGCAGTTCGGCCGCCACCCCCTCGGACAGGGCCTGGTTCTCGTAGCCCTCGTTCAGCGCCCGCCGCGCGAGGTACTGGCGGCCGGTGGCGGCCCATCCCGGCAGATCACGTTCCTCGCCCAACGCCAACAGCCGCTCGGCGATCGTGCGCGCCCGGTCCGGGTCGGACGCCAGGGCCGCACAGGCCAGGGATGCGTACAGCGCGGCGGCTTCGCCGTGGGGATCGTCCTCGACCCGGGCGCGTCGTGCCAGCTCCGCCGCGTCGGGGGCCACGTCCTCGCCGTTGTACAGCCGAGGCAGCAGCGCGCGGGCACGTTGCACCCCCGCGGGCACCGGCACCAGCGGCACGGTGTCGCGGCGGAGCGGCGCGGACGACGACGTCATGTCACTCCATCGGCCGTGCGCGCCGCGGCTTGAGGTGGATGCGTCCCCGGGGTGGCGTCCCCGCACCGCGTGCGGTCCCGATCCCCGTTCCTCGGCGAACCTCGCCCGCGTCGGGCCCCACGGTGGTCAGCAGTTGCCGACCGGCGCCGACAGCGACGTCAGTAGGCTCCTGCGCGGGCCGGGACGGACCCGTCACGGCCCTTCGGCGCACGCGAGGCAACCATGCGACGTTTCCGCATCGGGATCGACACCGGCGGCACCTTCACCGACGTCGTGGTGTTCGACGGCGAGACCGGGCGGCTCACCACGACCAAGACGCCGTCCACGCCGGCCGATCCGGGGGAGGGCTTCCTCGACGGTGTCGCCAAGGGGCTCGGGCTGGTCGAGGGCACGGGGGACCAGGTCGCCGCCGTCAGCCACGGCACCACCGTCGCGACCAACGCCCTGCTCGAGGACGACATCGAGCACATGGGACTGATCACCACCGAGGGCTACCGATCCATCCTGGAGATCGCGCGCCAGTCGGTCCCCGACGGCTACGGCAACTCCTACTTCTGGGTCAAGCCCGACCGCATCGTCCCCGTCGACCGGGTCCGGGAGGTCGGCGGTCGCCTCGACGTCGCCGGTGCGGAGGTCCGCCCCTTCGATCGCGCGGCGGCCGTCGAGGTCGCGCGCTGGTTCCGCGATCGGGGCATCGACACGATCGGGGTGTGCTTCCTGCACAGCTACGCGGACGATGCGCACGAACGCGCGATGCGTGAGGTCCTCGCGACCGAGCACCCCGACGCGGTGGTCTCGCTGTCCAGCGAGGTGCTGCGTGAGTACCGCGAGTACGAACGCACCGTGACCACCCTGGTCGACGCCTCGGTCAAGCCGCGCGTGGCCCGCTACATCCACGGCATCGCGACCCGGCTGCAGGCCTACGTCGCCGACGGGCCCGTCGAGGCAGCGGGTGGCACCGGGCGTGTGGTCGGTGGCCGCGGCGGTACCGGTGGCGGTGCCGGTGAGGTGGCGGCCTCCCTGGCCGCCGGCGCGGACGTCGGTGCCGGTGTCGCGGCGGCACTCGCCACCGAGGCCGGGGCCGACGCGGGCGTGGGCGCGGTGGCCATCCCCTTCTACGTGATGAAGTCCAACGGTGGGGTCATCTCCGCGGCGGAGGTCGTCCACCAGCCGATCACCACGGTGCTGTCCGGCCCGGCCGCGGGCGCGCTCGGTGCGGCGCTGGTCGCGCGGGAGGCCGGCTACCCCGCGATCCTGACCTGCGACGGGGGCGGCACCTCGACCGACGTCTCCGTGGTGCTGGACGGGCAGCCGACCCTGACCACCGAGGGCTCGGTCGGCCGCTTCCCGTCCAAGATCCCGATGATCGACATCGTGACCGTCGGGGCCGGGGGTGGCTCGATCGCGTGGGTCAGTCCGGAGGGCGCGCTCAAGGTCGGACCGCGCTCCGCCGGCGCCGATCCGGGGCCCATCTGCTACGGCCGAGGTGGCACGGAACCGACCGTCACCGACGCGCACGTGACCCTGGGGCGCATCCCACCCCGGCTGCTGGGGGGCGAGATCGCGCTGGACCGGGACGCGGCCGTCGCCGCGATCGACGCGTTGGCGGCTCGGCTCGGACTGACCCGCGACGACGCGGCCCGGGGGATCCTGGAGATCTCCGCCTGGAACCAGGCCAACGCGATCCGACAGGTCACCGTCAAGCGGGGGCTCGACGTCCGCGACTTCCCGATGGCGGCCTTCGGTGGCTCGGGGCCGCTGCTGGTGTGTCGGCTCATCGACGTGCTCGACCTGCCGGCCGTGATCGTCCCGCGCGATCCGGGCAACCTGTCCGCCTTCGGCCTGCTCACGGTCGATGTGAAGAACGACTACGTGCAGACCCACGTCGTGCGGGACACCGCGATCGACCTGGAGGCCGTGGGGGCGGTCTACGCCGCTCTGGAGGCCAAGGCCGCCGATGCGCTCCAGCGCGAGGGCTTCGAGGCCGCCGCCCACGTCTTCGTCCGGACCGCCGACCTTCGCTACGACGGCCAGGCCTTCGAGGTGCGGGTCGGCGCCCCCGCCGGCCCGGTCGACGCGGCGTTCCGCGCCGCGGTCGTGGACGCCTTCCACGCCGAGCACGAGCGGCTCTACGGCTACGCCTACCGCGACCAGGCGGACCGCCACCCCGTCGAGTGGGTCAACCTGCGGGTCACCGGGGTCGGTCCGATCGACCGGCCGGCGCTCGAGCGGCTGGCCGCCGGTGACGGGGACATCTCCCACGCCGAGGTCGAGGTCCGCCGGGTCGCGTTCGATGCCGAGCCGGTGGACACGCAGGTGGTCGACCGGTCACGGCTGCGCGCCGGCGACGTCGTGACCGGACCGGCGATCGTGGAGGAGTTCGGCTCCACGGTGCCGATCCACCCCGGGTTCCGCGCCGAGGTGGACGAGATCGCCAACCTCGTCGTCACCCGGATCGGCGTGGGCGACGGGTCGGCCGGCGGCGACGGGTCGGGCGGGAGCGGCGCAGCCCCCACCGACCGCGCCACCTCGACCACGGAGGGATCTCGATGAGCCGCACCCTCACGCCCGTCCCGGCCGCCGACGTCGACCCGATCCTGCTGGAGATCGTCCAGGGCACACTCGCCTCCATCGAGAAGGAGGTCGAGGACGCCATCGGCCGGACCTCGCGGTCGCCGATGATCCGCGACGCGCACGACTACCGGGCCGGCATCCACGATCGGCTGCTGCGCAAGCTCACCGGCCGGTCCTACTCCGCGCTGGTGCACCCCGTCGCCCGCGACTTCCCGCTGGAGACGATGCGGCCCGGCGACGTCTACTTCCACAACGACGTCTACCTGTCCGAGGGCGGCATCGGGCACCTGCCCGACCTGTGCGTCACCGTCCCCGTGTTCGGTCCGGCGCGCGACGGCTCGGGTGCACAGGAGGTCGTCGCGTTCGTGCAGGCCTTCGGCCACCACGACGACATCGGGGGCGCGGTCCCCGGCTCCATGCCCTCGCACGCCACCAGCGTGTTCGAGGAGGGCCTGATGGTCCCGCCGATCAAGCTGTGGGACCAGGGCGTGCCCAACCAGGCTGCGCTGACGATCATGACCCGCAACTCCCGCATGCCGGACTCGCTCGCCGGGGACCTCGATGCGGAATGCTCCGCCTGCCTGATGGGCTCGCGCCGCGTGACCGAGCTGTTCGAGCGCTACGGCCGCGACACCGTCGAAGCGTGCTTCGACGCGATCATCGCCAACAACACCACGACCTACCGCCGCGAGATCCTGTCCAAGATCCCCGACGGCACCTACGTCTGGGAGGACTACGCCGAGCACGACGGGGTCGACGAGCCGAGGTTGCACCGCCAGCGCATCACCCTGACCAAGCAGGGTGGCGCCACCGACGATGCGCGGCTGATCATCGACTTCACGGGCACCTCGCCGCAGGCCAAGGGGCCCATCAACCACGCCGGGGACGCGGCGGACGGCAACTTCCTCAAGAAGTGGCTCGCGCCGATCCTGCGCAACCTCGCCGACACGCCGGAACGCATGGCGGAACTCGACGTCAACGAGGGCATCGTCGACCTGATCGAGATGCGCTTCCCGCCGAAGGGCACGCTGCTCACGCCGGAGTTCCCCGCGCCGACCAACGCCCGCACGTTCGTGATCCTGCGGCTGCTCGGGGTGCTGTCCGGGGTCATCGCCAAGGCGGTGGACGGCAACATGCCCGCCGATCAGGAGACGATCCGTTACACCGGCGTCTACGGCCGGCGCGCGGACGGTTCCTCGTACCTGATGCGCGAGGTGCTCGGCGGCGGCTCCGGAGGGCGGCCCCACGGTGACGGCGAGGACACGATCCACGTCGTGCCGGACTCGCGCAACCTGCCGACCGAGTTCACCGAATCGCGCTTCCCGTTCCGGGTCGAAGCGCTCGGGCTGGCGCAGGACTCCGGCGGTGCGGGTGAGCACCGCGGGGGATTGGGCTACGAGAAGCACATCCGCATGCTCGAGGACGCCTACTTCATGTCCATCGCGGACCGGTCGATCCTGGCCTGCTGGGGCGTGAAGGGCGGCAAGGCCGGTGCGCCGTTCCAGGTGACCATCGACCCGGGTGGCCCCAACGAGCGCGAGATGGAGGGTCTGGTCGACGACGAGCCGGTCGCCGCCGGTGAGGTGATCCGCATCCGCACCACCGGTGGTGGCGGCTGGGGCGATCCGCTGCAGCGTGCGGTCGAGCTCGTGGCCCGCGACGTGTCGTGGGGCAAGGTCTCCCGCGCGGCCGCCGAGCGCGACTACGGGGTCGTGGTCACGGGTCCGGACGACGCGCCGGCCGTCGATGTCGAGGCCACCTCGACCCTGCGGCGACGGTTGGCGACCGAGCGCGGCGAGCCCGCGTTCTTCGACCGTGGACCGGGGTACGCGACGCTGGACCCGGAGGGTCGCGCGTTCCCCGAGGTCGACGTGGTCTGACGCCGATCGGGCGCAGATCGCTGGGCGGACCCCGTCCGGTCGCCGGCTGCCCGGGGCGCGTCGGGCAGGCGGACCCCGTCCGGTCGCCGGCTGCCCGGGGCGCGTCGAGCGGGGCACACTGCGGCCGCGGCGTGTGTCGGCGACCGCGGGAGGAGCGGCGGTGCCGATCACGCGGAGCCCGGGGGATCTCGGTCGACGGGGGGTGGATCTCGCTCCACGGTGGGTGGCGGTCGGCCTGATCGCGCTGGCGTCGCCGGCATGCGTGGGCAGCCTCGGCGCGTCCGGTGACGACTCCGCGCACGCACGGGCCACGGAGACCGTGTGGTGTGCCGACGGGGACGGTCTCGTCGACGAGCGGACGGTGCGGGGCCACGACGGTCCGGTGACCGACCTGGACGTGCGGGTCGTCGGTCTGGAAGCCGGGGCGGTCTCGGATCGCGAGCTGCTCGATGCCTGCGACCGGTGGCCCGAGTGGGCTCGTTGGGCGCGGTTGTTCGGTGGCGGGACGGTGTGCGCGGCCTGGGCGGACCCGGCGAGCATCGAGCGGTACGCGGCTTCGGCGTTGGTCGCCGGATGGGACGGGCCCGCGGGTCCGGACCGACCTGGGTTCCCCGTGGTGGTGCGCGGTACCGACACCTGCGAGGGCGTGCGCCTGCAGACGGGTCCGGACACGGTGCTCGCGCGTACCGGTGTCACGCCGATCGCCGACAGGTTGGGTCCCTGGCCATCGGTCGAGCGGTTCAACGCGTGGCGTGCGGCCGAGGATCGGTGGCGGGACGCCGCCGACGGCAGCTGCCTCGACGTCGAGGCAGCGCGGGCGCTCGCGGCACGCGCGCAGCACGACCTCGACGGGGACTGGCCGATCGTGGAGACGGCGCACGACCCCGAGCACCCCGGCCACGCCGGGCTGTGTCTGGACGTGCGTCTGGAGCGGGGCGGCTACATCGTGGTGGCCTACCACCACGTGGAGACCCCGGGCGGACGGTCCGGTCCGGTCGGGGACGTCGTGGACGAGGCCGCGCCGGACGCACCCGGGGGTCCGTGAAGCCATGGCGGGCGCCGCGTGGTCGGTGTGGCGGCCGACCGGCACGATGATCGCCGCGCACGGAGCGTGCGCCGGTGTGCGATGGCATCAGAAGAGCGGCGAGAACATGGGGATGACGGTGGCGCACGAACGTACGTTCGATATACTGGAAGCTCAGCACGGGGACCGAGCGTCCACCATCGCCCCGACGGGCTCATCGCGGATGGGAACCGTCGGGCGAGGGACGCGTCGACGACCGGTGACGGAACCGGGGACGGTCGACCCTCACGACGGTGTGTGAACCGTCCGATCGGGGGATCGACGATGCACGACTCGACGAGCGTGGCCGGGAGGGGGTCGTCGACGGGCTCACCTGCACGGCCGTCGCCGTCCCCGTCGCCGTCCCCGTCTCCGCCGTCGCCCGCACCGTCATCGGTCGTGTCGCCCATCTCGCCGTCGCCCACCTCGCCGTCGCCCACCTCGCCGTCTGTCGCGGCGCCGTCTCCGGCGATCGCCGATGCGCCCGGACGGGTGGGCGACGCCGACGCGGCGCTCGCGGCGCGGCTGCTCGAGGTGGTCGAGGCACTCGACGCGCTGGATGTCACCGCGTGGGACCGAGTGCGTCTCGACGCCCACCTCCGGGCGCTCGCGGCACCGCTGCGCCGACTCCAGGCCCACCGGTCCGTGGTGATGTCTGCGGCGGTCGAGACCCACGTCGAGCGGGTCCCGGAAGCTCGGCAGGATCGGGCCCGAAGACAGCTCGAGCGAGACATCGGTCAGCAGCAGGGGCTCACGTTGGGGGAGTCGCGTCGCGCCAGCGCGGCCGGTCGGGCAGCGAGGAAGCTGGCGGAGCCGGGCCGGGCCTTCCGGTCCGGCGCGTTGTCCGAGCGTCACGTGGAACAGCTCGCACGGACCCTCGAACGGGTCCCCACGCCGCGTCGTGCGGCGGTCGAGCGGGAGCTGCTGGCGCTCGCCCGACGCTTGGATCCGGCCGCCTTCGGTCGGGAGGCACGCGCCATCGAGGGGCGCGAAGCGCCGGCTGCGGCGGATCGCCGCGCCCGCTTCGAGCACTCCCGCCGGTTCCTCCACGTGCACGACAACGAGGCCGGCGGGGTCGATCTCCGGGGCCGACTGAGCGGGCTGTCCGCCGAGCGGTTCCGGGTCGCACTCGACGCCTTCCGGACCTTCGACGGCGAGGACGACACCCGCTCGAGCGAGCAGCGTGCCGCCGACGCGCTCAGCACCCTGGCGGATGTCGCCCTGCGATCCGGCGATGCCGGCACGAGCCGCAACGTCCGACCGCACGTCATCGTGATCGCCGAGGCGGACGAACTCCGCCGCGCGGACGGCGCGGGGCGGCTCGCCTTCAGCGGGGAGCCGGTGCGCTGGTCGGAACTGGGCGCCACGCTCGGCGACTGCGCGCTGACGTCCATCCTCCGCGACGGACGAGGGGCCCCCATCGCGGTGAGCTCGAGTGTCCGTACCGTCCCGGTCGGCGCCATGAAGGGGCTCATCGCCCGGGACCGCGGCTGCGCCTGGGCGGGCTGCCAACGCCCCTGGACGCACTGCCAGGTCGCGCACGGTCGGCTCGCCTTCCGTGATGGTGGCCGCCTGCGGATCGACGACGCGGCGTTGCTCTGCGACGAACACCACCGCCGCTTCGACAGCGGCTGGTGGGACATCCGCATCGAAGGCGGGCGCGTCGGTTTCGACCGGCGCGCCACCCGCCGGGAGGTCCCGGCCGCGTGGGATGCGATGCTCGGCGAGTCGGTGGCCGCCGATGCGGTGACCTCGCCGTCAGCCCGATGTGCCGGGTCGCGCGGACGCGACCGGGGATCGGGCGAACCGCCCGGCCCGCCGGATCGTCTGGATCCGTTCGACGCGTCCGGCCCGCTCGAGCCGCCGGATCGCGCAGATCCGCCGCGGTAACGACACGGGTGGTCGACGCCGTCGCCGGCGCGTGCGTGGGCGGAGCGATGGCGCGCGCCCTCGTCGTTCGGCGCTGCCCTACGGTGGGTGGTGCCGGCGAGCGCCGGGCGGTGACCGGGCTGAGCGGCCCACTCCGCCGTCGTAGGGTCGTGCCGGTCGCCGCGGACGAGGAACGGTCGGTTGCCACCCGAGCAGGCAGAGACGGCGGCGAGCATCGCGGCTCGCCGGGCCGGGGTCCGCGACCCCCGGGTCCTCGATGCCCTGCGGGCCGTGCCACGGCATCGGTTCGTCCGGGCCGCCGACCGACGGCACGTCGACGAGGACCGGCCCCTACGTATCGGCCACGACCAGACGACCTCGCAGCCTTCGCTGATCGCAGCGATGGTCGAGCGTCTGGAGCTGACCGGTGCCGAGCGGGTCCTGGAGGTCGGGACCGGCCTCGGCTACCAGGCAGCGATCCTGGCGCAACTCGCGGCGCAGGTCGTCACCATCGAGCGGGTCGGGCACCTCGCGGTCCGCGCCCGGGAGAACCTCGCGGCGACCGGCATCGACAACGTCGAGGTGGTGTGGGCCGACGGGTCCGCCGGCGCCCCGGACCTCGCACCGTTCGATGCCGCCATCCTGGCTGCGGCGGCGCCGGTGGTCCCGCCCGAGCTCATCGAGCAACTGCGCGGAGGTGGTCGGCTGGTGGCGCCCGTCGAGGGCCCCAGCGGCGAGGAGGCCGTCGTGTTCGTCAAGCGCGACGACGGGTTCGAGCGCGTGGAGCGGATCGCCGGCGTGCGGTTCGTGCCGCTCATCACGGACGGTCCACACGACGCCGGCGGGAGGTCCGCGGGATCCGGGTCGACGCCGACGTGACGACACGTCAGGGGGAGCCGAGGGGCATCAGGGACGCGGGCCCCCTCAGGGAGCCAGCGCGTCGCGGAGGACCGACAACCGCTCGGGCTCGATCCGGAACCAGGCCCAGCGTCCGCGCTGCTCGCGCCGCAGCAACCCGGCCTCGGTCAGGATCTTCAGGTGGTGGCTCACCGTCGGTTGGCTGCGTCCGACGAGCTCCGGGAGGTCGCAGGCGCACAACTCGCCCTCCGGAGCGTTCGCAACGAGGGAGAGCAGCCGCAGTCGCACGGGGTCGGCGAGCACCTTGAACGCCCCGGCCAGATCGGTCGCGGCGGAGTCGTCGAGTGCGGCATCGAGCAGCGGATCGCAGCACGAGGAGATGGGACGCACCTGCACGGGGTGACCTCCACGCTCGGGCGGATCGACACTGGGGCAGCGAGATGGCGTCCGCGTGACGCACATCGTATCGACAGTCATCGATGTGTGCGCGAGGCTCACGTATCGATGAATGTCGATGTGAAACATCGGACCGACGCCCGGAGACCGCGATGGACCGCACGATCGAGACCCTGCAGCTCTTCGGCAGTCTGACGGTGTCGCTGTTGCTGCTGTTCATCCCGATCGCGGTCGGGATCTCCCTGATGCAGCGCGCGCTCGGTCCCGAGCGGCTCCAGCGGTGGCTCGGCGGCGCGCGTCTGCCCGTCGCGCTCGCCAAGGGCACCGCGCTGGGTGCGATCACCCCGTTCTGCGGTTGCTCGACGGTGCCGCTGCTCGTCGGGCTCATCAAGGCGCGGGTCCGCTTCGCTGCGGTCGCGGCCTTCATGTTGGCCTCACCGCTGCTGAACCCCTACATCCTCGGCGTCGTCGGGCTGCTGTTCGGGGTCCGTGCGACCATCGTCTACGCCAGCTTCGCGGTGGCGGCCACCGTCGTGTCGGCGCTGCTCTGGGAGCGCTTCGGGCTCGATCTGCACCTGCGCGGCCCGCTCGGGGAGATCGCCGCGGCAGCCCGGCTCGAACGCCTGGCGCCGGCCGGTTCGGCTGCCCCCGGGCACGCCCGTGCGGACGAGTTCGTCGGTGTGGCATCGGGCGTCGTGGAGTCGGGGGTCGTGGGATCGGGGGTCGCGTCGTCGGGGGGCGCGCAGGCAGGAGCGTCCTGCAGCGCCGCCGCCACGGACGCGGACACCGGCGGCGGTGGCACCTGCGGCCTGGACCCGGCGGGGTCGGCTGACGCGGGGACCGACGACGAGGGCTGGCGCGGCTGGCGGACCGAACTGCCCGCGGCACTCGGCGACGCCCGGGAGTTGCTGCGGCCGATGGTGAAGCCGCTGCTCATCGGGATGTCCATCGGGGCCCTGATCTACGGGGCCGCGCCGCAGGACCTGCTGGCCGGCCTGCTCGGAACGGGCACCTGGTGGAGCCTGCCGCTGGCCGCGCTCCTCGGCCTGCCGCTCTACCTCCGCGGGGAGGCGGCGTTCCCGATCGGCGCCGGGCTGTTGGCCGCCGGTGTCGGCGAGGGGCCGATGCTCGCGATGGTCATCGCGGGCATGAGCGCCAGCCTGCCGGAGGTCAGCCTGCTGTCAGGGATCTTCGACCGGGTGCTGCTCGGCTGGTTCCTCGCGACCGTCTTCACGATGGCGATCCTGGGCGGCGCGCTGATCCCGCTGCTGTGGTGACGGACGCGGTCGAGCTCACAGGCACAACGCCGTTCCCCAGTCCTGCTGGCCGCGACCCGGCTGGCAGCGCAACTGGCGCAGTCCGGCGACCAGTCGGAACCCGGGCTCGGTCGGATCGAGGAAGTCGCCGTCGACGAACGTGAGCTGGTAGCGGATGCCCGCGACCGAGTCGTCGTCGGTCACCTCGAAGGTCAGCACCACGTCCACCTCGCCGGACCCGGCGGACGGTCCCTGCTGGACGGTGAACGGGTCCTGGGCATCGGCCGAGGTCGGATCGATCCCGATCACGGCCAGGGCGCTGGCGATCGGCTGGGTCCGCCAGCAGGGATCGTGCTCCGTGACGTACGCGGCGAACGCGTCGACGTTGGTCATCTGTCCGGTGTCGCTGAAGTCGGGAGGGCCCGACCAGGCACCGGCCTCGGGGTCGCAGCAGGTGCGGCGGCGTCGCCGCCAGAACGCCAGCAGGGCCGCGATCAGCCCGCCGATGCCGCCCAGCGCGATCCGTTGTCGGGCAGGGGTGTCCACGTCGCCTCCGTCGTGTGGCTGTGCTCCACCCTAAGGATCACGCCGTCCGCGTCGAGGGAGTGATCGGTCGGCGCTGGAGCGGTGCGTCACGAGCGCACCGTCCTACGCTGGGGGGATGCGGGTCGGCGCGGAGCGGCGTCCCGGCGAACCACGCGTCCCTGCGATGAACGGGTCCCTCGGATGACCGCTGCGACCGGCCCCCTCGACGGCATCACCGTCATCGATCTCACGCGGGCGCTGTCGGGTCCGTACGCGACGCTGATGCTCGCGGATGCCGGCGCCGAGGTGATCAAGGTGGAGCGTCCGGACGGAGGCGACGACTCGCGTGGGTGGGGCCCGCCGTTCGTCGGACCGGACGACGAGCCGCAATCCACCTACTTCCTGTCGATCAACCGCTCGAAGCGGTCGGTCACGCTCGACCTCAAGGACGCCGGCGATCTCGCCGCCCTGCGCGATCTGATCGCGGGCGCCGATGTGCTGGTGGAGAACTTCCGCCCCGGCGTGATGGACCGACTCGGGCTGGGTGCGGGCGACCTCGAGACCTTGAACGGACGTCTGGTCGTGCTGTCGATCACCGGCTTCGGTGAGGGCGGCCCGGACGGCGCGCGGTCCGGGTTCGACCAGATCATCCAGGGCGAGGCCGGGTTCATGGGCATGACCGGCCACCCCGGCGGCGAACCGACCAAGTTCGGGGTCCCGATCACCGACATCCTGTCCGGCATGTTCGGGGCGTACGGGGTCGTCGCCGCGCTGCACGAGCGGGAGCGCAGCGGTCGGGGTCAGCGTGTCACCACCTCGCTGCTCGCCTCCGCCATCGCGGTCCACGCCTACCAGGGCACCCGCTGGACCCTCGGTGGGCAGGTGCCGGGGCTCGAAGGCAACCGCCACCCGACGATCGCGCCCTACGGCGCCTTCACCTGCGCCGATGGGTGGGCGAACATCGCGGTCGGCTCCGAGGGCCTGTGGCGTCGGTTCGCCCCGGTCGTGGGCATCGACCCGGAGGATCCGCGGTTCGCGACGAACGCCGAGCGCAACGCCAACTACGACGCGTTGGAGGCGGAGATCAACGCCGCGCTCCGTGGGGACACGGTGGACACTTGGATGGCACGACTGGCGGAGGCCGGGGTGCCCGCCGGACGCATCCGGAGCATGGACGAGGTCTACGCCTGGCCCCAGGTGGCCCACCTCGGGCTGGTCGACGAGGTCGAGCACCCGACCGCCGGAACGGTGTCCCTGCCCGGCGCGCCGGTGGCGTGGAGCCGATCCGGCCGTCGGCCGCCCGCGGCGCCACCCCGGCTCGGGGAACACACCGCCGAGGTGGTCGGCGCCAGGACGGGGGCGCGGGCTGACGCGTCCGACGGCGCGCCGTCCCCGGATGGCCGAGGCGGCACGTCGGACGGCGGTGCCCCGTGAACGCCGACGTCGCCGCCCTGCTCGAGGCGCTCGAGTCCCAGGCCTACCTGGCGGACCGGGGGCTGGCCACGGCGGTGCACCTGGCCCGCTCGCTCGGCCGCCCACTGCTGCTGGAGGGCGACGCGGGGGTGGGCAAGACCGAGCTGGCCAAGGTGCTGGCGACCATCGGGCAGGCCGAGTTGGTCCGGCTGCAGTGCCACGAGGGGCTCGACCGGGACCAGGCGCTCTACAGCTGGGACCACGCCCGACAGCTGCTGCAGCTGCGGGCCCTGGAGGCATCCGGGGAGCGCCCAGCCGACCACGTCGGCGCGCTCTACGACGAACGGTTCCTGCTCGAGCGGCCGCTGCTGCGGGCGCTGCGCCTGGGGGAAGGCGCCGTGCTGCTGGTCGACGAGATCGACCGTGCCGACGACGAGTTCGAGGCCTTCCTGCTTGAGCTGCTCGCCGACGGACAGGTCAGCGTGCCCGAGCTCGGCACGATCACCACACCCACGATGCCGCTCGTGGTGCTGACCTCGAACCGCACCCGTGAGCTCTCGGACGCGCTGAAACGTCGGTGCCTCTACCACTGGATCGGGCATCCCGATCGGGCGCGGGAGATCGCCATCATCCGCGTCCGGGCTCCGGCGGTCCCCGAGGCGCTCGCGCGACGGGTGGCGACGATGGTCGCCCGGCTGCGCGGGATGGACCTGTACAAGCCGCCGGGCGTCGCGGAGTCGATCGACTGGGCCCGGGTGTTGACCGCGCAGCTCGGTGCGGGCGTGGTCGAGCCGGACGCGGAGCTGGTCGGCGACACCCTCGGCGTCGTGGTCAAGGACCACGACGACCTGCAGCGGGTGCACGCGGCCTTCGACGAGCTGCTGGCCAGCTGAGCGGACCCATCGTGCCCACCGACGACGTACGCGCGGACGGTCCGTCGGACCGCGGCGTCGTCGCGGGTGGCGCCGAGCCCGCGCCCGGTGAGCCGGCGTCCAGCGAGCCCGCGTCCGGTGAGCCGGCGTCCGGTGAGCCGGCGTCCGGTGAGCCGCCGTCCGGTGAGCCCGCGCCCGGTGAGCTGGCGCCCGGCGAGCAGCGGCCCCCCGGCCCGGCCGAGGGCACCCTCGGGGTGCAGCTGCTGGGGGAGGCGCTGCGGGCGTCGGGGGTGGCCGTGGGGACCGGGCAGCTGGTCCGCTGCCGCCGCGCGGTGCGTGTGCTCGGCGGCCAGGACCTCGCCGACCGGTACTGGGCGGCACGGACCACCATGATCACGGATCCGGGCGACCTCGACGTCTTCGACCGGGTGTTCCAGGTGCTCGCCGCTCGTGCGGGGGAGCCGCACCGATCGCGCGGCGCGGCGCGCGGGCCGACGCACGACACGCCCGAGGCACACGAGGGCCCCGACTCTCACATCGAGGTGGGGGCACCCGGTGAGGACGGTGAGGACGGCGAGCGGGGTGCGATCGTCGGGGCGCGAGCCTCCGCCCACGAGCGGCTGCGCCACCGACGGTTCGATCGAGCGAGCGACGAGGAACGGGCGCAGATCGCCGCCCTGATCGACCAGCTCCCGACGGTGCTCCCGCGCCGCCGCGCCCGGCGGCGTCGCCCCGGCGCGGGGGGAACCCTCGACGTCGAGCGCACGCTGCGTCGAGCGTTGCACACCGACGGGGAACTGATCACCCACGCCACCAGGCGCCGGGTCGATCGGCCCCGCCGGGTCGTGCTGCTGCTCGACGTCTCCGGGTCCATGACCGTGTACGCGGGAGCTCTGCTGCGCCTGGGGATCGCGCTGCGCCGTGGGGCCGCCCGCGATGCGAGCCAACGGGTCGAGGTGTTCGCGTTCGCGACCCGGTTGACGCGGCTGACCGAGGCGCTGGGCGCGGAGGACCCGGATGCGGCCATCGCCGCCGCGGCGGGCGAGGTCCGGGACTGGGACGGTGGGACCCGGATCGGGGCGGCCGTGGACGGACTCGTGCGCACCTGGGGTCGTCGGGGCGTGTTGCGGGGCGCGGTGGTGGTGTGCTGCTCCGACGGGTTGGAACGCGGGGATCCGGACCTGCTGGCCGCCGCCATGGCGCGCTTGCAGCGCACCGCGCACCGGGTCGTCTGGGTGAACCCGCTGGCCGGTGGCGACGGGTTCGCGCCGACGCAGCGGGGCATGGTGGCCGCGCTCCCGCACGTCGACGTGTTCCTGCCCGGTCACGACCTCGCGGCGATCGAGGACCTGGTGGCGGTGCTGCGCGCGGCACGCTGAGTCGGCGGGCTCGCCAGCCGGCGACGAGCAGCGCCGCGGGCACGCGCAGTCGGCGGGCTCGCTGGCCGGCGATGCGTCGCGCCAACGGCACGCACGGCATCCGGTCGCCCCGCGACGTCCCCGGCAGCGGAGGCGCCCACCCACGCCGCTACGCTCGTCGGTCACGGTCGACGGGGCGGAGAGGAGTGGGCCGTATGGGAGAGTTCGTCCGACTCGAGGTCGATGCGGAGCGGCGTATCGGCACGATCCGGTTGGATCGACCGCCGATGAACGCCATCAGCGTGCAGGTGTGGCAGGAGATCGAGGCCTGCGCCAACGAGGCCGCCGCGCACGAGGACGTCCGTGCCGTGGTCGTGTGGGGTGGCCCGAAGGTGTTCGCGGCCGGCGCCGACATCAAGGAGTTCCCGGCGTGGGGCTACCAGGAGGTCAACGACGCCGGCCAGATCCTGCAGCGGGCGATGGACACCCTCGCGCGCCTGCCGATGCCGACCATCGCAGCGGTCCACGGCTACGCGCTCGGTGGCGGGTGCGAGGTCGCGCTGGCGTGTGACTTCCGCTTCGCCGCCGACAACGCCAAGCTCGGTCAGCCGGAGATCCTGCTCGGCCTGATCCCCGGGGCCGGGGGCAGCCAGCGCCTGCCGCGCCTCATCGGGCTGTCGCGGGCGAAGGAGCTGATCTTCTCCGGCCGCATGGTCGACATGGTCGAGGCGGAGCGCATCGGCCTGGTCGACCGGGTCCTGCCCGCTGACGACCTCTACGAGGCGGCGTGCGAGCAGGCGGCCGCCTACGCCGCCGGGCCCTACGCACTCGGTCTGGCCAAGCGCGCGATCGAGGACGGCACGGAGATGGCGCTCGACGCCGGACTCCGCCTCGAGCGCAGCCTGTTCGCGGAGTCGTTCGGGACCGACGACGGTCGTCACGGCATCGCCAGCTTCATCGAGCACGGCCCGGGTGAGGCCACCTTCCAGGGCCACTGAGCACCACCCTCGCCCCACGGCGCGGCCCGACCGCGCCGCCAGGGGAGTCCAGGAGCACCGCATGACCGTCCACCACCTGCCCGTCGGCGACCACGACCCGGCGAACGACCGGTCCGCAACAGCACCGGTCGACCCGGCCCGGCTCGACATCAAGAGCAAGCAGGAGCTCTACCACGACTGGGAGGCGGCGAGCTACGAGGAGAAGTTCTCGATCTCCTACGACCAGCGGTGCATCGACTACGCCCGGGACCGGTTCCGCAAGGTCGTGCCGGAGGGTGCCGGGTTCGGCAGCGTGCTCGAGGTCGGCGCGGGGACCGGGTTCTTCCTGATCAACCTGGCGCTCGGCGAGTGCCTCGACGGGGCGAGGCTGCACGCCACCGACATCTCCTCCAAGATGCTGGAGGTGTGCCGTCGCAACGGTGAGGAGCACGGGCTCGACATCGAGACCCGACAGGGCGACGCGGAGTCCCTGCCCTACGACGACGACAGCGTCGACCTGGTGATCGGGCACGCGTTCATCCACCACCTGCCCGTGCCCGGCACGGCCATCGCCGAGATGTACCGCGTGCTCAAGCCCGGTGGGACCCTGGTCCTCGCCGGGGAGCCGACCGAGCTCGGCGACAAGCTGTCGTGGATGGTCAAGCGCACCACCTACCGCGCCTTCCGGGCGGTCACCGCGGTGCCGGGCCTGACCCGCATCCGCAAGCCGTCGATCCGCGAGTCCGGCGGCTCGGAGGCCGACGAGGTGCTGGCCGGGCTGGAGCACGAGGTCGACCTGCACACCTTCCGGCCCGCGGACGTGGAGAAGACCGCGCGTCTGGTCGGGTTCCGCGAGGTCGAGGTCGTCACCGAGGAGCTCACGGCGAACTGGTTCGGGTGGGCGGTGCGCACCATCGAGGGCTCCACGGCCCCCGGCGTACTCGGCGCCCGGTGGGCCTACGGCGCTTTCCACGGCTACCTGACCCTGCAGCGTTTCGACGACGAGGTGCTCAGCCGCGTGGTGCCGCGTGAGGTGTTCTACAACCTGATCCTGCACGCCCGGAAGCCCTACCGGTCGTGACCGGCGAGCAGGTCCCGACCCCGTCGCCGACCCCCTCGCCGGGCCCGGGCCCGGATCCCCTGGCCGGCAGCCCACCCGACGCGGTCCACGATGCGGTGCGCGAGGTGCTCGGCGGCGCAGCCGAGGGCGTGGTGCCATCGCACGCCGACATCGACGAGGCAGCGCACGCGGCACTCGATGCGGAGCGGGACGCGCGTGTCCGAGCCGAGGTGGCCCGCGAGGGGATCCTGCGGGCCCGGGCGCTCGCCGACGATCTGCTCGCCGACGCCGGTGTACCCGCGCACCACCGTCGGCCGCCGCTGCGGCTGCGCTACCCGCGGTGGGGCTGGCGTGAGGCCGTCCGGGTCGCGGTGGAGCGGCGCATGGTCACCCCGCAGTACCTGACGCTGTACCGCCGGGCGCTGTGGCACCGGACGCGGGCGCTCGCCACCCGCAACGGCGTCGAGTTCCAGGGCATGACCTTCACCGGCAAGCGGGTCGAGTTCCGGGCCCGACCGGGGCACGGGCGACTCGTGATCGGCCCCTGGTGTTGGATCGGCAACGACAACAAGCTGCGCGCCCACGAGGGGCAGCTGACGCTCGGCGCCAAGGTGGTCATGGGGCGCGACAACGTCGTGAACTGCTACCTCGACGTCGAGGTGGGGGACGCCACGATCCTGGCGGACTGGATCTACGTGTGCGACTTCGACCACCGCTTCGATCGGCTCGACCTGCCGATCAAGGACCAGGGCATCGTCACCTCGCCGACGCGGATCGGTGGCGACGTGTGGGTGGGGGAGAAGGCCAGCGTGCTGCGCGGCGTCGACATCGGGCAGGGGGCGATCATCGCGAGCCACTGCCTCGTCAACGCCGATGTCCCGCCGTTCGCGATCGCGGTCGGTGTGCCGGTCCGGGTCGTGCGTTCGCGGTTGCCCGATGGTGTCGATCCGGAGGAGGCGGCCGCGTTGCTGCGCGCCGGTCGGCCGATCCCGGGCGACCCGATCGAGGGCTGAGCCGCGCACGTCGCTGCGCGGTCATCGACGCCCCCGTGCGTCGCGGTCGTCGGGGCGTACCGTCGTCGGCACCGTTGGAGATCGGTGGACGGCGGTGGACGGGAGCTGGATGCGCCGGGATCGGATCGTGCCGAGCGTGGTGAACGCGTCCACGTGGGCGACCTCCACGCTGGTGACGGTCTCGAGCCTCGCGGTCTGGCTCGCGCCCGACGCGCCGGTCGTCGAGTGGTCGATCGCCGGTGCCGTCGCGGTGTTCGTGACCGAGTGCGTCGCCGGCTTCCGCGTCGATCCGCCGAACTGACCGGTCAGGCGCGCTCGTCGGTCATCGCGCGGTCGATGTAGAGCACCATGGGTGGGCTGAGCTGCATGTCGAGCACCAGCCAGGTGCCCTCCGCAGCTCCGGCCGGCAACTCGTCGGCCGGGATGTGCATCGGGGTCATGCTGGGTCCGACCGCCAGCACGGCCGTGCCGTCCTCGAGCGTCTTGACGACGCCGCGATCGTTGCTGATGCCGGAGGGATCGGACTCCACGGTGGTCGTTCCTGTCTCGGCGGAGGGACGGTCGGGACACCCATGCGGTGTCCCCGTTGCGTCACGGATGCTACCGAGGCCCTCGGACCCGTCGCGGCCGGGCTAAGCCGAAGCCGGATCGTCGGGGTCGCCGGGCGCCGCGCCCCCGGCCGCAGCGACGGGACCGCCCGCCGCGTCGCCGGACGCCGGAGCGTCGGCCGAGGCGGGTGCCATCGCCGCCATGCGGGCCAGGGTCCGCGCGTCGCGTTCACGCTTGGCCACCGTGTCGGCGTGCTCGTTCTCCTTCGCCCAGCGGATGAACAGCGCCGCGATGATGCCCCACAGCACGAACCCGCCGACCACGTTCATCATGATGCCGGCGGCCTGCTGATCGGAGATCGGGTCGAACCCGAGCCACAGTGGCGGCGCCAGCTCGTAGAGCCCGTACAGCGGCAGCGGGGAGAAGGTCAGGAACGCCGCCGGCACGAACATCAGCACGCTGGACGCGAACAGGTAGAAGGCCCGGATGGGCTCCTGGATCGCGCCGCGGGCGCGCTCGCGGCGGATCGCCGGGAACCACCAGATCAGCGCGGCGCCCAGGTGCAGCACGTCGACGAAGAACGAGCCGAGCTGCCAGACCTTCAGCGTGTCGACGGTGATCGGGACGTGGGTCCCGAACAGCACCACGTTGAAGATGATCAGGGCGGCGGGCCAGCTCGTCAGGGCCGACAGCGCCCGGCCGCGGGTGGAGTCGAGCGGGAACCACCGGTCCAGCAGCCACCCCGGCAGACCGCTGAGCAGCAGCGGGGCGGCGACGAAGGTGTACACGACGTAGCGCAGGATCCCGATCGTGGCGAAGTAGCCGACGCCGAGCTGCCCGAGCGGCCACTCGGACACGGCGAACAGGGCCAGGACCCCGAAGCACCAGCGTCGGAACATCGCGGGATCGAGCACCCGCCCGGCGCGACGGTGGGCGAGCACGTAGGCGCCGATCAGCGCGCCAGCGACCGCCCAGACCCCCAGGAACGGGGTGTAGCGCCAGGTCCAGATCTGCCCCGGCTCCGACGAGCACCAGAACGCGACGTTCACGAGTACTCCTCGACGATCCGCGGCAGGTCGCCGATCCAGTCGGAGCGTCGTGCACCGAACGGGTAGGTCCTACGGGCCTCGCCATCGGCGTCGAACACGATCACCTGCGCGGGATGGCCGATCAGGTCACCCTCGCCGCGGGGGTCGGGACCCTCCACGATCGGGCCGGGCAGATCGAGCGCGGCCAGTGCCTCGCCGACCACGTCGAGGTCCTCGTGCAGCCCGATCATGCGCGCGGAGAAGTTCGCGAGGTAGTCGTCGATGCGCTCCGGGGTGTCGCGCTCCGGGTCGACGGAGACGAACACCACGTCGACGTCGAGGTAGCTCGTCCCCGATGACTCCATCGCGGACGCGATCGCCGCGAGGTGCACCGGGCAGATGTCCGGGCAGGACGTGTACCCGAAGAACAGCAGCGTGGGCGTGCCGGTCAGCTCGTCGACGAGCGGGAACGGTTCGTCCTCGGTGTCGAGCAGGGTCACGTCCGGCAGCGAGCGCTCCACCTCGAGCGGCAGGCCGTGCCAGCCGTCGGGGCCCCGCTGCAGCCCCTGCGCGGCGATCGACGTGGTGCTCGCCGGGTCACAGGCGGTCAGGACCGCGAGCAGCACCGCGAGGATGCCGACCGAGCGGCGCGTCATGACTCCTCCTCCGGGTCGTCGAAGGTCGACTCCGCCACGTCCGAGAGGTCGCCCACCAGCACGTCGACGGTCATGGGCGCGGACCGGGCGAACTCGAGCGTCATCTCGAAGGTGGTCCCCACGACGACCGAGTCGTCGGGGACGATCATCATCAGGTGCAGCCCACCGGAGCGCGAGCGGATCGTGCTCCCGGCCGGCAGCGCGACCTCCTCGAGCTCGACCATGCTGGCACGCCCGTCGTCCAGCCGGGTCTCGTGGATCTCGATCCCGAGCGCGACGTCGGTCGTCGCCGCCGTCAGCTGATCGTCGCCGTCGCCGGTGTTGGCCAGCTCGAACACGAGGATGGAGGCGCCGGCGACCGGTGCGGTGGCCTGCGCGGGGCCCACCAGCTGGACGTCGGGGGTACCCGCGTCGAGGTCGACGTCGTCGCCGCCGCATGCTGCCAGCACCAGGCCGACGGCGAGCAGCGCCACGAGCGGGCGGCGGCGGGACGTCGAGCGCACGGCAGAGGGTCCTCAGTGGCGGGAGCGGACGGGGAGCGGCACCGACACCAAGGTACGGCGTCGGCCGGGACGCGAGGCACGCCGCAGCGGCGCTACCACCGTGCGGGCACGTGCCCGACTCAGAGGCTCGCCAACACCTGGGCGCACAGGATCTTCGCGATGAATGTGACCGGGAAGAGCTGGGCGTAGACCAGGTTGACGCGGTCGTCGTGCTCGGTGCGATCCCCGGCGAAGCTCAGGACCGCTGGCTGCCCCTGTGCCCCGGCGAGCGTGCCGGCGATGCGGGCGCCGCCGCGGCCCGCGGCACGGGCGAGGCCGAGCAGCGACACGACCAGCACGCTGGTGATCACCGCCCCGAGCGCCACCAGGGCGAGCCCTTCGCCGCTGCGTAGCGCGGTGAGCAGGTCCGGTCCGGCACCGAGCCCGACGCTCGCGAGGAACACCAGCACCCCGAACTGCCGCAGCGCCTGGTTGGTCGCGAAGGGCAGCTGCCAGCTGATCGAGCCCGTGTGGCCGATGCGACCGAGCACCAGCCCGACGATGAGCGGGGCAGCGGCGGTGCCCAGTTGGATCGTCAGGCCCGGCAGGGGGATCGGGACCAGGCCGAGGGCGAGGCCGAGGGCGAGGCCGAGCGAGAACCCGATCGGGTCCGCGGTGACCGCGGCACGCTCCGAGTTGCCCAGCTCCCGGACGACCGCGGGGAGCTCGTCGCGTGGCGCGACCACGCGGATGCGGTCCCCGAGCTCGACCACGAGATCCGGGCGGGCGACGAGGTCCACGTCGCCGCGCCGGACGTAGCCGGCGACCGCCTGGAACCGGCTGAGGTCGAGGTCGGCGACCCGGGCGCCGGCGTAGCGCGGGTTGGTGAGCACGATGCGGCGGAAGTCGATCTGGTGTCGGTCGAGCGGGAGGTCCTCGGTGGCGACCGTGCCGACGGCCTCGGCGAACGCCTCGAGCACCCCGGCGGGTCCGACCACGGTCACCAGGTCCCCGGGTTCGAGCAGCAGGCCCGGTGTCGGGGTGGTCTCACGGCCGTCGCGCCGGACGCGGGAGAACACCAGGGTCTCGCCGTGGAAGGCCCGGAGGTCGTCCAGCGAGGGGCGATCGGTGCGGGTGATCTCCACGGTGGTGTGGGCGGCGGGCTGCGGCGGGTTGCGATCCTCCTCGTTCGGTCGTCGTCGTGCCCATGCGAGCCCCGCGACGATGCCGAGGATGGCGCCGATCACCCCGAACGGGTAGGCGATCGAGTAGCCGACCACCGGCTCCGTGCTGCCGACCGCGTCCTGGGCCGCGGCCAGCGCCGGGGTGTTGGTCACCGCGCCGGCGAACGTGCCGGCGATCTGCCCGGAGCTGAGCCCGAGCAGTCGGCCCATGCCGACCGCCACGGCGGCGGCCAGGACGACCAGACCGACGGCGGCGGCCATCGTCGGTGCTGCCGAGCGGAAGCCGGAGGCGAAGGAGGGGCCGCCCGCCAGCCCGATCGTGTACGCGAAGAGCGTCAGCCCGAGCGTGCCGACCAGGGTCGGGAGCGCATCGGCGACGCCGGGGATGGCCGCGGACACCGCGAGCCCGGCGAACAACGCACCGGCGGGGCCGACCGAGACCCCGGCGACGTGGACCGCACCGAGCGCGGTCCCGATCGCGAGGACGCCGAAGAGCACCAGCAGCGGGGCGCCGGCGAGGGCCTCGATGACGGTCGACAGCATCGGGGCTCCGGCCGGGGGAGGGGTGGGAGTCGGCAGGCTACGCCCTACCCTGCGCATCCGGACGTCGGTGGTGGCGCCGGGCCAGGTGGCCGACGTCCGTCGGCGCAGGTGGACCACCGGGCCGTCCGGATCGCCTCCGGATCGCCTCCGGATCACCTCCGGATCTAGTGAGGGCCCCAGTGGACGAGATCGCCGCACTCCTGCTCGGCATCGTCCTCGTCGTGCTCGGGGCGACCGCGGCGACGGTCACCCAGCGACGGCTCGAGCAGGGCGGTCGGGCCAACCTCGCGCCGCTCGCGCTGGTGCCCTTCGGGATCCTCATCGGTGCCGGCGCGGCGATCGCCCGGGGCTGGGACCTCGTGGCGGCGATCGTCGTCGGCGCCGTGCTGGTGCCGATCGTCGGTGTCGTGGGCCGACTGGTGGAGGTGCGACGGCACCGTCGCGCCGCACGTCGGGACGGCTGAACGATGCGGACCTCGGAGATCGTCGCCCTGCTCGATGTCCTCGCCGGGCGCGGGACCGTGGCCTGGCTGGTCGCGGGGTCCGGCGCGAACGGGGCACGTCTGGTGGTCGAGGCGTCCGGGGTGGACCCGGCCGCGTCGGCGCTGATCGTGCGCGGGTTCCGCGCGGTGGTCCAGGACCTGCCCACGCGGCTCGAGCTCGCGCATCCGCGTTCCGGGCGGGTCGTGCTCCTGCCCTGCCGGTTCGACGCGGATGGCACCGCCCGGTGGGCCGGCCCGGACGGTGAGGTCGTCATCCCGGCGGAGGCGTTCGATCCGGTCGATGCGGTGCCGCGCACGGTCGTGGGTCCGGGGCTCGGGGAACCCCCGGGACTCGGGGAACCCCCTGGGCGGTGACCGGACGGTCTCGGTGAGCTCCCCGAGACGGATCGTTCGATGGTCTAACGTTCGGCGCGCCACGGGGTGACGACGCGTCGCCGCGAGCGCGGCCAGTGCGTGTCGAGGTGACGCTGCGTCATCTCTTCGACCTGTCGGATCCGGAGACGAGGGACAACCATGACCGAGCAGTTCGCGGTGGTCACCCGCGGCCTGACCAAGTCGTTCGGAGGTGAACTCGCCGTCGACGGCCTGGACCTCGAGGTCCCCATGGGCCGCATCGTGGGGTTCCTCGGGCCGAACGGCGCCGGGAAGTCCACGACGATGCGGATGCTGATCGGCTTGACGGCCCCGACCTCGGGCACGGCGACGATCATGGGCCGACCGTTCCGGGACCTCGACGACCCCGCCCGCACGGTCGGCAGCATCGTCGACGGTGTCGGCTACCACCCGGGGCGTCGAGGCATCGAGGAGCTGCGGGTCAGCGCGGCGGCGGCAGGTCTGCCGCGCGCCAGGTGCGAGGAGGTACTCGAGCTCGTCGGGCTGAAGGACGCCGGGCGCAAGCGCGTGGGCAAGTACAGCCTCGGGATGCGCCAGCGGCTCGGCATCGCCCAGGCCATGCTGGGTGACCCGAAGGTGCTCCTGCTCGATGAGCCGGCGAACGGGCTCGACCCGGAGGGCATCCAGTGGGTGCGCCGCCTGCTGCGCCACCTCGCCGACGAGGGGCGGGCGGTGCTCGTGTCCTCCCACCTCATCGGCGAGGTGTCCCGGCTGGCCGACGACGTGGTCGTGATCCGCAAGGGCCGCAAGGTGGCACAGGCGTCCGTCGCGGAGCTGACCGCGACCGCCGGCGGGGGCGTCCGGGTCGCGTCCGCCGACGACGTGGCCCTGGCCGCGGCGCTGGAACGTGCCGGCGGGCAGGTGGCCCGAGGTGATGGTGGGCTGATGGTCGGACAGCTCGATGCGGGCGCGGTCGGCCGGGTGGCGCTGGAGTCCGGCGTCGCGCTCAACGAGCTGCGTCCGGTGGCCGCCGAGCTCGAGGACGTGTTCATGGAGCTGACCTCCGGGGAGGAGACGGTCTGATGGGGCTGATCGCATCCGAACGACGCAAGCTCACCTCCGTGGTGACGACCTGGGTCCTGACCGGCGCCGGGCTGCTGTTCGGCATCGCCGGTGCGGCGCTGTTCCTGTTCGAGTCGGAGTTCTCCGGCGAGTACCTGGGCACCGACGCGCAGTTGGCTGCCACGATCGACCAGGTCGCCAGTGCGTCGCCGCTGGTGCTCGTGGTCGCCCTGCTGCTGGTCACCACGGAGTTCCGCCACGGCACGATGGGCCGGACCCTGCAGCTCAACCCGTCACGCACGACCATGCTGCTGAGCAAGATGGCGGTCTCCGCGCTCTACGCGGTGGTGTTCTCCGTGCTCGGGGTGGCACTCGTGCTGGCGCTGGCCCTGGCGACCGGGGAGTCGATGACCTGGGGCGAGGCGTCGTTCGAGGCGCTGTGGCAGGTCCCGCTCGGGTTGGTGCTCACCTCGGTGCTCGGCGTCGCGATCGGCGCGTTGCTGCGTAGCCAGGTCGTGGCGGTCGCGCTCAGCCTCGTGTGGGTCCTGCTCGTCGAGAACCTGTTCTTCCAGTTCCTGCCCGAGGTCGGCCGGTGGTTGCCGTTCCAGGCGCTGCAGGCGATGTTCCTGTCCGACGAGGTGATGCAGGGCATGCCGCCGGGGATGCCCGTCCCGCTCGACCCGCTGGTCGGTCTCAGCGTGTTCGTGGGCTACGTCGCCGTGACGTCGGTCGCCGCCGTGGCGCTGCTGCGTTTCCGGGACATCTGAGCGGCGGCGTCTCCACGCGCGGCACGGGCCTCCGGGCCGTCGGGATCGAGCGCGGCGAGCATCGCCTCCACGCGCTCGGGCGCCTCGTCCCGTGCGACGACCGCGGCCAGCGCATCGTCGTCGTGCAGGCCCGCGTCGATCGCATCGCACACCTCGTGCACGGCCCGGGTGTGCGAGCCGACCCGCTCCGTGGCGTAGCCGGGGCTCGCGCCGCGGGTGGCCATGAACGGCCAGTCCGACGAGGCCAGCAGGGCGAGCTCGCGTGCGACCTGGTCGCGCTGCAGCCGCGTCCCGCGGCCGCCCGCCAACGTCACCCGGGCGCGCTCCTCCGCCTCCCGCAGCGCGCGCCACATCGGGCGGGTGTCGTCGGTCACCCAGCTGGCGTGGCCCTTGGCGTAGCCCCACGAGGACTCCGGCAACGACAGGCGCCGCTCCGGCGGCCGCCGGCGCAGCCGGTCCCGCAGCGTGGTCGTCGTCAGTCCCGGGTCGGCCGCGATCCGGCGCAGCAGTCCCTCCAGGAAGTCGACGCCCTCGAACCACCAGTGGCCGAACAGTTCGGTATCGTAGGCCGCGACCACCAGCTGCGCCGGGCGGGGATCGAGCACGTCGTGCAGCACCCCGGTGAGGTGCCTGACGTCGTGCGCGACCTGCGCGTCGGCGGCGTCGGGTTCGTAGGGAGCCTTGCGATCGGGCGGCAGGTCGTGGTCGGTGACCCGCCACGACGGGTGACAGCCGAAGCTGCCCAGGGCGTAGGACTCCCGGTACCAGACGTTGCCCGGGTAGCCGCCGGAGGGTGACCACACGTGGTAGGCGACCGACAGGTCGCGGGCGTAGGCGACCACGTCCGAGTCCCCGATCCGGACCCCATCGTGGACGACCTCCTCCGGGGCGCCCTGCCCGGGCGGTGGCGGGTCGGGTCGTGCGGTCCAGTCCCGCTCGGCGCCACCCGCCGCCCGCACCAGCGTGGCCGCGTCGACGAGCACGTGGTCGATGCCGTGGGCCGCGTAGTGCTCCTCGAGCCCGGGCAGCTGCTGGCCGATCCGCGGCAGGGTGGGGGTGCCGAACCGGTCGGTGCGTCGAGGGCGCGCGGTCGCGTCGGCCACCCGCGCCCGGGGCCGGTAGCCCATCTCGGGCGCCCACAGCCCGCTCGGGCGCCGTCCGGCCCACCGCTCGTGCGCGGTGAGCCCGACCTCGAGCTGCGCGTCGATCAGGGCCGGGTCGGGCTGCAGCGGCAGGTAAGGGTGGGTGGCCGGACCGCCGAGCAGCTCGATCACCCCCCGCTCCTCGAGCTCCCGCCACACCGCGAGCAGGCCGCCGCGCTGCTGCACCTCGGCGTGGTATTCGCCGATGCGCGCGAAGCGGCGCCAGAAGAAGCTCGACAGCGCCCGGATCTCGCGGGGGAGGTGGGTGTGCCAGCGTTGCTCCTCGCTGCGCCAGACCTGTCCGCCGATCCAGGTGCCGAGGTCACGTGCGAGCCGTGCGTCGCCGACCTGGTGCGCGACCATCGGGGTGATCCCGAGGGTCAGCACCTGCCGGTGGCCGTCTGCGGCGAGCCGCTCGAGCATGCGGGTGACCGGCAACCAGGACGCCGCCCAGGCCTGGAACAGCCACTCCTCACCGACCGGCCACACCCCGTGGTGTTTGAGGTACGGCAGGTGGGTGTGCAGGACCAGGGCCACCTCGCCCGGCGCGGTGCCACCGTC
>JAFIEQ010000026.1 GCA_020832455.1 Nitriliruptoraceae bacterium
GGCGCCGTCAAAGGCTGACACCGAAACACACCCACCCCCAACCACCACGGAAAGGCACGGACGTGCTGATCATCGCCCTCTTCCGCCTGAAACCTGACCGGGAACTCGACGACTACCGACGCTTCAGCCACGAGTACATCCGCCCGAACATGATCAAGATCCCCTCGGTGGTCCGGTTCACGGACTGGTCGGTGTCGAGGACGCTGGACGGCCAGTCATCGCGCTGGCAGGTGGCGGAGGTCTTCGAGGTCACGGACCACGACACGTTCATCGCCGACAACCAGCGAGGTATCGGACTCGAGATCGCGGAGCGATGGGCGGAGTGGGTCGAGGAGTTCGAGGTCCTGCTCTGCGAGGACCTCGTCACCAACGAACAGAAGGAGGGGTAGCGCGATGGCTTCGATCGATGGGATGAAGGTCCTGCTCGCCGGTGAGTCGTGGTTCACGTCCATGACGCACGCCAAGGGGTTCGCCGACTTCACGACCGCCCACTACGAGGAGGGCCAGGCACCACTGCAGCACGCCCTGGAGCAGGCCGGTTGCCAGTTCGATTTCCTCCCCAACCACCGTGCCGTCGAGGAGTTCCCGTGGACGGCGGAGGACCTCGGGGTCTACGACGTCGTCATCTTCAGTGACCTGCCCGCGGACACCCTGCTGCTGCACCCCAAGACGTTCTCCGGAGGCGAGCGGACCCCGAACCGTCTGAACGCCGTGGCGGAGTTCGTCCAGGCCGGGGGCGGGTTCCTCATGGTCGGGGGCTACATGTCCTTCAGCGGCATCGAAGCCAAGGCCGGTTACCACAACACCTGTATCCCCGAACTACTCCCGGTCGATCTCCTCCCCTACGACGACCGTGTGGAGACCCCGGAGGGTGTGACGCCCGAACCGGCGCTCGAGCACCCCATCCTCGAGGGCATCGAGGGTCCCTGGCCCTGGTTCCTGGGTTACAACCGCACCGTGGCCAAGAGTGGGGCCCAGGTGCTGGTCGAGGCGGGGAACGACCCCTTCCTCGCCATCCACGACGTGGGCAGTGGTCGCGCTGGCGCGTTCGCCTCCGACTGCTCGCCCCACTGGGGAAGTCCGGACTTCCTCGACTGGCCCTTCTACGGCCAGATGTGGAGCCAACTCGTCGGATGGCTGGCCGGCCGTTGACGAGCCACTCCGTGTCGTATCGGAGGGTGTTGTGTCTGCTGTGACTGATGAGCGTGCGGCTGAGCCTGCGTTCGAGGTGGATCTGGGTGGTGGTGGGCGGCCGTCGCGGAGGCGGTTGCCGGCGTTCGCGTGGTGGATGGTGTTGCCGGCGGCGTTGATCTTGTTCGCGATCACCCTGTACCCGTTGATCTACTCGTTGCGGATCAGTTTCTTCCGGTACGACCTGACCGCGGGTGTGGAGCCGGTCTTCATCGGTTTTGAGAACTACCGGCGGTTGTTGTTCGACGATGCCCGGTTCTGGGGGTCGTTGTGGCGCACGCTGTATCTGGTGGTGGCGGGTATCGGCATCCAGCTGGTGCTCGGCACGTTCCTGGCGTCGTTGCTGGCGCGGCTGCAGCGGTACCGGGCGTTGATCACGGCGTTGGTGCTGGTGCCGGTGATGATGGCGCCGGTGGTCGTGGCGGTGCAGGGGATGGTGGTCTACAACGCGCAGTACGGGCCGTTGAACTACCTGTTGAACCGGATGGGTCTGCCGGGGCTGGTCTGGCTCGGTGATCGCAGTATCGCGTTGCAGACGATCCTGTTGACCGATGTGTGGCAGTGGACGCCGTTCGTGGCGATCATCCTGGCTGCTGGGATGTCGTCGCTGCCCGCGGATCTGTACGAAGCAGCCGAGGTCGATGGCGCGAACCGGTGGCAGATGTTCCGTCGGATCACGCTGCCGTTGTTGCAGCCGTTGATCATCGTGGTGGTGCTGCTGCGTCTGATGGACATCTTCAAGATGTTCGATTACGTCTACGTGCTGACCAGAGGCGGCCCTGGAAGCGCGACCGAGACCCTCAGTTACTACAACTACCTGCAGGGGTTGCAGTTCTTCAGCTTCGGGTACGCGGCAGCGATGAGCTTCGTGCAGATCATCATCCTGAGCGTGGTCGCGGCGCTACTCGTGCGGCGTATCCGGGGAGGGTTCGCATGACCACGATGACCGATGTGGCGACCGCCCACGAACGTGCACTGGTGCGTCGGCGGCGTGTGGAACAGGCCCGCGGTGTGGGACGAACCCTGCTGTTGGCGGCGGCGTTGGTGTTCTTCCTCGCGCCCGTGTTGTGGATCGCGATGACCGCGTTCAAGACCCAGCGGGAGGTGTTCAGCTTCCCACCGGTGTTCATCCCCGAAACGATCGATCTGCGCCACTTCCGCGCGACCCTGTCAGGCACCGGCGGACGTGCCCTGCGTGACAGCATGATCGTGGCCACCAGCGCGACCGGACTGTCGTTACTGGTCGGCGTGCCCGCGGCCTACGCCATCAGCCGGTTCCGGATCGGGGGCGCCCACCTCCCCCTGTGGATCCTGTCCATCCGGATGTTCCCACCCGTGGTCGCCGCGATCCCCCTGTTCCTGCTCTACCGCCAGATCGGACTGCTGGACTCCTACCTCGGCCTCACCCTGGCCTACCTCACCTTCAACGTCCCCTTCGTGGTCTGGATGATGAAGGGGTTCTTCGACGACCTGCCCCGCGAACTCGAAGACGCCGCCCTGGTCGACGGCGCCAACCGATGGCAAGCGTTCGTACGCATCGCACTCCCACTCGCCGTGCCCGGCCTGGTCTCCACCGCACTGCTGTGCTTCATCTTCGCCTGGAACGAGTTCCTCATGGCCCTGTTCCTCACCCGCAGCAACGTCATCACCCTGCCCGTCGCCCTCTCCAGCCTCGTCGGCGGAAGTCAGATCCTCTGGGGCCAGATCGGCGCACTCGCCATCGTGGCCATCATCCCCGTCGTGCTGATCGCCATCCTCCTCCAACGCTACGTCGTGCGCGGACTCACCCTCGGCGCCGTCAAAGGCTGACACCGAAACACACCCACCCCCAACCACCACGGAAAGGTGGAACCATGTCTGGTCCCGTGAAACTGATCGCCCTGCTGAAGGCGAAGCCCGGCTTGAGCCGAGCGGAGTTCGAGAAGCGCTGGGTCGATGACCACGCACCGCTCGCGTTGAAGTTCCCCCGGTTGGCCGGCTACCGGATCAACATCGCGATCGAGGAGTACCAGGAGATCGAGGGTGAACTCCCCTACGACGGGACCGCCGAGATGTGGTGGGACTCGCTGGAGGACATGCAGGCCGATTTCAACAGTGACGAGGCAGCGGTCGCGGTCGACGATGCCGACACGTTCACCATCACGCGGACCCACCTCGTGACCAGGGAACACGTCCTGCGCGAACAGTCGAGCACGCGATGAGTTCCGTCGTCGTCATCGGTGCCTGCATGCTGGACCTGATCAGCTACGTGCCCCGCCTGCCCGCATCGGGTGAGACGCTGCACGGGTCCACCTTCCAGATGGGCTACGGCGGCAAGGGGGCGAACCAGGCGGTGATGGCCGCGAAGCTCGGCGCCTCCGTCACCCTCATCTCCAAGGTCGGGTCGGACGTCTTCGGCGATGGCACCTACGAGAACCTGACCTCCGTCGGGATCGACACCGCACACGTGCATCGCGCGAAGGAGGCGTTCTCCGGCGTGGCGCCGATCGCCGTCGACAGCGACGGGAACAACTCCATCATCATCGTGTCCGGGGCGAACGACGAACTGACGGCCGATGAGGTCGAGGCTGCTCGACCAGCCATCGCTGCCGCAGGGGTCCTCGTCGCCCAACTCGAGATCCCGGTGGAGCTCAGTCTCGCGGCACTGCGGATCGCCCGCGAGGAGGGGACCACGACGATCCTCAACCCGGCGCCCGCACGCGAGGAACTCCCCGAGGAAGCCTACGAACTGGCGGACGTGTTCTGCCCGAACGAGCCGGAGACCGAACTGCTCACGGGCATCCGCGTCTCGGATGCGGACGCCGCCCGGGAGGGAGCGCGGATCCTGCGGTCCCGCGGGGCGCGGGCCGTCGTGCTCACACTCGGGTCCCGGGGCTGCCTCGTGGTGGACGACGACGGGGCGACCGACATCCCCACCGACACCGTCGAGGTGGTGGACACGACCGGCGCTGGCGACGCATTCGTCGGCGTGCTCGCCCAGCAACTCAGTTCCGGGGCCGATCTGCGTCGGGCCGCGGCCCATGCATCCAGGGTCGCGAGTCAGAGCGTCATGGCTCGTGGGACCCAGTCCAGCTTCCCCGGCCCCGACGATCTGCCGTCCGAGCTGCGTGCCGCCATCGTCGGGACCTGACGACACGTCCTGACCGGATCTCCGCGCCCACCGACGCGGGCCCGCCCACCTCCGAGCAAGCAACGGCGGTGGGTGGTCGGTGGCCGCGGCCAGGATCGCGCCGGGCGGGCGGGTCGTACGCTGCGGTGGTGAAGGGGAGTACCCCGAGTTCTGTGGTGGCACCGTCATCTCGGCCCACGGTGGGTCCGGTGCCCGGCCCGGTGACGGGTGGGGGAGACCTTCGGCCAGGCCGTGCGCCGCCGGGGTGTTGCCATGTCACCGTCAACCACAGAACCGTCCCCCTCGACCGACCGTGCACCTTCGGCCGTCGAGCTGCCGTGGGCGCGTCCCGCGAGCGAGGTCGTCGCGAGCCTGCGCATCGACCTCGACGTCGGACTCGCGTCCTCCGAGCTCGCGGCCCGGCGTGCCTCGGCCGGGGCCAACGTGCTGCCCACGCCGGCACGCACGTCGCTGTTGGCCCGGGTGGTCGCGCAGTTGCGCAGCTGGCTCGTGGCCGTCCTGCTGGTCGCCGCCGGGCTCGCGGTGGTGGTGGGTGAGCCGCTCGACGCGGTCGTCATCACCGTCGTGCTGCTGATCAACGTCACGATGGGGCTGGTGCAGGAGCACCGCGCGGAGCGGTCCGTCGACGCGCTCGAGCAGCTGCTCGTGACCCGCGCCCGGGTGCTGCGCGACGGACGGTCGGTCGACGTGGACGCCGCCGAACTGGTCGTCGGTGACGTGGTGTCGCTGACGGCGGGTGATCGCATCCCCGCCGACGGCCGGCTGCTGGAGACCATCGGCGCCGAGGTCGACGAGTCGTCCCTGACCGGGGAGTCGACCCCCGTCGCCAAGGACGCCGACGCGGACGTAGCCGCCGAGGCGCCGGTCGCGGACCGGACCACGATGGGGTGGATGAACACCGCCCTCGTCCGCGGGCGCGCCCGCCTGGTCGTCACCGCGGTCGGCGCCCGGACCCAGGTCGGCGCGGTCGCGGAACTCATCAGTACGGCGACACCGCGGCCGACCCCGCTGCAACGGCAGCTCGACACGCTGGGCCGACGGCTGGTCGCGGTCGCCGGCATCGCCGTGGCGCTCGTCTTCGCGCTCGCCCTGGCCCGCGGCGAGCCGCTCGCCGACGCCGCGTTGGACGCCATCGCGCTGGCGGTCGCGGCGATCCCCGAGGGCCTGCCCGCGGTGGTGACCCTGACCCTGGCACTCGGCGCGTCGGCCATGGCCCGACGCCGGGCGATCGTGCGCCGTCTGACCTCCGTGGAGACGCTCGGCGCGACGGACGTCATCTGCACCGACAAGACCGGCACCCTGACACGCAACGTGATGACGGTCACGCGGCTGTGGCGCGCCGACCGGCTCCACAACCTCGACGGCGAGGGCGAACTCGACCCCGACACCGTCCGGGCGCTGCACGGCGAGGGGGCCACAACGCGGCTCGTCGGTGCGATGGTGCGCTGCAACGACGCCGACATCACCGATCGCCGGGTCGTCGGGAACCCGACGGAGGGCGCGCTGCTCGCGTTCGCGCTCCGGGCCGGCGCCGACGTCGCCTCGCTGCGCGCGGCGGGGCGTCTGGCCGAGCTGCCCTTCGACGCCGCGACCAAGCTGATGGCGGTCGTCCACCGCGACGACTCGGCCGCACTGGTGATCGAGGTGAAGGGCGCACCCGACGTGCTGCTCGAGCGCTGCAGCCGGTGGGTCGGCCCGGACGGTGAGGTGGCACTGGACCCGGCGACCCGGGAGCGGATCACGGGCGTGGTCGACGGGCTCGGTGCGCAGGGGTTGCGGACCCTGGCCATCGCCCGGCGCGTCGTGTCCCCCGCGGCCGAGGCGGACATCGCCCTGCCCGTCGACGACGTCGCGGCCCTGGTCGAGGACCTGACGTTGGAGGCGATCGTCGGGATCGTCGATCCGCCGCGTCCCGGGGTGGCGGACGCGATCGCGACCGCACAGCGGGCCGGGATCCGCGTCGTGATGGTCACCGGCGACCATCCGCGCACCGCCGCGAGCATCGCCGCGGAGCTCGGCATCACCGGCGAGGTCGTGACCGGCGCGGAACTCGACCGGCTGGACGAGGCCGCCCTGTCCGAGCGGATCGCCCGGATGGGCGTCATCGCCAGGGTCGCGCCCGAACACAAGGTCCGCATCGTTCGTGCCCTGCAGTCCTCCGGGCAGGTCGTCGCGATGACCGGTGACGGGGTGAACGACGCGCCCGCGCTCGAGCACGCCGACATCGGGATCGCGATGGGCATCACCGGCACGGAGGTCACCAAGCAGGCCGCCGACCTGGTGCTGGCCGACGACGACTTCGCCACCATCGTCACGGCGGTCGAACGGGGACGGACGATCTACGACAACATCGTGGCGTTCATCCGCTTCCAGCTCGCCACCAACCTCGGCGCCATCGCCGTCATCCTCGTCGCGCGGCTGGTCGGCCTGCCGGTGCCGTTCACCCCGATCCAGCTGCTGTGGGTCAACATCATCATGGACGGCCCTCCGGCCCTCGCGCTGGGCGTCGACCGTGCCCGCACCGACACGATGCGCCGCCCGCCACGCGATCCGGCCAGCCAGTTGCTCGACCCACGCCGCCTGGCCCGCGTCGCGCTGGCCGGTGCGGTGATGGCCGCCGGCACGCTGGGTGTCTACCTCGCTGCCCGCTCGACCGGGCTGGGCGCGGAGGTCGCGACCAGCTGGACGTTCACGACCTTCGTGCTGTTCCAGGTCGCCAACGCGCTCAACGCCCGCTCGGAGACCGCCACCGTGTTCGCCCGCCACACCCTGACCAACCGGTCGCTGTGGGTCGCGCTCACCGCCGTCGTCGGTCTCCAGATCGTGGCCGTGCACGTGGGCCCCGTCGGCCGCCTGCTCGACACCGCACCGCTGAGCGCCGGGCAGTGGGCCACGTCCGCCGCGATCGCGAGCACCGTGATCGCCGCCGAGGAGCTCCGCAAGGCGGTGGCCAGGCGTGCCCTCGCCCGGCAGGTGGCCTCGTGAACACCTCGGGGCGGGTGGACGCCGACGCCGGGCAGGCGGATCCTCGAGCGGTCGCCGTGGTCGCCGTGGTCGCCGCCCCGACCCCGATCGCGAGCATCGACGCGATGAACGTCCGGGTGATGCCGGAACGCGACGGGCGGTTCGGTCACCCGCTGGCCAGGGGTGCGTCGCGGCCTGAACGGTCGCTGCGGTCGGGGTACTCGATGACGAAGCAGGCACCGGTGGGGGCGGCGGACTCGTAGCGGATGTCGCCCCCGTCGTCCTTGACGAGCCGTTCGACGATCTGGAGTCCGAGCCCGAGTCCACCTCGGCTGCCTGGTTCCGCCTGGCGGAAGGGCTCGAACAGGTAGGGCAGGAAGTCCGGGTCGACGCCGACCCCGTGGTCGCGCACCTCGAGCCGAACGGTGTCGACGGTCCGGGTGGCCCGCACCTCGATGGGGGGAGCTCCGTACCGTTCGGCGTTGGTGAGCAGGTTGGCGATGACCCGGACGAGGTGACCCCGGACACCCGTGACCTCGAGGTCGGGCGGAACGCTCACCGTGACCGAGCCGGGGTCGATGGTGCTGGCCTCGATGCCCTCGTCGATGGCCTCGGCGAGGGGGAAGCGTGTCGGTGGTGCCGGATCCTCGTGGTCGAGTGCGCTGGCCAACAGCAGATCGCCGACGAGGTCCGAGAGCCGGCGTGACTGTCGCTTCGCCGCCGCCCAGAGGCGGGTGGCCTTGGGCGGCCACTGGTCCACTGGCAGGAGGCGATCGAGCGTGCTGAGTGCGCCGACGATCACCGTGATCGGGGTCCGCAACTCGTGCGCGGCGACCGTCACGAACTCGGACTTGAGCCGGTTGGTCTCCTCGAGCTGCTCGCGCAACTGGTCCTGCATCAAGATGATGTCCTGGAGCCGTCGGACCGCGGTGTGCCGATCGAGCGCGTAGCGGATCGCGTGCGCCACGACGGGGGGCTCGAGGCCGTTCTTCGACAGGAAATCCTGCACCCCCTCCTGGAGCGCGCGCTCGGGCAGATGCTCGCTGCTGGTACCCGTGAGGACGATCAGCGGGGTATCCGCGAGGTTGGCACGCACGTGGAGCACGGTGTCGAGCCCCTGGCTGTCCGGCAGGTGCAGATCGACCAGCGCGACATCGAACCGGTTGCCCTCGACCAGGGGTGGGACCTCCGCCAACGACCTGGCCCGGACGAGTTCGGCTCGCAGGTCGGTCTCTGCGAGCAGCAGCGCGAGCAGGCGGGCGTCACCATCGTCGTCCTCGACCAGGAGCACGCTGAGTGGGGAACTCATGCCGACATCTCGGGGGTCTCCGCGGTCTGCGACCAGAAGCGGGTCACCTGCCGCAGGACCTCGAGGTAGTCGTCGAGGTCCATCGGCTTGGTGACGTAGGCGTTGGCGTAGCGCTCGTAGCTGGTGAGCACGTCGTGTTCCCTCGCCGAGGTGGTCAAGATGTTGACGGGGATCGATCGCAGTGCGGGGTCGGCCTTGATCTCCCGTAGGACCTCGTGGCCGTGCATGCCCGGGAGGTTGAGGTCGAGCAGGATCAGGTCCGGCTTCCGCACCTGCCGATACGGCGGTTGGCGTCGCAGGTAGCGCAGCGCCGTGTGGCCGTCGGCGACCACCGTCAGCTCGTGCTGAGGAGCCACGTCGTGCAGCGCGACCCGGGTCAGGCGTGCGTCGCCGGGGTCGTCCTCGATCAACAGGATCTGCAGTGGCCCGATGTGCTCTTGGAGGCGTGGATCGCTCATGGTGAACCCTCCGTCGTCAGGGGGAGCGTGAGCTCCACCTCGGTGCCGTGGTGGATGTCCGGCACGATGCGGATCGTTCCACCGCCTCGCTCGACCAGCCGTCGGCAGATCGTCAGACCGAGCCCGGTGCCCGGCTGCTGTGGGTCGCGATGCAGACGCTGGAACAACCCGAAGACCTGTTCGGCCTGCTCGGGCGGGATGCCGATGCCGGCGTCGGCGACGACGAGCACGGCCTCGGTGTCGGTGCACCGTGACCGGATGGTGATCCGGGGCGGTTGCCCACCGTGGAACTTCAACGCGTTGTCGATGAGGTTCCTCAAGACCTGGGCCAGGGCGGTGGGGTCGGCATCGACGATCGGCAGCTGCGGTGTGATCGTGATCTCGGCACCGCTGGCGGCGACCTTCGAGCTCAGATCGCCGAGTACCTGATCGAGGAGCTCGTCCAGAGCGACCGGTTGCCGTGCCATGTCCACACGACCTGCGCGGGAGTAGCGCAGCAGATCGTCGATGAGGTGCTGCATGCGCTTCGCGCCATCCACCGCGTAGTCCATGAACTCGCCGGCCTCCTCGTCGAGCTGGTCGGCGTAGCGGCGCTGCAGCAGCTGGGTGTAGCTGGCGATCTTGCGCAGGGGCTCCTGGAGGTCGTGGGAGGCGACGAAGGCGAACTGTTCGAGTTCCTGGTTGGAGCGCCGCAGGTCGTCGAGCACGGCTTCGCGCTCCAGCAGCGCCGGTCAGGAGCTGGCCAGCACGCGTGCGATCGCCTCCAGATCGTCGCCGGCGCTGTTCTCGGGCGTACCGACGAGCACCAGCGCCCCGCCGCCGGCACCGTGGACCTCGACCGGGACCTCGACGTGTCCGCCCCCGGTGGGCACGACCTCGGAGCTGGCCAGCCGATCGCGCTTCGGCTGCCAGCGCACGTCGGTGACCCCGAGGAGACCGCTGAGGCCACGCTCCAGATCCGGAAGCGCCTCTGCCATCGACTGCGAACGGTTCGTGCACTCCACGATCTCGGTCGAGGCACCGAGCACCCGTTGGCGTTGCCACAGGTCCCCGTTGAGCCGGGCGAGCCGGGAACTCTGGCCCTCCAGTCGGTGTACCAGCCCGACACCCACCAGACCGGAAACGAGCAGCAGGCCCCAGACCGCCCAGCTCGCAGCACCGGTCCAGCCCGCGGCACCCACGAACAGCTCCGACTCCCGGATCGCGAGGAACGAGACCCACCCCGCGGACGGTCCCTGATGTCCGAACAGCACCCACCGCTGCCCGTCGACGTCGACGGTCTCCATGCCCGTTGCCGGCGGTGTGCCGGACACGATGCCGGCGAGGGAGCTCGGATCGAGACGGTCGCCTCCCTGGGCGAGCACCACCTCCCCGTCAGGCGAGACCAGCAGCCGTACCGTGCGACCCGTCGCGGGCGCATCGTTCATGAGATCGATCAGTGCCGAGGAGTTCAGCCCGATCCAGCCCTGCCTCGTGGTGCCGTCCTCGGCCGTGACCGCGACCGTCAGCGCGGAACCCAGCCCCGACATCTCGGTCGTGACCCACCGCCCATCGGGTGGTGGCGAGGGCGTTCCGACCGGTACCCCCGTCGAGGATGCGATCACCGCGCCCGCGTCGTCCAGGATCCGGACGGCATCCAGGTCGCTGGCCTGCAGCCACGGTTGGAGCGCGTCGTCGTCGATCGGGAACTCGGGCGACCCGAGATCGTCGACCGTTCCAGCGAGGTAGGCGGAGAGGAAGGACGCGGTCACCAGCGCGCGACCATCGAACCGTTCCAGGTTGGCGGTGCGAAGCTCGGTCTGGGACCTGGAGATCGACCAGCCAGTCGCGCCAACCACGATCAGCAGCGCGAGAAGTGTGAGCGCGGTCGGGCGCAGGATCGACATCCGGATGCCGCTGACGCGGACACCACTGCGTGTGTCGGATCGCTCCCTGGCTGCGGGCACGGCCGGGCCCTCCGGTCACCCTTGACCCGAACGGGGGCGGCAGGGCGACCTGTAGATCGGCGAGCGCACCCGTTTGGCGATGCCCACCGAGTCGAACCTCCATCATCCTACGCACCGGGCGTCACCGCACCAGAGCACTTCGGCACCCGAGCGTGAGCGACGATCCCGCCCCATCCGAACGCGGCGACACCCGGACGCCCGACGCCTGATCGTCAGCTGCGGTGCGTCGCCCTGCGGTAGCTGTCGCCCCGTTCGTCCCCGGTCCGCTCCCAACGCGACACCACCGTCGGACCGGCATCGAGCTGGATCTCGGCGGACCAGCGGTAGGTGGTCGGCCAACGCCGGAACACCGGCAGGACACGCGTCACGATGCGCAGCAGCGGCGGGAGTCCGGGGGCTGGCCGCCAGGGGCGGGTGACCTGCAGATCCACCCGCAGGTCGTCGCCCCGACGGGTCACCGACCAGTTCCCACCGGTGATCGGCCGGGACACCACCTCGACCGTCCAGGTACCGGTGACGGTCTCGTCCGCTGCGATCCCGTCGAGCGATGGCAGCGGTGGAACGAACGACAGCTCGGCGGTCCGGTCGCCCTCACCGGCTCGGAGGCCGGCGATCCCCTGGCCGTCCGGGGTCAGCACGACGGGCGCCGGGTCGCTCGGGTCCACCGGTGTCAGCGTCCGGGTCCCCGCCGGGCAGACGGTCGCGACCACCAACGGTCCGGCCGCCTTGATCAGGTGTCTCCGGTGCAGCGCTCGCCCGGGGAGGGTCCCCGTGGGGACGTCGATCCCGTCGATGGCGATCCTCGGCCGATGGCTCGTCCGACGCAGGAGGTCGAACCCCTGGAGGAACACGAGACCGAGCGAGACCGGCGACTCGATCGCGGCGCCGACCGGCGCGAGCAGCTCGCCGGTCCGGCGAGGACCTGCGTCGGTGTCGTCGAGCGCGATCTCGATCAGCCTGCCGTCCCGGTCGTGGAACCGGACCTCGGCGCGGACCCCGTCGGCGGTGACCTCGAGCAGGTCGCGCTCGAAGCGGATCTCGTCCCACCCGCCGGTCCCGCCACCGATCTCGTAGGTGGCGGGGTCGAGCCGCAGCCCTTCGGTCAGGTAGTAGTCGACGCGTCGGTCGGCCCGACGCGACAGGAACGCGAGCAGGCCGCGTCCGTGCACGTCGTCGTCGAACCACTGCAGTTCCACCCCGTCGTAGACGTCGTGGTCGAGCTCACCGTTCACGAACGCAGCGATGACAGCGACCTTCAGGTCGAACGGACACCACAGGGATGGCGCGGGAACCCGCGTCTCGGTGACGGGCTCGGACGTCGACGGTGTGGTGGTCATCGTTGGGTCTCCTGCGCGAGCGCGGGCCCCATGGCCCCGCCTTCCGGTGGACGGAGGCGCTCTCCAGGCCAGGATGGAGGCGCGGTGCCCGTCGCTCCAGAGCCGGAGGTCCTCCGCTCGTCGCGGATGGACCTGTCCGCCGCGACCGTCGACGGCTCGCGGCTCGATGTCGCGTTTGACACGAAGCTATCGTCTGTTAGGTTATCGCTAGTTACCTTCACTGTTCGATGATGGAGACCACGATGATCCGCCCGTCCGACCAGACCCACTCCCCCAGCACCGCCGAGGCAGCGACGGTGACGGTCCGCGCGATGCACGAGGGCGAGGAGCCCCAGGTCCGTGCGGTCGCAACCCGGGCGTTCGACCCGTTCGACCGGCTGCTGTTCTCCACCCGCGGACGCGAGACGCTCGTCGCGGTGGACGGCGACGACCGCGTCGTCGGCGGCGTGGTGCTGCACGCCACCTCGGCAGGCCGGTTGGGACCGCTCGGGATCGTTCATTTCATCTTCGCCGACCCTGAGGTGCCCGTCCGCGGCATCGGCACGGTGCTGCGCGATGCGGCCGACGCCCGCTTCGCCGAGCTCGGATGCGTGGAGACCTCCGCACGGATCGACGTGACCAACTCCGCGTCGCAGGCACTGCACCGTGCCGGCGGCTACCGACCCACCACGGCCACCGACCAGCTGCGCCGGTGGGGGTGGCGGATGCCGCTGCGCTGGTTGCAGGCCGGCACCGGCTTCGACCCCGGCATGCAGCTGTGGCTGCGGCCCGCACCGCAGGAGCCCACGGCACCTGCACCAGGGCGGGCGCTGGCGGTCACCGCCGCGCTGAACCTGCTGCTGTTGGCCCTGGTCGCCTGGCGGGCGCCACGGTCCGACGCCGATGCGCTGGCGGTCGCGGGCACGCTGCTCGTGACCGTCGCGGTGTTCCTCGGTCTGCGGGAGGCCGCCATCCGGCTGGCCGCACGCCGCGAGCGCCTGCAGCTGGGGCACGTGCCGTGGAGCAACGGGCTCGGCCTGGCCGGGCTGCTGGCCGTGGCGGTCGGCGTGTGGTTCCCGCTCACCGGGTCCTCGACCTCGACCCGGCCGGGATGGCGCCACGACCGGGAGGCGGCGGCGCTCGGCCGCAGCCACCTCGCCGGTGCCCTGGTCGTCGGCGCGCTGGCCTGGACGGCCGTGCTCGTCGAGCCGACCGGTGGCTGGCTCGCCTGGGACGAGGTCCGCCGCGCCGCGGTCATGCTGGCCCTGTTCGACCTCACGCTCGGGTTCCCCCCGATGATCGGCACGGCCGCCCGGCACGTGCGTACCTGGTCGCCCTGGACCTGGGGCATGCTGGCGCTGCTCGGCGCCGGACCGCTGCTCACGACCCTGCTCTGAACGACACCCGGGTGGTGGCCTCGCACCGGCGCGACCGGACGCACACCACCCGACGGCGCGACGACCGACAGGACCTCGATGGCACGCACCCGCGCGGCCCGCGGCGACGGCGATCTGCTGCGTGACGAACTGCTGGACGCGGCCGAGCAACTGCTGAACGAGGCAGGCGACGAGCGGGCCGTCACCATCCGCGCCATCGTCGACCGGGTCGGGGTCACACCCCCGTCGCTGTACCGCCACTTCGACTCCAAGGAGGAGCTGATCCGACAGGCCGTCGCCAGACGGTTCGGTGCGCTCGCCCGGGCGATCGGCGAGGGTGCCGGTCCCCCGGCCGCCGCCGGCGACGCGGCCGGCGCGCTGCGGGGCGGCTGTCTGGGCTACCTCGACTGGGCCGCCAGCGAACCCGGCGGCTACGCCCTGCTGTTCTCCAGCCGACGCGAGACGCTGCTGTCCCCCGACGGCCCATCGGGCACGGAGGCCTTCGACGCCCTCGCCGGCGGGATCGCCGGCTGCCAGCAGGCCGGGGTCGCCCGCGACGGGGACCCGCAACGCATGGCCATGCTGGTCTGGGCCGGCCTGCACGGCCTCGGCAGCCTCATCGGCGCCCGGCCGACCATCGCCTGGCCCCCACGCGAGCAGCTCGTCGACGACCTGCTCACCGGACTGGTCGGCCTGCCCCCGCGCGGGTGAGCCCGCGCGGGTGAGCCCGTGCGCGTGGCTCCGACGAGGGTGACGCCCCGCGGGATGACCGCCCGGCGGGATGACCGCCCGGCGGGGTGACGCCCGGCGGGGTGACGCCCGGCGGGTGAGCGCCCGGCGGGGTGACGCCTGCCGGGGTGACCACCCCAGCGCGACGCGCCGGTACCGACCATCGACCTGCACGTCCCACGATCCACGATCCACGCACGGCGACACCAGGAGCACCGATGCCGCATCACGACGACCACCACTCCCGCACCAGCGCCAAGGACCCGGCGTCCCCCACCCGCGCGCGACGGCTCCGTGACGCGCTCACGCGCCACCCGGTCGCCATCGGGTTCCTCGGCGTGCTCGTTGCGGCGCTCATCTTCCTGCTCGGTGTCCGGGCCGGTGAGGCGATCTACCTCGCCGTCGAGGGCGACCGCTCCATGGCGGCCGGGCTCGCGGCCGCGATCGTGGCGATCCTCGCCGCCGTCATCGGCGTCCGCGTGTGGCTCGGCCGGCGCTGACGCCGCCGCGCGACACGAGCGTCACGGGACGCCCACCGGCACCCTCGCGGATCGGGCCGGGCGCGCGTCGAAGGTCAGCGAGGTCGGGCCGCGCCCGACCCCCGGGGAGAGAGCCCGGCGAGTCCGATCTGCTTCGACAGCCGGCCAGGCGAGGGCGGGTCGATCCGGCCGCGATCGCCGCGGCGGACGCCGGCTCTCGACCGTCGGGGTCCTCGATCCCCCGGGAACGCAGGAACCCCCGCCGAAGCGGGGGTTCCGAGGAGTAGCGGGGGCAGGATTTGAACCTGCGACCTCCGGGTTCTGAGCCACTCTCCAGATATATCAATGCATTTCGCTCGACACCGGCCGGTCTCAAGAACCGCCTCTGAACAGGCATTATGTGATTATGTCGTCTCCGCAGTTCCGGCCCGTTTTCGTCGCTCTCAGGAATTTGGGCACCCATAGGGCACCCATGGATCGGAGTTCCGGAGCTGCCCCGGCGCGGTCGTGGCCGCGCTGCCCGACCTCGCTCGCGACCGGTCGACACCTCTGTCCGCCGGCACTGCCGGGCCCGTCCGACGAGATGCGTATCGTGCGACCCGCTCCGTGGACTTCAGCTAGCGAGCATCTGTTCGACCGAGGCCTCTTCACGGATCTCGATTCGCAAGCCCAACGCCTGCGCGATCGACATCATCGTGGCGAACGTCGGGTTGGCCGCCGGAGAGGTGAGCAGCCGCCGTAGGGACGCAGCGTTCAGCTCTGCTCGGGTGGCCAGCTCCTCCCGGGTCCAACCCAGTTCACTGAGCCGATCCAGGATGACCTTGACGAGGTCGTCGAACGCACGGATCTCGTCCAGTTCCGCCTCGACCGCAGCAGCGAAACCCGGTTCACGCAGGTCACGTTCCTCGATCACCCGGTCGATTGCGCCCATGCGGCCTCCGTCTGTTCGTTGCATGAACGCAACACCATGAGCCGGCCGTTGCCCAAGCACCGCCCATGGTTCCGCAGCACGGACCCAACCGCCGGCCCGCGGCCGTGGCGCGTCGACGCACTGCAACTGTCGGCAGAGACGGCCCCCGAACTGCTGACCTCCCTACCGGGCCGGCTCAGCCCCAAGGCTCCGCACGATCCGGTGGGACGCGGAGGCCAGCCAGGCCATCGGGGTAGACGACCGTGTCACCGGCGAGAAGGACCAGGCTCTCGGTGTCCTCGTCCGCCCAAGTGCAACCACACGAGATGAACTGCCCGCCACAACGTGGGCACAGCTCGAGATCGCAGCCCGTGTGGTGGTAGCCGCACACCATGCCGCAGTCGCCACATCTGCCGTCCGGGCCGATCGGACGGCGCGTCCACTGACGGGCGTAGCGCCGCCCCTGCAGGACGAACGCATCGACCGTGCAGCTCGTTGCCGTACCCATCTCTTGGTCGCAGTCCTGACAGATCGCCACGTCGCCTCCTCACAGCTGGATTCGGCAGCCATCCTCGTGGACAGCTGTGACGCGACGGCGCGTTCATCCACAGGCCTCGCGGGCCGGGCACGTCAGCTGCTGCGCAGGCCTCGCAAGGATCGCAATGGGTTTCGGTGCGCGTTCGATGGCGGTGTAGGTCCCCGACAGCGGACCGCCGACGTCGAGTCTGGCGTCGCACTACTGCTCCGCGACTCCGGGCTGGATCAGCTCGTCGTAGAGCTCCCGAACCTCGCGGACATCGGCCGCACCGCCCGGACCGTGCGCCATGTCTCGGACGAAGTCACCGGGTGTTGCGACGAAGAGATCGAGGAGTCGTTGCCGCGTGTAGAGCTGCAGCTGGTCGGGTGCGGCGCGAAGTTGCGCGAGGAGGTGTGCGGTCCTGACCGGGTTGTCTGACAGGAGTCGCCAGATGTCGAGCAGGTCGCTGGCGCGCTTCTCACCGCGGGCGGGGTCAGCGGTCGAGACAGCCTTCATCGCGACGAGCGCTGCCGGGCGCGCGACGGGAAGCAGGATCGGTCCGCGACGTCCCGGAGGGTCGGCTTCGATGGTGGTGGCGACGGCAGTCTCGATCGCCCAGCGCACCGCGTGCGCCTTGGCCTCCCTGAACGCCCCGATGCCGCGGCGCGGTGGGTTGTGACCTGCCGCCAGGATGTCGACCGGTACCCCGTTCGCGAGGACGACGAACGCATCGCTGCCCTTGGTCAACTCGACGTCGGCGACGACCTGTAGCCGCTGCTGCACGTCGACCTCGAAGGCTCGCACTGCACTGTCGATGTCCTGCGTGACTCGATGACCCTGCACGTGGACGAGGACGGCGACGCCACCGACGAGCGCGTGAGGCAGGCCCTCGAGCTACCGGCTGACGTCGTGCAATCCATCGACGATCTCCGCGAGTACACCACCGACATCGTTCAGTACCCGACGATCACCAGACACGTGGCTGCCTCCCGCTGCCCTTCCAGTCCTCGAGCACCTCGCGGCTTCGTGGACTGTTGTCGGCAGCGAGGTCGAGCGCGACCACGATCGGTCGGGCTGCGAGGAACTCGTTGCCGAGGTCCACACGGTCCGAGGTCGCAGACTTCGTGGGTGGCACCGTCAACCAGGCGGTCGCTGCTCGGTCATCACGGGCCGACTCCCAGGTTCGTAGCGCCCAGGTCAGCGCACGCTGGTCCGGCAGGTAGAACCTGGGTGGTCCCTCCCCCGCGACACGTGCCCCGTAGGCCTGGGCGACTCGATCGCCGACCTCGGACCACCCGGGTGCCGCAGCGTCGTCGAGGCCGAAACGCAGCAGTCGTTGGACCGAGAGTGGGACACCTGGCCCCGGCCCGCTGCCAAGTGCGTACCACCGAGTCGACCACCGGGCAGCCACTGCCCAGAACAGATCGGGGTCGCGGCGCTGGCCGTCCTCGAGCAGCCCCAGGGTCGTGAGCTCCGTCAGAGCGCTGTGCGCCGCTCCCGTGGAGACTCCGGCTGCAGTCGCAAGCCCGCGGACCGAATCGGTCCTAGGGCCCTCCAGGAGACAGATGGCCACCGCCAGTCCCGTCGGGCGGTCGAGCGGATCGATCGGTGTCGTGTCCGGCCCGATCAGGCTGGAGAGGCGCCTGTCGAGCTGCAGACCGCCGCGGACCAACCGCAAGTGGCCGGACCGGTCCAGCCACCCCCAACCGGCAGCCGCAAGCTCCATGCGTAGCCCTGGGTCCACGTGGTCCGCAACGAGCACCGGGAGCACGGAACTGTCCGTCTGATCGCGCAGCCGCCGGCGAAGCCAGGCCAGACTCGGCCGGGAAGGATGAGATCGGCGCCACCCGAACCCGCCGAGGTCTCCACCTCGAGACCGAACTCGGCCAGGACCGCCGCCAACTCGGCGACGGCTACCTCCTTCGCTTCCCTCACGCCCACCGTTCACCGTTCATGAATTCTTGAACACTATACATCCCGTGCACCACCGGTGTTGAGATGAATTCGCGTCCCTCAGGGCCGCTCAGCTGCGAGTGCCGCTCGAGCCAACGTCATCCCACCGTCGGTGACCGCACCGGGCCAGCGGTCGTGCCGCCGGTCACGCTCGAACGCGCCGAGTCGGCGCAACAGCCGGACGTCGGTGGCGATCAGGCCGGTGACGGTGCGCCGGTCGATCGGCTGGCCGTCTCCGACGGCCCAGCCAAGCCCGATGAGCAGCTTGGCGATCTCCACCTCGGCGTTGTCGGTCGAGCCCGAGGCCATCAGCGCGAGCAGCAGCACGCTGGCCTGCCATTCAGGTACCGCGGCGTCGCGACCACCGAACGGCAGGGCGGCGGCGAGGTGCCACCACAGCCCGATCGGGTCGACGGCCAGCTCGCGTCCACGGGTGGTGGGCACCAGCTTGCCCTTGTACTTGCGTAGCAGTTTGAGCTGTTGCGCGGTCTCGCGCAGCTCGAGGACCGGGACGGTGAGATCCTCACGGTTGCCCTTGCCGATCCACTCCTCACCCAGGTCGAGCTCGTCGAAGATCGTCTGCACCACCGCCGGGGGCAGGTAGCCGGCTCCGGTCAGCTTCACCCCGTCGCCGACCGTGGCGAGCAGCACCGTGAACGGCCGCACCATCCGGGCGGCGGTCGCCTCGTCGAGGTCCACCTCGACACCGGCCGACGATGCCAGCGCCCGCAACCGCCGGTCGGTATCCGGCTCGCGGACGCGCAGCAGCAACGTCGCGAGCCTGCCACCGATCCGAGCCGGGGTCGGCGCGGAGGCGGCGAGATCCAGCGCCTGCAGCCGGGCGTCGATCGCGGCCGGGTCGAACGCCACCAGGCCGAGGTCGCGCGGGGCGACCTCGTCGCCCCACAGCTCCGCCACCTCAGCCAGCGCCTGGCGGTGGTCGGGATGGGCCGGGTCGGAGGCAGCCACGATCAGTCGGTAGCCGTGGATGCCACCGCAGTCCTCGGGCGGGCCAGCCCCGTCGCCCTCGACCAGCGTCGCCCGGCCTGGCGGCACACGACCGTCGACGATGTCCTCGACTGCGAGGCTGACCTGCCAGCCGTCGCCGTAGTCGTACTGGTAATGCAGCCGCTCCCCCGGCTCGGCGAGCAGCTCATCGACCCGGACATCCCAGGTCGGCATGGCCAGATCGTCATCGAAGCCTTCGGCGAGATCCGCCGTGCACACGAACGCGGCACCCGGATCGTTTTGCGGGCCGGTCGTGAACCGGTACAGGTGGTAGTCCTCCCACCCGAACACGACCTGCAACACCGAGTGCAGCTCGTCGAGCCCGAGGTCGAAGGCCACATCGATCCGTCGCCACACCGGCGGAAACGCCCCCTCGAGCTGAGCGCGCAGCCGCAACGTCGCCGGCGTGTCGCGCCGCGGATGACGTCGCCCGGGTCCAGTCGGCGGACTCACGAGGGATCATCCGGCGCAGCGGGGACCGGGCCACAGCACTTCTTGTACTTGCGTACCGAGCCGCACCAGCACGGCTCGTTGCGGCCTGGCGGCCAGGCCACGGCGTCACCGGTCCGCAGCAGCGTCGCGGCGTAGTGCGATCGGGCCGCGCCGCTGCCGGGGTCGTTGCCGGACTCCTCGGCGTGGGCCTCGAGTCCGTCGACGGTCATTGCCGCGACGTGGAGCCGATTGGCGACGGCATGCCGGGCGATGCGCTTGATCTGTGCCTCGGTCGCCTGGGTGTAGGCGCGGTGCTCTGCAGGCCGATCATCGAGCAGTTCCGGCCACCGTTGACACGCCTCGGCCCATTGCTCGGCGGGGAACCAGCCGGTGGCGAGCGCAATCGGGCCCGAGGGCTTGGCCTTGGGCTCGGGTCCGAACGCCGCATCGAGCCCGCCCAGCGCCTCGGGATCCTCGACCTCGAGTAGACGTCGACGGTTGCGCCGGGCGGGTTCGTCCATCACGGCCCGGCTGGTCTCCGGCTGGTAGCCGCAGTGCACGCATGGCCGATCATCGCGAGGTGGCAGACCACCGGAGCGTCGCGGTGAGGTGACAGGGGTCCACTCGTCGCAGAACCGCTCCACCCGGTCGACGAGCTGCTGGTCGATGGGTTCGGCCATCTCCCCCCACGCGTCCTCGGCCAACTCGAGCAGCTGCATCACGACCTGGTCGGGGTCGCCGGTCGCCAGTGCCACCTCGATGCCGTCCAGCGCCCATCGAAGGGAGGTGGTCACGTCGATGCCCAGGTAGCTGTAGGCGGCGGCGCTGTAGAGCCACACGTCTTCGGGGTCACGCTCACGCAGCGTCGCGAACAGCGCGTCAGCCTTGCCGAGCTCACCTGCATCGAGGTAGCACTCCGCGATGTCGGTCTCCGGGTCGGGCACCGACCGGTAGCCGGCCGCGATCGCCTCCTCGTAGAGTCCGGCTTCCCGATACGCCCGATGGACCTCGTCGAGGATCTCGTAGGCGGCCAACTGATGGTGTGCACACGGATGCGCCAGAACGGCACGCCACCGCTCAGCGGCATCGTCCGGCCGCCCGTCCGCCATGGCCTGCTCGGCCAGGTCGGTCAATGCCCGGATCTGACGCCCGGACTCCTCGAAGGTGATCTCGGCCACCGGCTCCGGACCCTCCCAGCGGACGAGTGACGCTCGCATCGTAGAGGCGAGCCGGAACTCGGCCGCGGTTGTCCACAGCCGGGGCCATGCCGGCGGAAGAACGGTGGCCGACACCCCCGCGCGCGCCGGCTCAGCGGCCGGGAGATACGGATCGCCCAATGCGGACGACAAGGTCGACTCGTTCGGTAGCAGTCGCCAGAGCCGTGGCGGCGGGGCGAACAGGGAAGCCACGAGGTAGTCCCCGTTGCGAGCGCTGGCGTGGAAGTGCCGAAGTCGCTAAGCCACGCATAGTTGCCGTTGCGTCCACTCCAGGGGTCCCGTCGGCCACCCGCCCCGAAGTCCCCACTTCGCGGGCGTACCAGTACACGGTCACATGGCCACGCTCGCACGACACCGGCGATCGGCTCCCGACCCACTTAGAAGCTCCCTGTGGCCCTCGGGGTCGGCCACCAACGAGCCGTTCGGTGCCGTCGAGGTGACGGCGCGCTGAACAAGATCGCCGTGCACGGCCGGGGCCTGGCCGCTGGCCATGCCGGGTCTTCCCCTCTGAGGTGGGTCACGCCGCGGTGGTGAAGCGGTAGGACCTGATCCTTGAGGTGGTGGGGAGGCTACGTGGCTGGCCGGCGTGGAGCAGGATCCGGGCTCGGTAGTTGTCGCAGTTGCGGAAGCCGCGGGCGGCACGACGGATGGACTTGATCTTCACGTTCGCGGACTCGGTGGGTGCGTTCGAGGCGCGGGTGTCGAAGAACGCGAACACCTCGTCCTGCCAGGTGTCGATGGTCGTGGCCATGCGGGTGACCTCGGGCACGTCGACGGTGACGGCCCACTCGTAGAACGCGACGAGCCGGCGGTGGGCGGTGTCACGGTCGGGGGCTTGGTACATGCGTCGCAGCAGGTCCACGGCGACCCACGCGGCGGCGACCTCGTCGTCGGTGTCCGCGTCGCGGAGGCGGTCGAAGATCTTGGCGATCACGTCCTCGCCGAGCCGTTCTTGGCCGACGCGCAGCACCCGACGTAGGCGGAACAGCGGGTCATCTCTGTGGCCGCGATGCCCGTGGATCTGCTGCTGGCGGCGACGTCGGACCTCGTCCAGTGCGGTGAGCCCGAGGCGAACCAGGTGGAACACATCAGCGACGACCACCGCGTCCTCGAGGGTGTCCGCGGCCGACTTGAACCCGGAGAACAGATCGCACGCCACGACCTTCGCGTCGGGGGCGTGATCCGCCAGCAGACGCACCGCAGAGCCGCGGTCACGGCCCTGGGTGACCGCGACGACCAGCGAGGTGTCGAGGCACACCAGCGCGGTGAGGAACTGCCGCCGCCGGGTCGTCAGTCGGCCGGTGGTCATCACCGTCTCGTCGATCCCGACCCTCGTTGGGCGCACCTGAGCGACCTGCTGCGCCGCGGCAAGCACGGCGCGCATCACGGTGTTCCACCCGACCCCGAACTCCTTGCGGATCGTGTCGATCGGGATGTTCGCCTGCGATGCCGCCACCGCTGCTCGTGCGGCCGCGCGGCTCCAGACCGCGCTCGGCGCGATCGACGCGGTCCGCTCCACGAACGTGCCGCAGCCCTCAAGGCACGTGAGCAGCCGCTTGCGCCAGACCAGCCGTGTCGCGCGGCCTGCGACGGGGAGGTGGCGCACGGTGTGGGACCGCCAGTCGTGCAGCGGATGCAACCCGATCACTCCGCATCTGGTGCAGGGCTGCAGCCCGCGGGGTAGCTCGACGTCGGCGACGAGCTCGCCGTTCTCGTCGATGTTGGCGTCGCTCAGGATGAACTCGGGCAGGGCAAACAACAGCTCGCTCCACCCCTGGTCAGGGGTAGTGTCAGACACGCGTACGGCCTCGGTCGCTCGGTTGGCTTAGACACCTCGAGCATCGAGGCCGTACGTGTCTTCACCAAGCATCCGCGACCGGGTCACCCACTACCGAGGGGAAGACCCGACAAAGGCAGGGCAAGACCAGCACTAGCTCGTTCGACCCCCGAATGGCGGCAGGCTGAGCCCGCGTACCGTCGTGGCCGCTTGGACGGATCAACATCCGAAGCAACAGACGGTGTGTGCCGAGCCGCCCTTCGGTCGTCCAAGGTGAGTGGCAAGAGCAGATCAGTGACGCAGCGACCGCTGTCACTTCAATCCCAAGCTATGGGCGTCGGTCTCGGTCACGCTGCTCTGGACCCACTCGCCACGACGACTTGCGCGCTTCCGTGGTCGTTGCCCCAACGTTGCCAGCACCACCGTCGCTTCCCGCGCTCGCCCGCGGAGGTCTTGCGTCACCCTACGTTGGAGCCGGTGTCGTCGAGCAGCACCATGAGGTTGCGCTTCTGGCGGTGCTCGGTGCGGACCCGGTCGATGATCCCAGTGGCGATGTCGGGCTGGTCGGCCTCGTCGGCGAGCTTGCGGATCCGGACCAGCTGCCGAACGGCGGCGCGGTAGCCGGTCTTGTTCTTCCGGGCGATGTGCTGCTCGACATCCCGGTCGTAGACGACGATCGCGTCCAGCGGATGGTCGGCCTCGCGACGCTTCGCCAGCCGCATCGCGAGCTCGTGGTCGCAGCCGTGCTCCAGATGCAGCGTCCAGGCGTCGTCGTGACGCCCGTCGTGCTCCAGGATCTCGATGAGTGGGTCGGCTGGGTAGGCGTGACCCGAAGGGCCCACGGGCGAGCCAACCCGGTCTCGGAGGTAGGCGACCGCAGCGGTCGACGTCGCGCCCGGGTCGGCGGCATGGTCGACGAGCTGGCGGTAGGTGCCGAGGGTCGGATGCCGGACGAAGCCGTCCCAGTAGAGGTCGGCCACCTCGTCCGGGCGGTTCTGGTCCGACAGGAACTGGGCGAGCCAATCGCGCAACTTCGGTGTCTGGAACCACCGGTCGGCGTACTTCTCGAGCCCACGGCGCGCCCAGTCGACCGCTTCGTCGGTACGGCCTGCATCCGCGAGCGTCTGGGCGATCTCGAGGTGGTCGTCAGGGCTGTGCAGATCGTTGCGCTTGACGGCGATGAGCTCGTCCGCATCGCCGGCGGCGATCGCGACGGCGACGCGTGCCTCCCGCAGACGGAAGTTCTCCCACCGGGGGCCGTCATGATCCACCTCCGCCCATGTCGCCTCGACGAACTCGCGATAGCGGGCGATGCCCTCGTCCCCGAGCGCGTCGGCGTAGGTCGCTGCCGCTCGGTGGAAGGTGTCGAGGGTGTGGGAGTCGAGCTCCAGCTTGAAGAGCCGCTTGGCCAGTGCGCGGGGATCGGGCCGGGCTCGGGCGACCGCGGCCTGGTGGAGTTCGGCGACCCGGCCCGCGATGTCGGTCAGCCAACCACCCGAGTCGTCGATGTGGCCGATCGCCGTCTCGGCCCGACGGTGGGCGTCCTCCGCCAGGGTCACGACAGCCTCGGCGTGACCACCGTCGAGGAGTTCCTCGATGTCGTCGAGCAGGTCATGGACTCCAGCCGCCCACTCGGGGACGTGGCGGTACTCGACGAACCGACCCCCGGTGGCGAACGTGCTCGTCACGAGCTTGCGCCAGGCACGCACGTCCGGTGGCGCGGCCGCTTCACCGACAGGCGCAGACACGGGGACAGCCTCGGCTGGCGCGGTCGTCGATGCAGCAGACGACTCCGCGAGCGTGAGCGCGGTCGCCACCACGTGCTTGCAGAGCGAGCCGTCACGAGCCGCCGGACACGAGCAGAACCAGACCGGGTGTCCGGCCTCCAGGATCAGCTCCACCACGTAAGGCTCCGTGCCCCTCACGAAGGCGTCGACCCGCTCGGACTCGTCCCGGGTGATGCTGACCCGGCCCTTGATCTCGTAGGCCACGCCCCGGGCCAGCGGACCGTCACCGGCTTCCTCGAGGAGCCAGGCGAACGTGAAGACGTCGCGGATCGTCATGGCGACCCGAGCACCCGGGCGCTCGACACGGCTGCGATGCTCATCGTCAGCACAACCTCCGGGTCATGAGCGCGGACAACCCCAACGGGGGACCACAACGCAGCGTGCCATGCCGGCCACACGACCATGGCACCCATAGGGCACCCATGAAATGCGAAAAGGCCCCGAAGGGCCTTTTCGTAGTAGCGGGGGCAGGATTTGAACCTGCGACCTCCGGGTTATGAGCCCGGCGAGCTGACCGAACTGCTCCACCCCGCGCCGTTGTGAGCTCCAGACGTTACCGACCGGCCCGGGCGCTTGTCGAACCGAGGGGGCGCCTGGCGTGCGTACACCGGACGCCCCCTCGATCCGACGTCGATCAGCCGTCGTCGTCGGCCGGCTCCTCGCCGTCGCCGGCACCCTCGAGCTCCTCGAGCAGCTCCGCGTCCGACAACTCGTCGTCGTCCGCCGGGTCCTCGATGAGCTCCTCGATGGTGATGCCCTGCGCCGCGGCCGCATCCTCCAGGAACCGCTGCGCGGCAGCGATCTCCCGCTGGTAGGCCGCGAGGTTGCCGCTGCGCAGCGCCTCGTCGGCGCGACCGAAGGCCTCCAGGGCCTGACGGATCAGGTCCTCGGAGACGACCACACCGTCCTCGGGCGCGTCACCGTCGCCGGGGTCGGTCTCCGGCAGCTCGTCCTCGTCCAGCTCCTCGCCGGTGACGGGGTCGATGATCGCGTCGGTGGCCTCCTCGTCGGCGATGACGTCGGGGACCTGCGCACCGATGAGCTGCGACAGCGCACCCGACAGCGTCCGGTCGAACGCCGTGCGCTCCCCCATCACCAGCGCGACACGCGCCAGCTCCGGGATCTGCGCCTGCGGGTTCTCGAGGAACAGCGGCTGCACGTAGAGGATCGAATCCGCCACGGGCAGGACCTGCAGGTTGCCTCGAACGACCGTGGACCCCTCACGCGAACGCAGGGTGATGTAGGCCGAGATGTCGTCGTCCTGCTCGATGCGGGCCTGCGCCTGCGCCGGGCCGAGCACCTGCTGGTCGGACGGGAAGCGCACCGCCAACAGGCTGTTGAGGTTGTCCCCGTCACTGCGCCCCGCCAGCCACGACACCATGTTCGGTCGGTTGCGGGCCAGGTAGGGCTGGATGAGGACGAACTCCTCCGTCTCCTGCCCGGGCAGACGCATCAACAGGTAGTAGGGCTCGAGCCGCGACCCGCCGGCGAGGTCCGCCGTCGTGGCCGGCCCGCCCGCCTGGTTGGCGGCCAACGCCGGGTCGGTCGGCAGGTCCCACTCGTCGGCCCGGTTGAAGAACGCCGGGACGTCGTCGATGTGGTATGCGGTGTAGATGTCGGACTGCAGCGCGAACAGGTCCTGCGGGTAGCGGAAGTTGGCCGCGATCGAGCCCGCCTCGGAGGCGGGGGTGATGAGACCCGGGAAGACCTGCTCCCAGGCGTCCAGGATCGGGTCGTCCTCCTCCACCCGGTACAGCGTCACGTCCCCGTCGAAGGCATCCACGACGACCTTGACGGAGTTGCGCACGTAGTTGACCTGGAGCTGTCGACCCAGCACCCCGAGCGTCCGACGTTCCGAGTACGGGTACATGTCGGAGGTGGTGTAGGCGTCGATGATCCACCGCACCCGGCCCTCGTCGATCACCGGGTAGGGATTGGAGTCCAGCTCCAGGAACGGCGCCACCTCACGGACACGGTCGCTGATCTGCCGGTTGTAGATGATCCGCGAGTCGTCGCGCAGCACCTGGGTCAGGATCAGGTTGTAGTCGTTGAACCGCAGCGCGAACGCCAGGCGTCGACCGAAGGAGTTGATCGGCACGCCGGCGTTGCCGTCGTACTCGGTGAGGATCTGCTCCTGGGTCTCCGGGTCCTCGAAGTTCAGCTCGTTCTCTTCCGTGCGGACCAGGTTGAACGGCGGGTCGGCGAACTCCCCGAAGTAGATCTCCGGCTGGACGTCCGGGACGATCTCCTCGGTCCCCGCCGGCGGGATGTTCGACGAGATGAAGACCGGCTGGCCCTCGGCGTTCGCGATGTTGACCTGCGAGGCCACCACGCCGAACCCGTGGGTGTAGGTGATGTGGCGGTTCTGCCAGTTGTCGGAGCTCTCCGGCAGGTTGGACAGCTCGCGCGTCGCGATCATGACCTGACGCAGCTCACCGTCGATCTCGTAGCGGTCCGTCGACACGGAGTTGAACTCGTAGAACGGACGCAGCGCCTGCAGCTGCTCGAAGGTGGTCTCCAGGACGTTGGGGTCCCACAGCCGGATGTTGCGCAGGGTGATGTCGTTCTCCACCACATCGTCGAGGTCGAGGTCGTTCTGGATCGTGAACGGCACCTCCTCGACGGCGTCCAACCCGTAGGCACGGGTGGTGGCGTCGAGGTTGCGTTGGATGAACTCCTGCTCACGCGCGAGCTCCTGCGGGTCGACCCGCAGGCGCTGGATCGCGGCCGGGTAGGCGCCCTGCAGGATGATCGAGGCGACCAGCAGCAGCGCGAGCGCCGCCCCGGGCAGCAGGAAGCCGGCGCGACGGATCGAGGCCAGCACCAGCGCGATGGCCAGGACCGACACACCCATCAGCAGGTACAGCGCCGGCAGTTCCGCGTTGACGTCGGTGTAGGCCGCACCGGTGACGTTGCCGCGCTCGGAGAAGTTCAGCATGTAGCGGTCGAGCCAGTACCCCCACGCCCGCACGCCCAGGATCAGCGCCAGCAGGATCGCGAGGTGTGCCTTGACGGCCGGGAGGATCTTCTCGCCCTCGGCCTCCGGACGGATCCCGCCGAGCAGGTAGTGCGCCCCGGCGGACAGCAGCCCGGTGAGGATCAGCGAGGTGAACAGCCAGCTCTGCAGCAGCGACCAGAACGGCAGCTGGAACAGGTAGAACCCGACGTCGGTGTTGAACTGCGGGTCGGCCACACCGACCTCACCACCGTTGAGGAACAGCAGCCAGGTGTCCCACGAGGCGCTGAGCGCGAGCCCGGAGGTGAACCCGAAGACCACCGCGATCGCGGCGATCAGCCACGGCAGGTAGGGGTCGGCCATCTCCCGGTAGCGCTGGATCTGCGCCTGCTGCGGCGAGGACGGCACGTAGAACGGCCGCACCTTGCGCGCGATCATGAGGTTCACGCCGATCAGCAGCGTGAGCACCAACCCGAACGCGACACCCACCAGGATGCGCGTGCCGAGCACCGTGGTGAACACGTCGCGGAACCCGCGTTCGTCGAACCACCAGAAGTCGGTGACGAGGACCGCGATGCGGTTCGCGCTGAACAGCACGAGGAGGAGGCCGAGCACCACGACGGTGCCGAGCCGACGGCGGACGAAGTCGCCCACGATGACCCTTCGGAGTCTGGGGCACCGAACGCGTCGGCCGGTGCCCTGCGTTTGCTTGGCGTTGGTCGGCACGGTCACCGGCCGAAGCGGTCGATGACCGCCGCAGGCCGTTCCGCCGGTGGTCCACGATGGTGTCGAGGGACCCGCCGCCCGCGGTCGCGGACGACAGGTCGCGGGAGCAGCTACGACAGGCGTCGTGGGCCGGCGAGGCTACCCGTGCCCAGCCCGGGGTGCCCACTGCGCCTAGCGCGCGGCGCACACCAGCTCAGCGACCGGCGGCCAGCAGCTGCGCATCGGTCGGATCGCGTCCGTCGCGCAGCGCCTCCAGCGCGGCGAGGGCGTCCTCGAAGGTGTCGACGGGCACGACCAGCAGGTCGTTGGCGACGCGCACGGACAGGGCCTCGTCGAGGTTGCCGCGCGGGACCAGGAACGCGTCCGCGCTCGGCGCACCGTTGACCGCGGAGCCGGCCGCGGCGACCTTCTGGCGCACCCCGCCGACCGGGCCGACCTCGCCGTCGCGGTTCATGGTCCCGGTGCCGGCGATCACCGCGCCATCGGTCAGGTCCTCGTCCCCGAGCAGGTCCACGATCGCCAGGGTGAACAGCAGACCCGCCGACGGGCCACCGATCGCCCCGGCGTCGATCGCCACCTCGACGGGCAGGTCGAGGTCGGTGGTCAGCAGCACCCCGATGTAGGGCCGGTCGGCGTCGTCGGGCGCGCGACCGAGGGTCACCTCGACGTCGCGTGCGGGGACCTCGGCCGACACCACACGCAGTGTGATGTCCGTACCGGGTTCGCGGGACTGCACCTCGCGCACCACGTCGGTGCTCTCCGACACCTCGACGCCGTCGATCGCGACGATCACGTCGCCCGCCTCGAGCTGGTCGGTGACCGCATCCTCGGTGACGGCAGCCACCACGGCGCCGCGGCCGTCCAGCACGAACCCGAGCTCCTCGAGCGCGACGATGGTGGCGACCTGCTGGGAGTCGGCCATCAACGCGGCGTTGGTCTCCGCGACCTGTTCCCGGTCGACCCCGGGCGGGTAGATCTGCTCGCGCGGAACCGCCTCGGAGGAGCTCGACAGGCGCGCGTTCAGCCACGAGCGCCAGCTGAGCTGGTCGTCCACGGCGACGGTGGTCAGGCGCAGCTCGCCCGGCGGGTCCTCCTCGACGCCGTCGATGCTGATGAAGCGCGCGACGTCGTCGCTCGGTCCGGGACGCAGCGCCACCTGGCACACCGGCTGCGTGCCCAGCGCATCGCACGGCACGGCGCCCTGGCCGACGAGCAGCCCCCCGACCGCGAGCAGCCCGACGACGACGAGCCCGAGCACCCGTCCCATCAGTGGCCTCCGGTCGCCGTCGGGGATCGGTCCCCGGGCGGCCACGAGGCTACCGGTGGGCAGCAGGTGGGCGGGCTCGTCGTCCGTGGGTGGTGCGGGAGCGGTGTCTCGCTCAGCTGCGGGAGAACAGCTGGCGGCGGTGCTCCGGACGGGCGGTGTGCTCCTCGTCCTCGGTGGCGGGGGCGGCGTGCTGGATCGGCGGGGAGATGATCATCGCGCCGGAGGGCGGCTCGTCGGGGATGACGGGCACGGTCGGCTCGGGCGTCTCGACCGCGACGGCCGGGGCCGGCTCGGGGGTGGGCTCGTCGACGGCCGGCTCGGCGACCGCGGGCTGCGTGAGCTCGTCGGTGGCCGCGTCGACCTCGGCGAGCTCCGCCGGGTCGACCTCGGTGGGCTCCGCCGGGTCGACCTCGGTGGGCTCCGCATCGGCGATCACCGGGGGCGCCTCGTCCTGCGCGGCTGCCTCGTCCTCGACGTGCGCCGCATCGTCGTGCGCGACCTCGACGTCGTCGGCCTCGACCGGCGGAGCCGGCGGCGCGCTCGGGGTTGCGCTCGACGACACCGAGGTGGCCTCGGGCTGGTGCTCGTCGGCGACGACCACCCGGTAGTAGGTCTTGACCTCGATCGGGACCTCGCGGAAGACGCGGACGTCCTGCGCCCCGTCGTCGTTGCGGAGGCGTTCGACCAGTTCCAACGCCGCGTCGAGCGACCCGACGTCCTCGACGTGGTCGTCCCCCGCAGCATCGCGGTAGTGGACCGCGTGGCTCATGGCAGCTCCTGTCCGACGTGCCGATCCGACGTGCCGTGCGGCGACGCCTGCCGCAGGTGTCGGCACGTGCGGCCCGGGGCTTGACCCCGACGTGCGCATGGGCCGCGCGCACCCCGGTCAGCGCACGCCGCGGGCCGCGCGGGTTACCGTCCGTGGTCGGATGGCGCAGCGACACGGCACCGGGGGAGACCGTTGGACGACGTCTGGGAGGACCTGATCCAGGAGTGCGAACGGGTGGTCAACGCCCTGGATGGACTCCCCGGGGTGACGCTGCCTCCGGGGGCGGCGTCCGAGGACATCTCCGCGGCTCACGAGCAGCTGGGCATGCCGCTCCCGACGGACCTCTCCTTCATCATGCTGCTCAGCGACGGGATCGTGCTCGATCACGGCCTCGTTCGCTACCTGCCGGTCGCGCCCGACGCGCCGCCCAACATCGCCCGCTTCAACGACCCCGACACCTGGATGTGGGCGTACGCGGGGATCAACCCGCGGCTGCAGGACTTCCTCTACTACGAGCTGACCGCGGCCGGCAACGTCGTGGGCTTCGACCGGCAGGAGCTGCGCGAGATGCCGGAGACCGGGAACCTGCCGCGACCGCACCTGGTCGTCCCGCTCGTCCCGGACGCCACCTTCGAGCTCCCCCCGACCGTCCTGGCCGGGTTGACGTCGAGGACCGCGAGGCTCCGCGAGACCGGCGAGTTGCAGCTCTACCACGACGACGACGCCATCATCGAACGGTTCGGTCCCATCCCGCCCGACGAGATCCTGATGCCGGGACCGGCGGACTTCCTGGACCGCTTCGCCGACGCATCCCACCTGCAGGGCACGACGCCCGTCGACGCCATCACCGCGTTGATCGCCCGCGGCGAGATGCACGAGCAGCTGCTGGCGATGCCGGAGGGCAGCGAGGTCGTCGGCCGCGAGTCCTGGCAGGACGAACGGGGCCGAACGCGGATGCGGCTGCTGTTCAGCTGACGCCGGCGCCCCACCGGTGCCACGGCACGGGGAGCGCACACTCACAGGATCCGGCGCTCACCCGGGTGCGCCGGTCCAGGTCCGTCAGCGACGCAACCGGCGCCAGATCGCGGTCACACCCCACGCGGCGAGCAGCCCGGCGACGATCCCCGCCCGCGCGACGTCGCGGCGCCGGACCCGCAGCCCCGGCACGCTCCAGTACCCGTGGTGCTCGGCGGCCATGGCGGCGACGGCGTCGCGATTGCTGTGCTTGGGCGACCAGCCGGTCGCCTCCAGCCGCGCCGCGCTCATCACCGCGGGGTGCATGAACATCGCCAGCAGGCCCGGCGGCTGCGCGCCGATGCCGAACGTCCACAGCCGCTCGGTCACCGACCAGGCGACCTCCTCGGGCACCTCGACGGTGCGGCGGCCGACGATCGCGGTGACCTCGTCGAACGACAGCCACCCGTCGGCGCTGACGTTGTAGACCCCGTCGAGGTCCTGTTCGACGACGTGGACGATCGCGGCGACGGCATCGTCGGGGTGCAGGAACTGCATCGGTGGCCGGTGCCCGGCGATCACCGGGATGCGGGGCGCTTCGAACGACCGGGTGATGACGTTGTCCATCCCGGGGCCGGCCATCAGCGCGAAGCGCAGCAGCGTCACCCGCGGCGGGGTGTCGAGCGCGGCGAGCCAACCCTCGAGCGAGCGTTCCACGGTCACCAGGTGCTCGGCGTAGGGCAGCGACTCGATGCCGCGCAGCGCGCTGTCCTCGGTGAGCGGCAGGTCGTTGTCGGGGTGCGCGCCGTAGACCACCACCGATGAGGGCAGCACGACCCGGGCGACCCCGGCGTCGCTCGCGGCCTGCAGGACCGCCCGGGTGCCCGTGACGTTGACGGCCCGCATGGCGTCCTCGTCCCGCATCGGATCGACGCGGGCGGCGAGGTGGATGAGCACGTCCACGCCCTTGAGCGCGCTGGCCAGGCCCGGGTCGCGCACGTCGGCCGGGCGGTACTCGAAGCGGCGCGGCATGACGTTGACCGGTGGCTGGTGATCGATGCCGACCAGGCGCTCGACGGACTCGTCCGCGCCGAGCGTGCGGACCAGCCGCGTGCCGAGCTGGCCGCCCGCGCCGGTGATGGCGATGGTGGTCACCCTTCGCTCCCCGTCCTCAGGTCCGGGTTCGGATCGGCCTGCGCGCCCTACGGTAGCCACCGACGGACCACCCACCGAGGGTGCGTTCGTCCAGGCCGACGATGGAAAGGCCGTGCGGTGGCAGACCTCCCCGACCGACGCGACGACGACGAGGACCCCTTCGCGGGGCTCCCCCCGGAACTGCGCCAGATGATGGAGCAGCTCGGCGGCCCCGGTGCGCTCGAACGCGCCCAGGAACAGCTGCAGGCGATGTTCGGCGGCGGGGCGATACCCGGGTTCGGCTTCCAGCCGCCCGCGACCCCCACCGGCCCGGTCGACTGGAACCTCGCCAGCCGCATCGCGTTGCAGCTGGCCGCCGACGGCGACCGTGGGCCGACCCCCGAGGAGCAGTCCCGGGCGGACGAGGCCTTCCGCCTGGCCGAGCACTGGCTGGACGCGACCCCGCTGCCCGCCCCGCCCGATGCCGGGCGCATCGTGGTCGCCTCGCGCCAGACCTGGGTCAACGCCGCGATCAAGGCGCTCAAGCCGCTGGTCGAGCCGGTGGCCGCTGCCTCGACCGAGGCGATGGTCCGGCTCGCCACCGAACAGTTCGAGCAGCTCGCCGAGGGCGGCATGCCCTCGCGCGACGAACTGCCCGAGGAGCTGCAGGCCATGCTCCCGCCCGGCTTCGAGCAGCTGCTCGAACAGATGATGGGCTCCGACCCCGGCGCGATGCTGCGGCCCTCGGGGGCGATGCTCGCCGGGCTGCAGGCAGGGCAGGTCATCGGCCAGCTCGCCCAGCAGCTCACCGGCCAGTACGACCTGGGCATCCCCACCGCCGGTCGTGACCAGGCCCACCACCTCGCGGTCAACATCACGGAGGACCTCGACGGCTACGGCCTGGACCTCACCGAGGTCGCGATCGTGCTGGCGCTGACCGAGGCCGCCCACCGCCGCCTCTACCACGCGGTGCCGTGGCTGGAGGCGCACGTGCACGGGCTCGTCGCCCGGTTCGCCTCCGGCACCGAGGTCGATCCGCGCCGGCTGCAGGACATGTCCGAGGAGCTGATGTCCTCGGTCGATCCCGACGACCCGGAGTCGCTGCGTGCGGCGATGGAGCGGGCCGCCTCGATGCACATGGAGCCGACCGCGGAGCAGCAGCGGATCCTCGAGCGGCTGCAGGGCGTGGTGTGCCTGGTCGGGGCGTGGGCCCGGCACGAGGTCGCCCGCGCCGTCGACGGGCGGCTGCCGACCCTGGACCGCATCGAGGAGGTGCTGCGCCGTCGCCGTGCCAGCCGGGGGGACGGCGAGCAGTTGCTGGCATCCCTGCTCGGGTTGGACATCAAGCCCGACGACGAACAGGTCGGTGAACGGTTCGTGCAGGCCGTGGAGGCGTCGCTCGGGCAGGAGGGGCTGCACCGCGCGCTCGCGCACCCGGAGAACCTGCCCGACGCGGTGGAGCTCGCCGACCCGGACCGCTGGGTGGCGCGCATGCGTGCGGACGAGGACCTCGACATCCCCGACGACGCCGCGGCGCTGTTCGCGGGGCTCGGCGACGCGCCCAGGGAGGCCAGTGCCGACGAGCGTGTCGCCGCGCGCGAGCGCGGCGAGGAGCCCGATGGCGCTGGCCCGGCCGAGGCCGCAGGGCCCGACGATCCGAGCGACGGCGACGACGTGGACGACCGCGACGACGGCACCGACGACACGTGATCCGGCCGGCGACGGAAGGGACCGACCATGACCGGGCAGTTGGCAACGGACGTGTGGAACCGGGCGTGCACGTTGTTCCCCGGGGACGACGAGACGCCGGCGCGCGAGGGTGACTGGGCGCTGGCCGGCGCGCTCATCCTCGACGGTGTGGTGCAGAACGGCGGCCTGGGCAGCGCGATCGAGCAGGAGGTCGTCGACGCTGGCGTCGCCGGCCTGCGCTGGCTGGGTCTCGACGAGGTCGCACAGGTCGTGCAGCGCGCCGCGCAGCGCGTCGCGGCAGCGGAGGGCGCCGACGAGGATGCCGCCTACGAACGCATCGAAGCCGAGGACGACGCGGCCTACTACGAGCTCGACACCGCGCAGCGGCTCACCGCCGCACTCGACGCCCGACTCGCCACCTCGCCCGAGGCCTTCGCCCCCGTCCGCTGACGAGTGGCGGGCGCGGAGGCCATGGAGGCGGCGCGTACGCTCCCCGGATGCTGATCGCCACCGACCTCGACGGGACCCTGGTTCCCAACGGTGCCGACCAGGTCAGCGCTCGGACGGCGGAGGCGCTCGCGCGCGCGGACGAAGCCGGCGTCCCCGTGGTCTTCGTCACGGGCCGCCCGTTGCGGTGGATGGAGCAGCTCTGGCCACACGTCGGTCGTCACGGTCGCGCCATCGTGTCCAACGGCGCGGTGGTCTACGACGTCCCGAGTCGTTCGGCGGTGCGCGTCGCGGGGCTCGAACCCGACGCCGGGCTGGCGATCGCCGGCGCCATCCGGACCGCGCTGCCCGACGCCAGCTTCGCGATCGAGTGTCTGGACGGCATCCGTGTCGAGGACGCCTACGACAGCCCCCACGACCTGCACGGCGACACGCCGCGCGGACGACTCGACCGGCTGTGGAACACCACCGCCGTGAAGCTGCTCGTCCGACACAACGGGCCGCAGCGCGCGTCGCCGGAGGACCTCCACCGCCACATCGCCGAGGTGGTGGGGATCACCGCCACCTGCACGTGGTCGATGCCCGGCCTGATGGAGATCAGTGCGCCCGGGGTGACCAAGGCCAGCGCGCTGCGCTGGCTCACGGCACAGCTCGGCGTCGACCAACGCGACGTCGTCGCCTTCGGGGACATGCCCAACGACATCCCGATGCTCCGCTGGGCCGGGGGCTCCTACGCCGTCCAGGGCGCACACCCGGACGTGGTCGCCGCGGCCGACCGCCGGGCTCCGGGCTGCGCCGATGACGGCGTCGCGACCACCATCGACGCCCTGCTCGCTGGGTCGACCCACGGTCGGCCACCAACGGGCTGCGCGCCGGGCTGACCGCCGACGAGCGCGCACGCGGCATCGACGCGGAGGCGCGCACGCGGCATCGACGCGGAGGCGCGCACGCGGCATCGACGCGGAGGCGCACTCACGGGGCACGCACCACCACGCCCGGGACCGGACGGTGAGCGGTCGGTCCTGCGGCGCACGTGGATCGATGCTGTCCGGTCGCCGGACAGGAGCGTCCGGCTCGCGGACGGCACCCACCGAGCTCGCGGACAGGGCCGAACGCAGAGGTACGACCCCGGTCGTACCTCTGCAGACTCCCACCGACAAGGACGACATGCGACTGCGCTCCCGCACCCTGCCGTTGCTGGCGGCCGCCGGCCTGATGCTCGCCGCCTGCGGTGACGACGCCGCGGATGACGCCGCGGACGACGCCGCGGCGGAGTCCGATGCCATGGCCGACGACGAGGACGTCGTCGAGGACGACGCCAACGGCGACATCGACCTGGCCATCGCCGACTCGCCGCTCGGCGAGCACGTGGTCGACGGCGACGGGCTGACCCTCTACCTGTTCGACAACGACGAGCCCGGCGTCAGCAACTGCACCGACGACTGCCTCGCGAACTGGCCGCCGCTCACGGTCGACGACGAACCCACCTGGGGCGACGGCGTCGACGGTGACCTGGTCGGCACGATCGAGCGCGAGGACGACGGCTCGATGCAGGTGACCTACGACGGCATGCCGCTGTACTTCTGGGCCAACGACGCCGCTCCCGGTGACGTCGAGGGCCAGGGCGTCAACGACGTGTGGTGGGTCGTCGCTCCCGACGGCAGCGCCATCACGGAGACCGGTGACGACGCCGCCATGGACGACGGTGGCGGCCGGGACTACTGAGCCACCAGCGAGCGATGCGTGGGGGGGCCCGGGGCGGGGGGGGCCCCCCCCCGGGGGGGGGGGTGGGGGGGGGGGGGGGGTTGGGCACCGCGCCCCCAC
>JAFIEQ010000192.1 GCA_020832455.1 Nitriliruptoraceae bacterium
GGGGTGGGTCACTGCGCTGCTGGGGGGTCCCGACTGATACTCGGGGCCCCGCGCTGGGGCGATAAACCGCCGTGGCCGCCGGTCGGGGGGGCCTCGTCGGTGATGCGCGGCTCGGGGCCGTGGGGTGGTGCCTCAGCCCTCGAGGGCGTTGAGACGCTTGGCCATCCCGGACTTCTTGTTCGCGGCGGTGTTGCGGTGCAGGACACCCTTGGAGGCCGCCTTGTCCAGCGCGCGCGCGGCGCTGACGTAGGAGCTCTGGGCCTCGTCCTTGTCGCCGCCGTCGACGGCGGTGTGGAACCGACGGACCTCGGTCTTCAGCGCCGAGCGCACCTTGCGGTTGCGGGCGCGAGCCGTCTCGTTCTGCCGGTTGCGCTTGATCTGGGACTTGATGTTCGCCATGGACTCGTCTCGTACGGTGGGTGGCGGCTTCGGACTCGCCCGTGGGGAGGTCCGGGCATCCGGGGGTGGGGCCCGGACGGTCACGGTGTGGCGCGGGCGCAGCGGGGCGCCCGAGGTTCCGAGCGGCCCGATCCGGGCGTTCCCGGGAGGTCGAACGGGGACACGGATGGACGCGGTCACCGCCGAACGTGAGGGTCAACGGTACCAGCGCGCCACCCTGGGCGGCAAGCGCCGGGCGGTGCCCGTCCTGGCTGGGGTTCACCGACCGATCGCACGGGCCGGTCGGGAGCGCAGTGCCGCGGTCAACCCGGACGCCCGCACCGCACGCCGCTCGACCGCGGCGGCGATCGCGTCGGGATCGGCGACGACCGTCGCGGCCCGGCGGCCGCGGGTCAGCGCGGTGTAGAAGAGCTCGCGCGAGGCCAGCGGTGAGCTCGGGTCGGGCAGGACCACCACCACGTGTTCGAACTGCGAGCCCTGGCTCTTGTGGATGGTCATGGCGTGCAGGGGTTCGGTCGCCGGCAGCCGTCCCGGTGCCACCAGCCGCGGGGCCGCGTCCCCGGCCACCGGGAACGCGATCATCGTACGGCCCGGCTCGACCGTCACGGCGATCCCGACGTCGCCGTTGGCCACGCGGAGCCTGGCGTCGTTGGCGGTCACCAGCACCGGGCGACCCGCGGGGAACCGGCCACGCAGTTCCGTGCCGGTCGCGGTGGCGATCCAGCGATCGACGCGGTCGTTGGTCTCCTGCACGGAACGGGGGCCGCGGCGGGTCGCGCACAGGATCCGGACGACGTCGAGTGGTGCCAGGGCGCCGGCGACGTCCCCGGCGCGGGCGGCCTCGACCATCGGGACGCCGACGTCCAGCACGGTGGTACGGATCGGGTCCCACCAACCCGGTTCCCCGTCGGTCTCGCCCGCCTCGCCCGGTCGGATCCAGGTCAGGTCCTCGGCCTGCTCGAGCGCACGCAGCACGCCCCCGACGTCCCCGCGCTGGATCGCGGCGGCGGCGGCCGCGATCCCGGAGTCCCCACGGAAGCGGTGGACCCGATCGAGGACGACCACGGTGCGGGCCAACCCCGGTGCGGCGTCCTCCGGCAGGTGCGCCGGGCCCACCGTCTCCCGGCGGGTCCGCTCCGTCCCGGTATCGCCCGCGGCCTGCGTCGCGTCGTCGGGTGCGTGCGCGGGCGCCGGGTCGGGCACGGACGCCGGAGCCCGGCCGCCGGGGCGAGCGTCGACCTCCTCGGGCAGTGCGGCGGCGACCACGTCCCCGAGCACGGATCCGGCCTCGACCGAGGCGAGCTGCTCCGGGTCACCGAGCAGCACCAGTCGGGCATCGCGACGCAACGCGTCCAGCAGCCGCGCGATGAGCGCGAGCGACACCATGGAGGTCTCGTCGACGACGACCACGTCGGCCGGGATCGGTCGTCGGCGGTCGTGACGGAACCGGGTCCGTTGCCGTGCGCGGACCCCGAGGGTCGCGTGCAGGGTGCGCGCCTGCGCCTGCTGCAGGCGCTGCACCGTGAGGTCCTGCGCACCGCGACGTTCGGCGAGCGCGGCGGCCGCCTCCTGCAGCGACTCCGTCAGGCGGGCGGCCGCCTTCCCGGTGGGGGCCGCCAGCGCCCAGGTCGGTGGCGGGCGTCCGGCGGCATCGGCCTGGTCGTCGAGCACGGCGAGCAACCGGGCCACCGTCGTCGTCTTGCCGGTGCCCGGACCGCCGGCGACGACGGTGAGCGGCCGCAACACGGCCGTCGCCGCCGCGATGCGCTGCCGGTCGGGCGCGGCACCGTCGAACAGGGCGTCGAGCTGCGAGCGCAGCGCCGCCGGGACGACGTCGGGCATCGACCGACGGGCCCGCGCGTGCAGGCTCGCGGCGACGAGCTGCTCGTCGCGCCACAGCCGATCGAGGTAGAGGCGGTCATCGGCGAGGGTCAGGGGCCGGATGTCCCGGTCGCGCACGTCGGCGGATGCCGGTCCGTCCTCGGGACCGCTCGGGTGGGTGCGCACCAGGGGCGAGGCCGCGAGCTGTCGGCGCCAGTCGGCCGGGTCCGGCCAGGGCAACGCGGTGTCCGCCGGCGTCGTGGTCCCGTCGGGGTCGCCGAGCAGCCCGACCACCCGGGTCAGATCGACGCACACGTGCTGGCGGCGTGGGGCGCGCACCGCCAGCGCCGTCGCGAGCAGCACCTCGTCGGAGGGTGCTGCGTCGACCAACCCGGTCAGCGCGAGCGCGACGTGGACATCGGCTGCCGTGAGCAGTCGGGCGTCGACGAACGGGCGCAGCGCGGACGGGGTGGCGACCGACCGCTGGACCGTCCACGGATCGTGTGGGGTGTCGGCGTCGTCCGGCGACACAGGAGGCGGGGGCCAGGTCACGGCGGTGGCGAGCCTCGTGGGCGGGTTCGTCGTCATGGCCGCTCCAGCTCCCGGCCGGCGAGCAGCGCATCGAGGTCGGTGATCAGCGCTGTCGGCGGTCGCCAGTCGAACACGCCGCAGGGGCGACCGTCGACGCGCGGGGCGTCCGCTCCGGTCATACCGCGGACGAACAGGTACAGCACGCCGCCGAGGTGGTGGTCCGGGTCGTAGCCGACGATCCGGCCGCGCAGCATCCGGTGCAGTGCGACCTGGTAGAGCAGCGCCTGCAGGGGGTAGTCCCCGTGGCACATCGCGTCGGCCAGCGCGGCTGGCTGGTAGTCGGCCGCGGTCGGGGGCCGCTCCCCGAGGGTGTTGGTCTTGTGGTCCACCACCAGGTAGCGCGCCCGGCTGCCCGCTCCGACGCGCAGCACGAGGTCGATCGCACCGTTGAGGTAGCCCCGCAGGGGCCCACTCGGCCCCTGCCCCCGCAACAGGGTGGCCTAGCCCCCCACCGGGTCGGCCGCGGGCAGGTGGTGCGGGAGCAGGTCCGCGATGTGGTGCAGCAGCGCGGGGTGCCCCGGACGGTCCCCCCCGCCGATGGGGAGTTCGAAGCGGGGTTCGTCGAGCCGGTCCGACCACGGCGTCCCGGCCAGCGGCCGATCGTCGGCGAGCGGCCCGAGTGGGGTGTGCACGGCAGCCAGGAGGCCCGCGTGCACCGCGTCGCGGTCGTCGGGCAGGCCGTGCCGGCGCTGTTCCTCGGCCAGACGGTCCGCGAGTTCGTGACCGAGCACCGGTGCGGCCAGGTCGGTCCGTTCGAGCACGGCGTGGACCATCGTCCCGAACGCGGCCGACCCGCGGACCCGCGCCATCGGCAGCGTGATCGAGTGCAGCGCCCGCCCGTCGTCCGCGGCGAGGGGACGTGCGCGGGTGGGATCGTCCGGTCCGACGCGGGGCGTGGCCGGCTCGTCGGTGGTGAACCGGGCCTCCTCGGCCGCGTCCCGGTCCACGCCGGCGATCAGCGCGGAATAGGAGGTCCGCCGCCAGCGGGGATCGATCCACCGCCGGTGGTGGGCGCGTTCCAGCGTGGTCGGGTCGGTCGCGGGGTGCCCGCGCGCGGGGGGCCGCACCACCGGCGGGACGACCTCGAGGGCGATGTCGGTGGCCGCGGCGAGCGAGCGCAGGCGCTCGAGCGCCCCGTCCGGGTCGTCCTTGGCGGGCAGCGCCGGTGCGGCGGTGGTGTCGACCCGGCCCGTCTCGTCGCGGGACAGCAGGAGCCGGTCGAACGCGGCGGTCCGGGAGCTGGTGGGTCGCAGCCACCACGCGACCACCTTGTGTCGGGCCCGGGTCAGGGCCACGTAACAGAGCCGCAGGTGCTCGCCCAGCATCTCGGCCTCGGCACGCTGCTTGTGCACGTCCGCGCCGCTGCGGGAAGCGGGGCCCACGTCGATGAGCCAGCCCCCGTCGGCCGGTCGGCTCACCGTGTACGGCGCGGACGCGCGGGGGACCCCCGCCCACAGGAACGGGCACAGCACGACCGGGAACTCCAGGCCCTTGCTGCGGTGGATCGTGAGCAGCTGGACCGCGGCCGCATCGGACTCGAGCCGGCGCGCCTGTTCCTCGCTCGGGACGTCCTGGTCCTCGGCATCCCGGATCCGTGCACGCAACCAGTCCAGCGTGCCGGCGGTCCCCCGGTCCTGGGGGGGGGGGGGGGGGGGGGGGCCCGCCCCCCCCGGGGGGGGGGGGGGGGGGGGGGCGGGGGCCCCC
>JAFIEQ010000027.1 GCA_020832455.1 Nitriliruptoraceae bacterium
CCCTCACCCGGACCCAGGCCCACATCCTCGAAGCCGCCCAAGATACTAAAATCGAGCGGGTGCGGGGGTGGCTCGGCGTGGTGGTGCGGGGTGGGGGGGGGGAGGCGGGGGGGGGGGTTTGGGGGGTGTGGGTGGGCGGGCGGGGGGGTTTCCCGCGGGCCGGCCCCGTGCCGACACCGGATCGAGCCGCCATGGACACGCCGTCGACCTCCGATCGCGGCGAGCGTGGTCTCGACCCGGCTGCGCTGGCGTCGGCACGCCTCGAGCTCGAGGACGGTGCGCCGCCACAGCTCGGGGCGAGACTGCGCGCAGCACGGCAAGCCCAGCGGATGACGCTGACCAGGCTGGCCGATCGCACCGAGCTGACCAAGGGGTTCCTGTCGAAGGTCGAGCGCGGACTCGCGACGCCTTCCGTCGCCTCGCTCCTGCGCGTCTGCGAGGTACTGGGACTCCCGGTCGGTTCGCTGTGGGCGGATGCCTCGGGGTCGGATCACGAGCCCGTCCGTGTCGGTGCGTACCCCTCGATCGGGTTCGGCGGGGAGAACATCGCCGAGTCGCTGCTCACGCCCAGCCGTGAGCGTCGACTCCAGGTCATCCACTCGCGCATCCAGCCCGGGGGAGGCAGCGGCGTGGAGGCCTACACGCTGCCGGTCGAGGTCGAGGTCGAGTTCGTCTTCGTCCTGCGTGGCACGCTCGAGCTCCACGTCGCGGACGCCGTGCACGTACTCGCCGCCGGCGACGCCTTGACCTTCCTCCCGCACTCCCCGCACGCCTTCGTCAACCCCGATCCGCAGCTCCCCGCGGAGGTCCTCTGGATCCTAACGCCAGCGCTGCCCAGCGACGACCCGACCAGCGCGTCCCCGCTGCACGGCTGAGCGTGGCGGGGCCGGTCGGATGGCCCGCCGTACTCGGTGGCGCGCCTCGGCCGCACACGGATGTGCGCTCGCACCGGCCGGCGGTACGGTCCGGCCGGTGACTGCGACCCGTGCCGACGCCCCCCCGCCCCCGGATACCTCGGGGCTGGTCCGTCGTGGGTTCCGGGTCATCCGGGTCGCCTTCCGCGAGGCCCCCGTGCCGCTCTGGCTCGGGGTGCTGGGCGCCGCGGTGTTCGCCGGGGCGACCGTCGGCTCCTCGCTCGTGCTCGGCTGGGTCACCGACGAGGTGCTCATCCCCTCGGTCGAGGCCGGCGAGGTCGACCAGGCCCTGATCACGCTGGCCGGGCTGGTCATCGTCGGGGTCGGGTTGGCCAAGGCCGTCGGGGTCGTCGGTCGTCGACTGGGTGCCTACATCGCGCAGTTCGCGCTGCAGGCCAGCTACCGGCGCAAGGTGACCCGCCGCTACCAGGAACTGCCGATCGCGTGGCACCGACGACATCCCACCGGTCAGCTGCTGTCCAACGCCAACGCCGACGTCGAGTCGGCGTTCTTCATCGCGGCACCGCTCCCGATGGCCGTCGGTGCCGGGCTGCTGCTGGTGATCACCGGCGGGCTGCTGGTGTTCACCGACCCGGCGCTCGCCGCCATCGGCTTCAGCGTGGGCCCGGTCCTGGCGTTCGCGAACTGGTTCTACCAACGCCGCATGCGTGTCGCCGCGACGGTCGCCCAGCAGGCGCGTGCGGACGTCGCCGAGGTGGCACACGAGTCGTTCGACTCCGCGCTGGTCGTCAAGACGATGGGCCGCGAGGCCGCGGAGACCGAGCGCTTCGCTTCGGTCACCGAGGACCTGCGTGACAAGATGATCCGCGTCGGTCGTCTGCGGGCCTTCTTCGATCCGGTCATCGAGGCGCTGCCCAACGTCGGGATCCTGCTCGTGCTGGTTGTGGGTGCCGCGCGCGTCCGCGACGGCGCGCTGAGCCCGGGTGACCTGGTGCTCTTCGCCTACCTGTTCCGGTTGGTCGCCCTGCCGATGCGGGTGTTCGGCTGGCTGCTGGGTGAACTGCCCCGGGCCGTGGTCGGCTGGGACCGCATCTCCCGGGTGATGGCCGCCACCGGCGAGATGGTCTACGGCGATCGACGCGCCACCTCGACACAGGGCGCCGCGGTCGGCCTCGAACGGGTCGGCTTCGAGTACCCCGACGCGGTCCGCAGCGACCTGTCCGTGGAGGATCTGCTGCCCGAGCTCGCCCGCGAGCGTCCGGAGCCCGACGAGGTGGACCCGTCGGTGCCCGCACGCGGCCCCGCGGCCCGACGTGGCGTGCACGGAGTCACCCTGGACGTCGCGCCGGGGCGCACCATCGCGGTCGTCGGAGCGACCGGGTCGGGCAAGTCGACGCTGGCCTCGCTGCTGGTCCGCCTGTACGACCCGGACGACGGCGAGGTCCGGCTCGACGCGGTACCGCTGACCGAGCTCGCCCGTGACGACCTCTCGCGCGATGCGACGATCGTCTTCCAGGAGGCGTTCCTGTTCGACGACACGGTCGCGGAGAACATCAGCCTGGGCGCCGACATCGAGCCCGCCCAGGTCCGCGCCGCCGCGCAACTCGCCCAGGCCGACCGGTTCATCCGCGCGCTCGACGACGGCTACGACACAGAGGTGGGGGAGCGCGGCGCGTCGCTGTCCGGCGGACAACGGCAACGCATCGCGCTGGCGCGGGCGCTGGTACGCCGACCGCGTCTGCTCGTGCTCGATGACGCCACCTCGGCGGTGGACCCGGCCGTGGAAGCGGCCATCCTGCAGGGGCTCGCGGAGGCGGACCTGCCCGCGACGGTGGTGGTCGTGGCCTACCGCCGCGCCTCGATCGCGCTGGCCGACGAGGTCGTCTACCTCGCCGACGGTGCCATCGCCGCCCGGGGCACCCACGAGGACCTGCTGTCGCGGGTGCCCGCCTACGCCCGGTTGGTCACCGCCTACGAGGACGATCCCGAGGTCAGCCCCACCGAGCACGAGCGCACCGACGACCCGGACGGGCGGGAGGGACCGTGAGCGCGTCCACCGATCCGATCCGCAGCCGCAGCGGCGAAGGAGCCTGGCGCACCGTGGTGCGCGGCATCTCGCTGTCCCCGGAGCTGCGCGTGGGGCTGCCCGGCACGATGGTGCTGGCGCTCGTCGCGACCGCCGGTCGCGCGATCGTGCCGGTCGCGATCCAGCAGACCATCGACGGCGGGCTCGCCGAGGGAGCGGTCAACCTCACGGCCATCGCCTGGGTGGTGGCCGGTGCCGGGCTGGCCGTGCTGATCACCGCGACCGCGAGTGGCTGGATGAACTACCGGCTGGCTGCGGTCGTGGAGACGGCGCTCGCGAACCTCCGCATCACCGCGTTCCGGCACATCCACGACCTGTCCATGCTCCACCAGGCCACCCAGCAGCGCGGCGCGCTGGTCTCGCGGGTGACCTCGGACGTGGACGAGATCAGCCGCTTCATGCAGTGGGCCGGGCTGAACCTGATCACGGCGACCGGGCAGTTGCTGGTCGCCACCATCGTCATGTTCGTCTACTCGTGGCAGCTGACGCTGGTCGTGCTGGTCGTGTTCGTGCCGTTCCTGATCGCAGCACGCTGGTTCCAGCGACGGCTCAACGCGGCCTACCTGATCGTGCGCGAGAAGGTAGCCGTGATGCTCGGCGCGCTGGCCGAGTCGGTCGTCGGCGCCCCCGTGGTCCGCGCCTACGGCATCGAGGCCCGCAGCCAGGCCCGCCTCGACGAGCGCATCGAGGACCACCGCCGGACCGCCATCCGGGCGGGGCTCTACTCCTCATCGTTCTCCGGGACCGGGGAGATCTTCGGCGCGATCGCGACGGCCGCCGTGGTCGTGGTCGGGGTCGTGCTCGGCGTCGGTGGCGAGGTGAGCCCCGGCACCGTGGTCGCCTTCCTGTTCCTGATCACCCTGTTCGTCGATCCCGTGCTGATCGCGGCCGAGGTCATCAACGAGGGCCAGGTCGCGGTCGCCGGCTGGCGCCGGGTGCTCGACATCCTCGACCTCGACCCGGACGTCGCCGACCCCGGCGAGGACGGCGAGACGCTGCCCGCCGGCCCCATCGGCGTGCGCTTCGAGCAGGTCGCCTTCCGCTACCCGCGGTCGGGGGAGTCGGCCCGCGACGCCACTGGTCCGTTGGTCCTGCGCGACGTCGACGTCACGATCGAGCCGCAGAGCCACGTGGCCGTGGTCGGGGAGACCGGTTCGGGCAAGACGACCTTCGCCAAGCTGTTGACCCGCCTGATGGATCCGGCCGACGGCCGGATCCTCGTGGGCGGGGTCCCGCTGTCGCGCATCACGTTCGCGTCGTTGCGCCGTCGGGTGGTGATGGTGCCCCAGGACGGGGCCCTGTTCGACGGCACCATCGCGGACAACGTGCGCATGGGACGGCCCGGTGCCAGCGAGGAGGAGCTCGAACTGGCCTTCCTCGAGCTCGGGCTGGCCGACTGGTTGGAGGAGCTGCCCCACCAGCTCGACACCGTGACCGGTGAGCGGGGTGCGTCCCTGTCCGCGGGGGAGCGGCAGCTCGTCGCGCTGGCCCGCGCCTACGTGGCGAACCCGGACCTGCTCGTGCTCGACGAGGCGACCTCCGCGGTCGATCCGGCCACCGAGGTCCGCCTCCAGCGGGCGTTGAACGGCTTGACCTCCGGTCGCACGACGGTGACGATCGCGCACCGGCTCTCGACCGCCGAGGCGGCCGACGAGGTGCTGGTCTTCGATGACGGGGTGCTCGTCCAACGCGGACGACACGACGAACTGGTCGCGGAGGGCGGCGTCTACGGCGTGCTCCACGCCAGCTGGGACCGAGGGGTGAAACGCTGAGCCGGCGCGTGCCGACGCGCCGGTGGGCGGGACCGCCCGGAGCAGCGAGACGAACCACGTGGAGGCGACAGACCGTGAGCCAGACCACCGACACCACCAGTGACGCCGCGATCCCCCCGACCCCGACCGGGGTGCTCGACGAGGTGATCGACGGCCTGCGTGACCGTGCCGCGCGGTGGATCGAGGTCGACGTCGCCGGGCGCATCGCGTTGCTGCGTGAGCTCACCGAGTCCACGCTGGCGGCCGCACCCTCCTGGGCGGCCGCGGCCGCGCGGGCCAAGGGCATCGATCCGGACGGCCCGCTGTCGGCGGAGGACTGGGGCTCGGGCATCGTCGTGACCCTGCGCAACCTCACGCTGCTGGAACGCACGCTCGAGGACATCGCGGCGACCGGTCGCCCCCAGCCCCCGGCCATCCGCACGCGCCCCGACGGGCAGGTCGTCGTCGACGTGCTGCCCACCGACCGGCTCGACGGGATCCTCTACCAGGGCTACACCGCCGAGGTCCGCCTCGAGCCGGGCGTCAAGGAACAGGACGCGCTCGCGCGGATGGGCCGGATCTACCGCGACGGCGTGGAGCGCGTCGGCGGGGTCGGGCTCGTGCTCGGTGCGGGCAACGTCTCGTCCATCGGCCCGATGGACGCCCTCTACGAGCTGTTCGCCCGGGACCGGGTCGTCATCCTGAAGATGAACCCGGTCAACGAACACCTCGGCCCGCACATCGCGGCCGCCTTCGAGCCGCTCGTGCGGGCCGGCTTCCTGCGCGTCGTGTACGGCGGAGCGGAGGTCGGGGCCTACCTCACCGACCACCCGCGCATCGATCACATCCACATCACCGGCTCCGACCGCACCCACGACGCGATCGTGTTCGGCACCGGCGACCAGGGCCGCGCACGCAAGGAGCGGGGCGAGCCGCGGCTCGACACCCCCGTGACCTCCGAGCTCGGCAACGTCACGCCCGTGATCGTCGTCCCCGGACCGTGGAAGCCCAAGGACCTCGCCTTCCACGGCGACAACATCGCGACCATGCTGGTCAACAACGCCGGGTTCAACTGCATCGCCAGCCGCGTGATCGTCCAGCACCGGGCGTGGTCACAGCGGGGCGCCCTGCTCGACGCCGTGCGTGACTCGCTGCGACGGGCCCCGCAGCGCAGCCCCTACTACCCGGGTGCCCGCGAGCGCTGGGAGACCTTCACCGACGCCCACCGCAGCGCGGAGTGGTTCGGGGACACCGCGGACGGCGAGGTGCCCTTCACCCTGATCCCCGAACTCGACGCGGAGGTCACCGACGACGTCGCCTTCACCACGGAGGCCTTCTGCGGCGTGATGGGCGAGGTCGCGCTCGACGCGCCCCGCTCCATCCCGGACTACCTCGACGCTGCCGTGGCCTTCTGCAACGACACGCTGTGGGGGACGCTGGCCGCGACCATCATCGTGCACCCCCGGTCGCTGGCCGACCCGGAGGTCGCCGCGGCCGTGGAGCGCGCCATCGACGAGCTGCGCTACGGCTCCGTGGTCCTCAACCACTTCGGCGGCGCCGCGTACGCGTTCGTCTCACCACCCTGGGGCGCCTACCCGGGCTCCACGCCGCAGGACATCCAGTCCGGCAGCGGGGTGGTGCACAACACCTACCTGCTCGAGGACGTGCAGAAGACGGTCGTGCGGGGTCCCTTCCGGACGCCGGTGACGCCGCCCTGGTTCCACACCCACCGCACCGCGCACAAGCTGCTGCCGAAGGTGGCGCGGTTCACCGCCACGCGCGATCCGTCCCTGCTCCCCGGGCTGCTGTTCGACGCCGCACGGGGCTGAGCCAGCGACCGGGAGGACCCGCCGTGGCCGGGCGAGGCACGGCCGGCGACCCTCAGCGCTCGCGGACCTCGGTCTCGAAGTGGCCCGGGTCGCTCGGCTCCGCGGCGTCGCACGAGGTCGCCCGCGGCTCGCCCGTGGCCACCCGGCGGACCCGCACGTCCACCGCCCGCTCGCCGAGGTGCACGCGGTGCGTCGCGTCCGCGACGGTGGCCGGTGCCACCTCGACATCGACGGCGGTCCCGGTGACGCCGAGGTGGCGCCGTGCGGCGATCTCCGCCGCCTGACCGGCGCGGTCGAACCGGGATCGGCCCCGCATCGCGTCGAGGTCGAGCGCGCCGGCGAGGTGCGCGGCGGCGACCCGCACGGTCGCCGCGGCATCGAGACCGCCGTAGGCGATGCCCTCGGGCAGGACCACCAGGTTGCCGGCGAAGCGGTGCCCACCGACGTGGCTGACCTCGAAGGTGATCGACGGTTCGGCCAGCGCCAGCGCCTCGACCGCGGGGCGCCCGATCCGGGCGCAGCAGGCGTCACGTCGCGCATGGGTGCACACCAGCAGCACCGGGTGCTCGAGCGGGACCGCGTCGGCCGGGGGAGCGGACCGCAACGTCTGTCGGGGGTCGATGGTGAGCAGGGCGTCATCGTCGGGGACCGTCCGCGACGCCAGCCAGGGCTCGGTGCCGGCGTGGGCCAGCAGGACCCGTCGCTCGAGGCCCGTGTCGCGCGCATGTCGGCCGGGGGCACGGATCAGCAGGACCTTCACGTCCAGGTCGTCGGTCCGACGTGCCAGCTCCGCGCCGACCGCCGGGTCGAGCCCGGATTCCGTCAGCGCATCCCGACCCCACGGACCGGGGACCTCGATCAGGATCCACCCGCGGGCGACCGGGCCGGTCCCGGCAGGACGTTCCCCCAGCGACCGGGCCAGTTCCGCACAGCCGTCGATCGCGCGCAGATCGGGGGTGCTCGGGGCGGTCATCCGGGTCCTTGTCCGGCGGCGGGCGCAGGGGGTGCGGGGGCCGGGGGTCAGGCGCAGCGCGCACCGGTTGACCGCTCGGCGCACCCGACGGTACCGTTGCGCGCGAGCGCGGGTCCCCGACGGGTGCCCGCGCGTTCCTCGCGCCGTGGTCCGGTGCCTCGGGGTCCCACCAGGTCCCCCGCGCACCACGCCACGTGTCGCGCCTGGGCCCGTCCCGGGAGCCTCCGTCCCGCCACCATCGGGATGTCCCCGGACGCCCATCGACGTCCCGGCGCCGAGGAACGCGAGCGCGACGACGTGAACGACAGGAGCCAGCCGTGTACGCGGTCATCGCCACAGGCGGCAAGCAGGTCCGGGTCGAGCCCGGGCAGGAAGTCCAGGTCGAGAAGCTCGACGGCGACGTCGGGGCCAGCGTGTCGCTGACCCCGGTGCTCGTGGTCGACGAGGACGGCGGCGTGGTCGCAGGCAAGGACCTCGGCGAGCGCGAGGTCACCGCCACGATCACCGGTCACGACCGCGGGAAGCGCATCCGCGTCTTCACCTACAAGAACAAGAGCCGCCAGCACAAGCGGCGTGGTCACCGGCAGCACCGGACGACCATCCGGATCGAAGGGATCTGACATGGCGACGAAGAAGGGCGGCGGCTCCTCCAACAACGGCCGCGACTCCAACGCCAAGCGTCTCGGCGTGAAGCGCTTCGGTGGCGAGACCGTCACCGCGGGCAGCATCATCGTCCGGCAGCGTGGCACCAAGATCCACCCCGGCGAGAACGTCAAGCGGGGCGGCGACGACACGCTGTTCTCGCTCGTCGACGGGGCCGTGCGCTTCCGCAAGCAGGGCAGCCGCACCATCGCGAACGTGGACCCGGTCGACGCCTGACCCGGGCCGAGCAACCAACGTCACGTCCCAGGGCGGCCCGAGTGGCCGCCCTCGGTCGTGTCCGAGCCCGCACGCCAGCCCCACCCGATCCCGTCACCCACCCGCTCCCGCCAGGACCCCACCGTGGACGCTGCCAGCTTCATCGACGAGTGCACCGTCCACGTGCGCGGCGGGGACGGGGGCAACGGCTCCGCGTCCTTCCGTCGCGAAGCCCACGTACCCCGCGGCGGCCCCGATGGCGGCGACGGCGGGCGTGGTGGCGACGTGGTGCTGCTCGCCGACGAGCACACCACCTCGCTGTTGGACCTACGTCGTGCCCCGCACCGGCGCGGTGGCGACGGCGGACACGGGGCCGGCATGGGCAAGACCGGCGCCGACGGCCGTGACGAGGTCATCCGCGTGCCCGTGGGCACGGTCGTCCGCGAGCGCGACACCGGTGCCTTCGTCGCCGATCTCGTCCGACACGAGCAGCGCGTGGTGGTCGCCGACGGCGGGCGCGGTGGGCGCGGCAACCTCGCGTTCGCGACCCGCCACCGCCGCCTGCCGAGCTTCGCGGAGCGGGGGGAGCGGACCGAGGAGCGGCCCCTGCGGCTCGAGCTGAAGCTCATCGCCGACGTCGGGCTCGTCGGGTACCCGTCCGCGGGCAAGTCCTCGCTGGTCGGGCGTCTCTCGGCGGCGACGCCGCGGGTCGAGGCCTGGCCCTTCACCACCCTGACACCTCACCTCGGGGTCATGCGGGCCGGTGACCGCGCGGACGGCACCCCGATCGACGTCATCCTCGCCGACGTGCCGGGCCTGATCGAAGGCGCCGCCGAGGGCAAGGGCCTCGGCATCCAGTTCCTCCGGCACATCGAGCGCTGCCTGGTGCTGCTCCACGTCGTGGACGCGGCCCCCATGGACCCGGACCGTGATCCGGTCGCGGACCTGTCGGTGCTGCGCGAGGAGCTGCGCAAGCACGACCCCTCGCTGCTGCAGCGCCCGCAACTGGTGGTGCTGAACAAGATGGATCTGCCCGACGGGCAGGCCATGGCGGAGCTGTCCCGCGCCAGCATCCGTGCGCAGGGACTGGACGTGCTGGAGGTCTCCGCGATCACCGGTGAGGGGCTCGACGCGCTGCGCTACCGGCTCGGTGCGATGGTCGACGCGGAGCGTGAGCGGGGTGGCGAGGTGCGCTCCGTGGCACCGGACGACGACGAGGAGGTCGTGCTCACCATCGCCCCCCGCGGTCCGGACTTCCACGTCGAGGCGCGCGAGGACGCGTTCCACGTCGTGGGCCGGCGCATCCAGCGGTGGGTGCAGATGCTTCCGCTCGAGGACCACGGGGCCGTGCGCTACCTGCAGGGGCGGCTGCGCCGCGCCGGGGTGGAGAAGGCGCTGGTCAAGGCTGGTGCCCGCGCGGGCGACGAGGTGGTCATCGGCGGGCTCGCCTTCGAGTTCGATCCCGAACTGCAGGACCTGCCGCCGGACGAGCGTGCGGCGGTGCTGGCCGCCGAGGCCGAGGCGGAGCTCGACGAGCCCCTCCTCGACGACGCCGACGTCCTCGACGCGCCGGTGGTGCCCCCCGACGACGCCGGTGTGGACGGTGCGGAGACCCGGCCGTGACCGCCCGGTTCTCCCGGCCGTCGTTGGCGGTGGTCAAGGTCGGCTCGTCGTCGCTGCGCGGCGAGGACGGGCGGCTCGATCGCGGGCAGGTCGACAACCTCGCGATGCAACTGGTCCATGCCCGTGAGGCCGGCACCCGGGTGGTGCTGGTCTCATCGGGCGCCGTGGCCGCGGGCATGGGACTCCTCGGGCTCGAGCGGCGCCCGGTCGACCTGCCGACCCTGCAGGCGGCGGCAGCCGTCGGACAGAGCGAGCTGATCCAGGCCTACCAACGCACCCTGCAGCAGCAGGGTCTCACCGGCGCCCAGATCCTGCTCGGCCAGGACGACTTCGTGCGGCGCGGGCGCTACCTCAACGCCCGCACCAGCATCCAGCGCCTGCTCGAGCTCGGGGCGCTGCCCATCATCAACGAGAACGACGCGATCGCCACCGAGGAGCTGGCGTACGGCGACAACGACCACCTCGCCGCGCTGGTCGCCTCGATGCTGGACGCGGATCTACTCGCGCTGCTGTCCGACGTCGACGGTCTCTACGACCGTCCCCCGGCCGAGCCGGGCGCGGTGCTGATCGACCGGGTCGACGACCCCGATGCACTCGATCTCGAGCGCATCGGGGGGGCCGGGTCCTACGTCGGCAGCGGGGGGATGCGTACCAAGGTGGTCGCAGGGCGGGTCGCGGTGGCCTCGGCGACCCACGCGGTCATCGCCCACGCCCGGGCGCCGGACGTCCTGGCCCAGGTGCTCGGTGGCGGGTCGGTCGGCACCTGGTTCGTCGCCCAGCCCCGCCGGGTCGAGGCGCGACGGCTGTGGATCGGGTTCGCGTTGCGCGTCCACGGTCGCATCGAGGTGGATGCCGGTGCCGCCGGCGCCCTGCGCACCCGTGGCGTGTCACTGCTCGGCGTGGGCATCACCGGCGCGGAGGGGGACTTCGCCGCCGGCGACGCCGTCGAGGTGGTGGACCCCGACGGCCACACGGTCGCGCGTGGGCTCAGCAACTACGACGTCGCCGACGTCCGCGCGATGGCGGGTCGGTCGACGCAGCGGGCCCTGACGGAACTCGGCCCGGCGTACACCCGCGAGGTCATCCACCGGGACGACCTGGTCGTGCGCCGCTGACCGGCAGGTCAACGGCGCCTCGACCGTGGTCGTCGTGCCGGTTGCTCAGCGGTTGCGCAGCCAGACGATCAGCGCGATGAGGGCGGCGAGTGCCGCGAGCGCGGGGATCGCGCGCTTGGCCGTCGCGGCGCCAGCGACCTCCATGAGGTCGAGGGCGTCGTCCTCGCGGTTGGGGTCCTGGACGATCTTGCGCGGGCCGGTCGCCTGGGTGACGGGCGCCGCGGGCGTGTCGGTCGCGGCCTGCTCGGCACCGCTGGCGGCCGCCTCGCCGACGCCGGCGGCGTTGGCGTCGGTGCCCTGCGCGTCGTCCTGGCCGCCGGCCTCGTCGGCCTCGATCATCTCGCGCAGCCGCTCTGCGAAGGTGTCGATGAGCTTCGCGCCGACGTCGGCCATGACGCCCCGGCCGAACTGGGCCGGCTTGCCGCTGATGTTGATGTCGGTGTGGACGATGACCTTGGTGCCGCCGTCATCGGCGGCGTGCATCTCCGCCACCACATCGGCGTTGGCGGTGCCCGCCCCCCGGGTCTCCTTGCCTCGCGCCTCGATCTTGCCGGTGTGGTTCTCGGCGTCCTTCTCGATCAGCTTGGCGGTCCCGCGGTAGCTGACCTGGATCGGGCCGACCTTGACCTTGACCCGCCCCGTGTACTCGTCACCGTCCACCTCTTCGAGGGTGGCACCCGGGAGGCAGGGCGCGACCCGCTCGAGGTCGGTGAGCGTGGCGAACGTCGTGTCGATGTCGCTCGGGACGTGGAACTCGTTCGTGAACTCCAAGGCAGGAACCCTCCGGCTCGGGTCGGCACATGCGTCGTGGCACGGCGCTGCTCCCCACCGACCGTAGTCAATGCAACCGTTCGGCGCTGCCGCGGCGCAGGGACGGGTCGCGCGAGCCCGATCACGCCGTGTCCGCGGTCATCGACCGCTCCTCCCCGGTCGATGATCGCTCGCCCGCCGTCAACGACCGACGATCCGCTCCGCGCGGGTCGTTCCGGGCGCGAGTCCGACCGTGACGGTCGAGCCCTCGCAGCGCACCGCGGCGCTGCGGGCGCCCTCGAACACGACCCCGTCCGAGCGCGAGGTCGTGCGCGCATCGGGGTTGGCGGCCGCCGCCCACTCGGTCACCGTCGAGCACAGCACCTCGTCGTCGCTGCGGTCGTGCAGGGCGATCCCGGCGGCGGGCCCGTCCGGCGTGGACCAACTGATCGAGCTCCCCCCGCCCCACGCGCGGACCGCGGCGTCCGGGTCGTCGAGCGCGCGGCTCCTGTCACCACCGGGAGCCTGGAGCTGGAAACGCAGGTCCGCAGCGCCGAACGTGGTGCCGCCGAGCACGGTGGCGTCGGAGCCCGGGTCCCCGGGGACCTCGGTGTCCACCGGGTCGAGTGCCTCGCCGGTCAGGATCTGCGCGGTGGTCGTCGGCGGGGTGGCGTAGGCCGCGTCCACCGCGGCCCAGCCGCCGTCGAGCACGGTGTCGCACACCCAGTCGAGGCCCGCGGTGTAGGGGAACAGCAGGTCCGCCACGATGGCGGGCGGGAGCTCGTCGAGCACGTCGGCCTCGGCAGCCACCGCGGGGTCGAACGCGATCGACAGCTGGTCGGTCAGCGAGAGGTGGGCGCTGGCCCACTGCTGCATGATCAGGGTCGCGTCGCCCTCGATGACCGCGAGCGCGGCCAGGTCGGCGTCCCGATCGTCGACCAGCGGGGGCGCCTGCCGGTCGGGCAGGCCGAGCACCTGGTCGGTCAGGGCGTGGTCGAGCTCGTGCGCGAGCGTGATCCGGTCGGCGGGGCCGAGCGGCCGGTCCGGATCGGCCCGGACCACCGTCTCGCCCGTCGCGGAGACGTAGAAGCCGGCGACGCTGTCGCCCAGCAGGTCCTGCTGCAGCTCGAGCAGGTCCGTGCCCGGCTCGACGGCCCCGAGGGAGATCAGCAGCGCCTCCTGTGCGCGCAGGCGGGCGAGCGCGTCCTCGTCCGGTTCGGTCAGTTCCGCCAGGCGGGCGCGGATCGCCTCGTCGTCGAGCACGGTCACCTCGACGTCGGAGTCCCAGGACAGCTCGCGCAGATCCGCGACCTGCGCCGCGACCTCCTCGACGAGCTCGTCGAGGTCGTCGGTGGCGCTCGATCCTCCGAGCAACCCGTCGAGCAGCCCGCCGAGGCCGCCGGCGTCGTCGGCCGCCGGGACCAGGCAGGCCGCACCGGGTGGTGTGCCCGCCAGCAGCTCGCCGAGCAGTCCGTCGAAGCCGCCCGCCGACGGCTCGTCGCCGTCGTCCGGAGCTCCGAACAGGTCACCGAGCAGCCCGTCCAGGTCGCCGCCGAGCAGCCCGTCGAGCTCACCGCCGAGCAGCCCGTCCAACAGTCCGCCGAGCGGTGACCCGCCCGAGGTGCGGGCGTCCTCGAGGTCCCGCTCGAGCTGGTCGACCTCGGCACGAAGCGCGGCGAGGTCCGCCTCCAACGCCTCGATCCGCTCGTCGCGCTCGCTGACCGCCCGGGTCTGGACCACCGCGAGAGCGCTCGAGGCGATGAGCGCGACGACGAGCCCGACGATCGTCGGCAGCATCCACGTGGGCGGCGTCCCACCCGCGGGGGGCCCCGCGGCGGGTGGTGGCGGGCCGGACGGATCGGCCGGGGCAGGCGGGGAACCGGATGCGCTCATGGCCGGCAGCGTACGGGGCGGCTCGGGGCATGCGGCGGGGGTGTCGGACCGGGCTGGGGACGACATGCCCCGCGCACAGCGGTCAGCTGACCGGAAGGCTCAGCGCCGCATCCGCAGCGTCGGCAGGGTGGGCACGTCCGCGACCGGGAGCGGCTGGGTCCCCTCCTGGTCGGCGTCGACGACGGGTCCGTCGGGCAGCTCGTGGTCGCGGGGATCGTCCGGCGTCCAGGGGAGGACGAGGGTGACGCGGGTCCCGTCGGAGTCGGACGCCAGCTCGACCCGGCCACGGTGGGCCTCGACCACGGCCGTCACCACCGACAGCCCGAGTCCCGTCGACGTCGGGGCGTGGGAGGCACGCACGAACGGTTCGAAGACCGTGCGTTGCAGCTCGGGGTCGATCCCGGGACCGTCGTCGACGACGTGCAGACGCACCGTCGCCCCGGATCCGTCCGCGTGCGGCCCGTCCGATCCGCGCTGGCCGTGTCCGCCGTCGGCGGGGGTGACCTGCGAGGTCTGGCCCGGGTCCGATGGCGGAGGCCCGGCTTCCGCGAACACCCGGATGATGGTCCCGTCCGGGGTGTGTTGGCGGGCGTTGCTGACCAGGTTGAGCACGGCCTGGGCGAGCCGGTCCGGATCGGCCTGCAGGACCACCGGTGGCGGCGGCTCGATGCGGACCCCGGTCGCGAGCGTCGTCGCCGCGAGGCGGAGCTCCAGCTCCTCGAACCAGCCGACCAGGTCCAACGCACGTGGCCGGCAGAAGTCCTCCATCTCCGCGCGTGCGATGGCCATGAGGTCCTCGACCAGGCGCCCCATCCGCCCGAGCTCGTCACGGACGATGTCCACGGCCTCGGTCAGGGCGGCGCCGTCCCCCGCCCCCAGGGTCTGCAGCAGTTCGAGGTGACCGCGGGCGATGGTGATCGGGGTCCGCAGCTCGTGGCCGATGCTGGCCATGAACCGCTGCTGGCCCTTGGCCGCCTCGTCGATGCGGTCCAGCATGGTGTTGAACTCCCGGGCGAGGATGCCGACCTCGTCGCGGGTGTCGGGAACGTCGACCCGCTGGTCGAGGGTCCGGAGCTGCGTGGACCGCGCGGTGGCGGCGAGCTGGACCAGCGGCGTCAGCGCGCGCCACAGGCTGCCGGCGAGCAGCGCGGCACCGATCAGCAGGGCGATGGCGGTCGAACCCGCCACCAGCAGGGCGGCTTCGCGCGCCTCGTCCCGCTCCGGCTCGAACGGCGCGAGGATCTGCAGTTGCCCGCGATCGACCCCATCGACCGTGATGGTCTGGGTCAGCGCCCGGATCTCCCCGATCGTCGCGCCCGCGTCGATCGTCTCGTAGGTGTCCGGGGTCGAGGAGGGGATCGCCCCCTCGCGCAGGGAGGCGACCAGTGACGACGGGCCGACGTCGGTCGCCAGCCGACGACCGTCGGGCAGGGTCACGATCGTCCAGTACTGCTCCGATCCGGGGTTGAGCTCGAGGTAGCGGGAGACGGCGGCCTCGACCGCCTCCTCGTCGGTGAGGTCCGGCGACTCGCGCTGGCTCTCCTCGAGCAGCTCGGAGATCGAGGTGACGAACCGGTTCTGCTCGCGGGCGATGACGACGTCGAGGTCCTGCTGGGCGTCGCGGATCAGCAGGCTGTAGGCGACGACGGACACCACACCGAGGCTGACGGCGAAGATCGTGACCGCGGTGACCGGGATCCGCAGTCGCAACGCCCGGTGGGGCAGCACCCGGGTCGCGGTCTGGTCCCGCCAGCGCTCGAGCCAGCTCATCCGACGAACCGGTACCCGGCGCCGCGGACCGTCTCGATCAGGTCCCGCCGCAGCTTGCGACGCAGGTAGCCCACGTAGACTTCGACCACGTTGGAGCCGGGGTCGAAGTCGTAGCCCCAGACCCGGTCCATGAGCTGCACCTGGGAGAGCACCTGTCCGCGGTGGCGCATGAACGTCTCCAGCAGCGTGAACTCCCGGGTCGTCAGTTCGACCTGACGACCGTCGAGACGCACGGTTCGTCCGCGCAGGTCGAGCTCGACGTCCCCGACCTCCAGCGTCAGCGAGGAGGCCTGGTCGCGGGCCCGCAGCCGCGCGTGCACGCGGGCGGACAGCTCCGCGAAACTGAACGGCTTCGTGACGTAGTCGTCCGCGCCCGCGTTGAGGTTGCGGACCCGGTCGTCGACGGCGTCCTTCGCGGTCAGCACGATCACCGGCACGTCCGGGCGGGTGGTCCGCAGCTTGGTCAGGACCTGCTCGCCGGACAGCTCGGGCAGCATCAGGTCGAGGATGACCAGATCGATCTCCTCCTGGCAGGCGAGCGCGTACCCGGTGCGCCCATCGCCCGCGACCTGGACGGCGAAGCCCTCGGCCTTGAGGCCGCGCTCGACGAACGACGCGATGCGGGCTTCGTCTTCGACGATGAGGATGTTCATGGGTGCAGTGTCGCGCACCCGGCACGCCGCCGTCACGACGGATGAGAACATCCTCAGCTGGCGCTCAGGGTGCTCGCAGCCGTCCACCCGACGATCCCGTCCGTGCCCGCGATCCGTGGAGTGATGCGTTGTCCCCTGCCGTACCCCCCGGTGAACTCGAGGCCGTCGCCGCTCTGGCGGGGGCTGGCGCGACGGCGGTCCTGCGCCAGGCTGGACGTGCCGCTGGCGTGGAGGTCCTCACGCACCGACGCCGCAGCGTGCACCACCGTCCGGGCCGGTCCTACGCGGAGGTGCACGAGGCGACGGTGCGCGTCGGGGGCGTGGAGCGCGACGTCTTGCTGGTGGCGCACCGCGATCGTCGCGGCTACCCGGACGACGCGTTGGTCCTCGTCGTGGACGGGGTGGATCTGGCCGTGTGGCGCTTCCCCCACGATCCCTACCTGCCCGGGTTGCCCTCCGCGATCGACCCCGGTCGTGTCCGCGGGTTGCTCGACACGCTCGGGACGCCGGCGGGTGCGGTCCGGCTGCACACCCGCGCCTACCGGCCGGCGCGCCGGGCCGTCGTCGAGGTGACGATCGATGGCCCGCAGGGGGAGGGGCGCGTCGTCTACCTCAAGGTCCTCGCCGGTCAGCGGGCGCCGGAGCTCGCCGCCATGCACCGGGCGCTGCGTGCCGTGGTACCGGTCCCGCGGGTCCACGGGGTCGCCGAGGGCCAGGGCATCGTCGTGCTCGAGGCGCTCGGCGGACCGACGCTCCGGGCCGCCCTGCTCGCGGGTGGGCCCCTGCCCGAGCCGGCCGCCCTGCTCGAGCTGCTCCAGCGGTTCGCCTCCAGCGGGCTGACGAGTCGCCGCGACCCCCGGGCGTTCGCGGACGTGCGTCGGCACGTCGACGGTCTCGCCCGACTCGTGCCCGACCGGGCGGGCCAGGTCGCCGAGCTCGCCGCGGCGGCGGTCGACCTCGACGGTCCGCTCGTCCCCGTCCACGGGGATCTGCACGACGCGCAGCTGCTGCTCGGCCCCGATGGGGCGGTGACGGGCCTACTGGACGTCGACGGCGCGGGCCTCGGCTGGATGGTGCAGGACCTGGCCAACCTGATCGCCCACGTCGAGGTCGTCGTGGAGATCGCCCCACCGCGGGCGGACGCCGCGGCCGACTACGCCGCGGCGCTCGTGGAGACGGCGGCGACGATGGTCCCCGCCGCTGACCTCGGTCGGGCGCTGAGCGGGGCGTGGATCGCGCTGGCCACCGGACCGCACCGGGCACAGGACCCCGACTGGGAGGAGCGCACCCACGCCCGGCTCGACCGTGCCGCCGCCGCGATGGGCCGCGCGACGGCGTGCTGATCCGACGGTCGCGCGACGGCGTGCTGATCGGATGAGCGTGCGTCAGCTGTCGACGGAGGAGGGTGAGTCGACCGACGGGGGTGAGTCCGGCGAGGCGGGGCTGTCGGCCGACTCCGGGCGCGGAGCGCGTGGGGTCGCGGCGCTCGAGGTCCCGCTCGACGTGGTGCTCGTGGAGTGGTCGACGTCCTCCGGGGAGTCCACGGAGACCGGGGACGGTGCGGATGCGGCCGAGACGACGGAGACCGGTGACACCACGGAGACGACGGAGACCACCGACGCCGGTGACACCACGGACGGCGTCGAGGCGTCGGGATCAGCCGTGTCGTCGCCGATCACCGTGGGCGCCGGATCGACCTCGTCGGACACGGTGGTGATCTGGATCGGCGCCGGTGCGTCCGTCCCGCTCGCCACCAGCGAGCCGAGCCCGAAGGCGCCGGCGGCGACGGCGGCCGTGACGGCCACGATCCCGCTGGTGCGCCAGGTCGTCAGGTGCGCCATCGGTCCATCCCTGCTGGTCGGGGCAGCCACGCAGGGGACGGGCGCCCGGTCGGTCGACTCCGGCCAGCGTCCGGGACCGAGCTGAGGCGCAGGTGGGAGCCAGCTGAGAGGTCGCTCAGCTCGGCGTGCCCCGACGCGCTCAGCCGGCCGGGTCGAGCAGCAGCTTGCCGATGGTCCGTCGCGCCCGCAGGTCCTCGTGGGCACGCGCCACCTCGGACAACCCGTACGTGCCCCCGACGATGGGCTTCAGTGCACCCTGCGCCGTCAGGTCCAGCAGCTCGCGCATGGGCGCGGCGAGGTGGCGTGCCGGGTCGTTCATCGCGTGAGCCAGCCAGAAGCCGATGAGCCCACGGGAGCGCCCCATCAGCTGGCGCGGGTCGACGAGGCTGGGGGCCTCGCGTGAGGCCATGCCGAACACGACCAACCGCCCGAACGGGGCCAACGCGGCCAGACTCTGGTCGGTGGTCCGACCGCCGACCATCTCCAGCACCACGTCGACCTTGCCGCCGTTGGCCTCCTCGAGCGCGCCCTTGAGGTCGTCCTCCCCGGCGTCCACGGCCACGTCCGCACCCAGCTCCAGGGCCAGCTGCCGCTTCTCGGCGCTGGAGGCCACGGCGATCACCCGCCCGGCACCGGCGCGGACCGCGAGCTGCACGGCCAGGGTGCCGACCCCGCCGGCGGCGGCGTGCACGACCACCGACTCGCCCGTGCGCAGCTGGGCCGAGGTGTGCAGCAGGTGCCACGCGGTGGTGCCCTGCAGCACCAGGGCGAGCGCCTGGCCGTCCTCGACCCCGTCGGGGAGGTCGAAGGTCAGCGGCTCGGGGACGGCGGCGCGCTCGGCGTACCCACCGCCGCCGACCAGGGCGACGACGCGGCGTCCGTCCTCCAGCGTGCCCGCGGCCTCCGCGCCGGGGATCAGCGGCAGCGTGGACGGGGCGAGGTAGGAGTCCTCGGCCTGGTGGGTGTCCGCGTAGTTGATCCCGGCCCGGGTGACGTGGAGCAGCTGCGTGCCGGGCCCCACCTCGGGTTCCGGGGCGTCCTCGACGAGGGTGAGGACCTCGGGGCCGCCGAACTCGGTGATGCGGATCGCGCGCATGGGTGCTCCTGGGAGGGGATGGTCGGTGGAGGGGACGATCGGGTCAGGTGCAGTCGACGAGCTCCGCGTCGACCGCCTCGAGCAGCGCGTCGGCGTCGAGCCGGAGCGCCACCCCGTGCGCGCCGCCGCCCACGGTGACCGTGCCCGCCCCGCGGATGGAGGCGTCGGCGAGCACCGGCCACGGACGCGACGCACCGAACGGGGTGATGGTCCCGCGCTCGTAGCCGGTCACCTCCTGTGCCACCTCGGCGTCTGGCATCGACAGTCGGGACACGCCGAGGTGGGCGCGCAGCTTGGGCCAGTCGATCTGGCGGGTGCCGGGGACCAGGACGAGCAGGTAGTCGTCCTCGCCGCGGCGGACCACCATGGTCTTGAGGAGGTGATCCGGCGCGATACCCAGCCGTTCGGCTGCCTCCTCGAGGCTGCGTGCACGCTCGATCACCCGGACCTCGTGGGCGACACCGACGGCCTGCGCCGCGGCGATGGCCGCGGTGTGCGGGACCTCGCCGCTCATGCGTCCCGCTCGGGGAGCAGCAGCAGCTTGCCGGCGGTGGTGCCGGACTCCAGGTCGGCGTGCGCCCGGCCGGCGTCGGCCAGTGGGTAGCGCTCGTGGACGTGGAGCTCGAGGCCACCGGTGGCGATCTGGTCCAGGATGGCGCCGGCGCGCCACTGCAACTCGTCGGTCGTGGCGACGTAGTTGGCGAGGTTCGGTCGCGTGGCGAACAGCGAGCCCTTCCGGTTCAACAGTTGCAGGTCGACCGGGGGGACCTGGCCGGACGCGCCGCCGTAGAGGACCATCAGGCCGCGGGGGCGCAGACTGTCGATGGAGGCGTCGAACGTCGCCTTGCCGACCGAGTCGTAGACCACGTCGACGCCACGGTCGTCGGTGAGCTCCCGGGCGCGCTGGGCGATGTCCTCCCGGGTGTAGTCGATCACCGCGTCCGCGCCCAGGCCCGCGGCGATCGCCGCCTTGTCCTCGGTCGAGGTCACCGCGATGACCCGCGCGCCGCGCTTGACGGCGAGCTGGATGAGGATCCGTCCGACTCCGCCCGCCGGGGCGTAGACCAGGGCGGTGTCGTCCTCGCGCAGCGCGTGGGTCGAGGTGGCGAGGTAGTGGGCGGTGCAGCCCTGCAGCATGGAGGCGGCTGCGATGTCGAGCTCGACGCCGTCGGGGACCCTCACGGTCCGTGCCGCGCGGACCACGTGCTGCGCGCCGTAGGACCCCAGCGCGTCGGTCCAGGCGACCCGGTCACCGACCGCCCGTGTGTCGACGTCGTCCCCGACCGCGACCACCGTGCCGGCGCCCTCGAGTCCGAGCCCGGTCGGCAGCGTCATCGGGTAGACGCCCGAGCGCTGGTAGGTGTCGATGAAGTTCACCCCGGCCGCGGCGACCTCGACCAGCACCTCGTCGGGACCGGGCGTCGGGACATCGACGTCGACGAGGCCCAGGACCTCGGGTCCGCCGGTGTCGGTGATCCGGATGGCCTGCATGGTCGGCTCCACTCGTGTGCCCTCGCAACTGCCCGCGACCGTAGTCGCGACCGCGGGGACGGGGCGTGGCCGGGAGTCGGTGGCTACGGTCGGCGGCGGACCGCGCCGTGCGCCCGCGGGTGCGCGCCGAGGCCCACCGGGCCGGGTCGCACCGATCGCGAGGAGACCGACGTGACAGGCAGCGGGACGGCCGGCGCCGCGGGCACGGGCGCACGACGTGGGGTGCTCGCGCTGATCGCCCATGATGCGCGCAAGGACGACCTCGTCGCGTTCGCCACCCGCCGGCGGGCCGACCTCGCGCACTTCGACCTGCTCGCGACCGGGACCACCGGTGGGCGCCTGGCCGATGCGACCGGGCTCGCCGTCGAGCGGGTCCGCTCCGGCCCTGTGGGTGGGGACGTGCAGATCGGTGCCCGCCTGCTCGACGGTGGCGTCGTCGCGGTGCTGTTCCTGCGCGACCCGATGACCGCCCACCCGCACGAACCCGACATCCAGGCGCTGCTCAAGCTGTGCGACATCCACGACGTCCCGCTGGCGACCAACCTGCCGACCGCCGAACTCGTGCTCGACGGGCTGTTGCGCGCGGTCACCCCGGCGGGCACCGATCCGGCGGGCGCCGATCCGGCGGGCGCCGATCCGGCGAGCGCCGAACCGGCGGGCGCCGACGGGTGAGACGAGCCGGACGCATCGCCTTGGCGGCGACCGCGGGGGTGCTCGCGGGGTTGCACGCCCGGTCCCGGCAGCGCCGCCCGGGTCACCTCGCCGAGCTCGCGGGGTCGGACCCGGTCCAGGACCACGAGCGGATCGCGCGCGTCACGGCCCAGTGGGAGTTCCCCTGGGACACGGAGACCGCGCTGAGCCTGGCGCTGTTCCGGACCTTCGCCGTGCCCTCGATCAGCACCGTGCTCGCGTCGTCACGCGCCTTCCGCGACGAGCCGCGTCGGCGCTACGACGACACGGAACTGCTGCTCGCCGAGGTCCAGGAACACGGGGTCGCGACCGAGCGGGGCCGCGCCGCGCTGCGCCGGGTGAACCGGATGCACGCCGCCTACGACCTGGACCCCGACGACATGCGCTACGTGCTGTCGACCTTCGTCGTCCAGCCCGACGACTGGATCGCCCGGTTCGGCTGGCGGCCGCTGACCGACGCCGAACGCGAGGCCGCCTGGCGGTTCTGGCGTGCGGTCGGGCAACGGATGGGGGTCACCGACCTGCCGGAGGACCGCCGGACGCTGGTGGCGTTCAGCCGTGACTTCGAGGCACGGTCGTTCGTCTTCCATCCGGACAACCACCGGGTCGCCGACGCGACGATGCGGATGTACCTCGCCGAGGTGCTGCGGATCCCCGCGCCGCTTCGGCCCCTGGCCCAGCGGGCCGTCCTCGCGCTGCTCGAGCCCCCGCTGGTCGCGGCGCTCGGCTACCCGGCACCGCCACGATGGCTGCGGGTGGTGGTCCCGGCGGCGCTGCGGCTGCGGGCGCGCGTGCTGGCCTGGTTCGTCCCGCCGCGCCGGCGGCCGGTGCGCCTGACCGAGCGGCCCCGTCCGAGCTACCCGGGCGGGTACGACATCGCGCAGCTCGGGACGTTCCCGCACCGGCGACCGGTGACCGATCCGGTCGCTGGCGACCGTGGTGCCCCAACCCGTCGCGAGGTGCCCGGGCCGACGCGCCGTGGCCACCACCGTGTCGACACCGGCGAGGTGACCCTGGACGTCGAGGTCCGGCGGCCACCACGACCGGTGGTCGGTACCCCGGTCCTGCTCGTGTCGGGACTCGGAGCGCAGCGCACGGACTGGCCGCCGGGGCTGGTCGACGCCCTGCTCGCCAGCGGCCGCGAGGTGATCACCTTCGACAACCGGGACGCCGGGCTCTCCGAGGGGTGTGACGAGCGCCCGGGTGACGAGCGCGACCTCGAGCGCTGGCGCGACGGGGAACCCTTCGAGGTGGCCTACACCCTGTCCGATCTGCGGGACGACGCGCTCGCGGTCCTCGACCACCTCGGTCTCGACGCGGCGCACGTGCTCGGGCGGTCGATGGGCGGGATGATCGCGCAGCGCCTCGCGGCCGAGGCGCCGGAGCGGGTGGTCAGTCTGACGAGCATGCAGTCGACCACCGGTGCCGCGGACGTCGGCCAGCCCTCCGAGGCGGCGATGGAGGCGATCGCCCGCCCCACCCCGCCGACCCGCGAGGCGGTGATCGCCGCCTCGCTCGAGCGCAACCGCATCACCGGCAGTCCCGGGCTGATCGACGAGGACGCGGTGCGGGCGCGGCTCGAGGCCGCCTACGACCGCGCCTACCGGCCGGCGGGGACCACCCGACAGCTGCTGGCGATCCTGGCGGAGCCGGACCGCACCCCGCTGCTGGGCACGATCACCGCACCGACCCTGGTGGTGCACGGCGATCGGGACACGCTCGTCGCGGTCTCCGGAGGCCGGGCGACCGCGGCGGCGATCCCGGGCGCACGTCTGGAGGTCGTCGAGGGGATGGGGCACGATCTGCCGGCGCCCCTCATCGCGCCCGTCGCCCGCGTGATCACGGACCACCTCGACGCCGCGGAGCGCTGACGCGCGTGCCGATGCCCCCGAGTGGTCGGCCGGGCGAGCGCTGCCGTAGCCTCGACGGACCCGCGGCCGTCCGTGCCGGGACGGGATCAGGAGCGCATCCGTGTCGAGCGAGTTCAGCGGCGTCACCGACGTCCGTGACCGACTGACCGCGGCTGGGTACCTCCCCGACGAGGCGATCGAGACCGTGGTCTACCTCGCGGAGCGGTTGCGCAAGCCGATCCTGGTCGAGGGTCCGGCGGGCGTCGGCAAGACGGAGCTCGCCAAGGCCATCGCGACGGCGCGCGACGCCGACCTGGTCCGGCTGCAGTGCTACGAGGGCCTCGACGAGGCCAAGGCGCTCTACGAGTGGAACTACAAGAAGCAACTGCTGCGCATCACCCACGCCCGCGGCGGGGACGTGGCGGGCGGCGAGGCCTGGGACGAGGTCGAGGACGACCTGTTCGGTGAGGACTACCTGCTGGAGCGGCCGCTGCTCAAGGCGCTGCGCAACCCCCGGCAGACGGTCCTGCTCGTCGACGAGGTGGACAAGGTCGATTTCGAGTTCGAGGCGCTGCTGCTGGAGATCCTGTCGGACTTCCAGGTCACGATCCCGGAGCTCGGCACCGTCACCGGCACGCACCACCCGATCGTGGTGCTGACCTCCAACAACACCCGGGAGCTCTCCGAGGCGCTCAAGCGGCGCTGTCTGTACCTCTACCTCGACTACCCGTCGGTGGAGCGGGAGAAGGAGATCGTGCTCTCCCGCGTGCCGGAGGCCCCGGAGCAGCTCGCCGAGCAGTTGGTCCGCATCGTGCGGTCGCTGCGGCAGCTGGAGCTCAAGAAGCCGCCCTCGATCTCCGAGACGCTGGACTGGACCCGCACGTTGCTGGCGCTCGGGTTCGAGCACGTGGACGAGCAGGTCGCCAAGAGCACGATGAACGTGCTGCTCAAGTACCAGCAGGACGTGGACAAGGCGACCGGGCACCTGCGCCTGCCGCCGTCGCCGGAGATGAACTGACCATGCCCGGGCGCTCCCGTCCGGCCGACGATCCGATGGCGGCCGATCGACGCACGCTGTTCATCGCCGTGCTCGCGATGATCGGGCTGGTCGCGACCGGGGTCGTCAGCGCCGCGCTGTTCACCGGCTCCGCGTGCGACGACATCGAACCCACGCCCGTGGCCCGCGGGGTCGCCGACGCGGAGGTCGAACGGGTCGTACAGGCGGCCTTCCCGGACGCCGATGGCGCGCTGGTGGCCGCGATCGTGGCGCAGCTCGAGGGCTTGACCGACGTGCTCGGGCCGACCACCGGGGCGGCGGTGGTCGATGGGGCAACCTCGCTGGTACCGACCGACGACGGGTTCGCGGCGGTGGGCCCCCAGACCTCGCTGGTCGATCGCGATCTGACCGAGGTGCTGGCCACGGTCGACGTCGGGTCCGGGATCGTGGACGGCAGCGGTGACACCTTGGTCTCGCTCGCCCGGGTCAACGACCTCACCGGACAGGTCGATGCCTTCACGGGGATCGATGCGCGTCCGTCGTCGCCACTGACGGCCATCGGCTGCGTCGACACGGCCACGGTCGGCACGCCGCTGGCGTTCGAGCTGGACGCCGCCGGCGGACAGCTGCTGCTCTTCCGGGCCGGTGAGGACGGGGACGACGCGGAGATGGAGCTGCGCGATCCTCGCGAGGGACGGGTGTGGTTCGCCCGGGTGGACGTCGGTGTCGCCCCACCCGGGGTCACCGGCGAACGGATCGATGCCCTGCTGGGCGAGGAGTTGGCCGTCCTGGTCCGGCGCACGAGCCCGGTCGAGGACACCCCCGTGGTGACCGCGGTCGGGCGGGACGATCCCGGTACCCCGCGCACGCTCGGGCGGGATGCCTTCGACGAGGTGCCGACGGCGGGCGGCGGTGCGGCGATCGAGGTCCTGGACGAGGCAGCCCCGCAGCGGCTCGAACTGCTGGCGCTGGACGGCGAACGAGCGCTGGTGGCGATCACCGCCGCCCGCGACGCCGGGGCTGTCGCTCAGGCAGGGACCGACGAGCTCGGTCCGTCGGTCGGCCCGGGCGCGGTGGTGGCGCTGGACCTGGCGGCGGGTGCGGCGACGTGGGCGACGCCCTTGGCGGACGGCAGGCGCGTGCTGGCGGCCACCATCGATGCCGACGAGCGCGATCGCGCCTGGCTCGTGACCGACGACGGTGGCCAGGTCGAGTTCGCCTCCGTCGACCCCGACGAGGGCCCGGTCGTGCTCCTGGCCACCGCGTCCGAGGGCGATCGGGCGGCGGTCGCGCACCCCCGCGGTGGCGATCAGGACGGGACGGGCGCGCCGGGTCGGGTCGCGGTCGTCGGCGAGGTGCTGTTCGTCTCCACGGGCCCGGGAGCCCGGGCCCAGCAGCAGGCCACGGGCGAGGCGTTGTCGGGCCCGCTGCGGGCGCGCGATGTGGTCGTGGACGGGGACCGGCTCGTGGTGCTGTTCGCCGGACCGGCCGACGGTGCCGGTCCGGGCGGCGCCGGCCGCGGGTTGGCCGTCGGGTTCGCGCTCGAGTGACGACGTGGTACGCGGTCGGCGGGCCGGGTGACGCGACCGGAGCGTCCGGAGCGTCCGCGGCACGGCCGGTACCGTCGGGGGACCTCATCGTGGGAGCTCGGTGTGCCTGACCAGCGGAGCCCGGTCCGCGACGGCGTGACGCCGCCGCTCAACGGGGTGCTCCAGCGCGTGCTCGACTTCACCGCGGCCCTGCGCCGCGCCGGGGTCGGCGCGACGCAGTCGGAGTCCATCGACGCGGTGCGGACCCTGCCGCACCTCGACCTCATGGACCGCGGTCAGCTGCGCGAGGCGCTCGCGGCCGTCACGGTCACCTCGCAGACCCACCGCCGGGCCTTCGACGAGCTGTTCGAGCTGTACTTCCCCGCGCGCCTGGCCCCGGCGGACGACACCCCGCCGGTCACCGACCAGCCCCAGGAGCCGCAGGACCCCGACGACTACCTCAAGGACCTGCTCGACGCGCTCATGCAGGGCGGCGACGAGTCGATCCGGCAGATGGCCCGCATGGCGGTCGAGCAGTTCGGCCGGGTCGAGGGCCGTGACGGCGGGACCTCCTACTTCCAGTACAAGGTCTTCCGCGCGGTCGATCTGCAGCAGCTGCTCGCGGACCTGATGGGTCGGGCGCAGGACACCGGTGACAACGAGCTCGGTGCGTTCGAGCAGCGGCTCCTGCGCGACGAGTTCGAGGCCCGGTTGCGCGCGTTCCAGCAGGAGGTCGAGGCGGAGATCCGCCGCCGCGCCGCCGCGCAGCGCGGCATCGACCGGGTCGCGGACCGCATGACTCGCCCGCCGGTCGAGGAACTGGACTTCTTCCACCTGAGCGCGGAGGACCAGGCCCAGTTACGCGCCCAGATCCGGCCGCTCGCGCGCAAGCTCGCCACGCGGGTCGCGGTGAAGCGGCGCCACGGCAAGGACGGTCGCCTGGACGTGCGCCGGACCGTGCGTCGGTCGTTGTCGACCGGGGGTGTGCCCTTCGAGCCGACCTTCAAGCCACGCCGGCCCCACAAGCCGGAGCTGTTCGTCATCTGTGACGTCTCCGGCTCGGTCGCCTCGTTCGCCCGGTTCACGCTCATGCTGGTCCACGCGCTGCAGGAGCAGTTCTCCAAGGTCCGCTCGTTCGCCTTCATCGACACGCTCGACGAGGTCACGGCGCTGTTCGATGCCTCCGATGCGGGCGACGCGATGAAGCGGATGATGTCCGAGGCGGACCTGGTATGGCTCGACGGGCACTCCGATTACGGCCACTCGTTCGAGCGGTTCCACGCGGAGCACGCCGCGGACATCACCCCGCGCTCGACCGTGTTGATCCTCGGCGACGCCCGGAACAACTACCGCCAGGCGAACTCGTGGGTGCTGCAGGACCTCGAGCGCCGGGCCCGGCACGTCTACTGGCTGAACCCGGAGCCGATCCAGTTCTGGGACACCGGGGACTCCATCGCGGGCAGCTACGGCCGCTACGTCGCCGAGATGGTCGAGGTGCGCAACCTCAAGCAACTCGCCAGGTTCGTCGAGCGCATCGCCGCGTAGCGGCGGGAGCACGCGGCTCGGGTCGAGCGCATCGCCGCGTGGCGGCGGGAGCACGCGGCTCGGGTCGAGCGCATCGCCGCGTCGCGGCGGGTGCTCAAGCGGTGCCGTCGACGGCCGATGGGTCGGGCATGGAACGTGATGGTCCGAGCCGGACCGCCGAGACCTCGTCCGACCTCGAGTGCTGGGCGAGCGCGGTGGTCGATGCGACGTGGCCGCAACTGCGGCGCGCGGCGGTCCTGCACGAGCTGTGGATCCGTTTCGCGTTCCTCGGCGTGCTCCTGGGTACGGCCCGCGGGGCCCTGGAGCTGTGGCCGATCGACCCACGTCTCGCGGTGCTCGCGGTGCTCGCCGGGCTGGGTGCGGCAGGTGCTGCCTGGCGGGCGGCTCGGGCGGTCCGCCGCACCGTGCGCGCCATCCGTGCCGGACGCTGCGCGGACCTCGTCGGGGCGGCCCGGGCGGTCGGACGGGAGCGCGCGGTCGCTGGACCCTGGCCCCGGCCGCTGCCGAGGTGGTGGGCGGCGCCCTGGGTCGGGGTGCTCCTGGCAGCTCGTGAGGGGCGTGCCCGACGCGCCCGACGGCCGCGGACCGTGAGCTTCCGGGCCGCCGAACGATCCCTGCATGCCCTGCAGGTCCCCGGCCGGACGCCGATGAGCATGCCGAGGGTTTCCGCACCACCGGTGACCATGCCACCGAGCGGGCGTCCCCAGCAGCCGGCACCGGCTGCCACGTGGCGTTGGAGCCCGGGGACCGCGCCCGTCGACCCGGTCGGTCCGCACGGCTCGGACGCCGAGCAGCGTCGCGCCAGTGCTCGCCGCGCCGCGCGCGCTGCCGCCCGGGGCCTGGCGGAGCTCGACGCCCTCGCACGGCTCGACCCGCACGACCCCACGGCGCTCCGACCGCCGTCACACGGGCCGTCTTGATCACCGACCTGCCGGCACGACCGACTCAGTTGGGTGGCGGTCGCCAGGTCGCCGGCAGGGTGCGGGTCTGCAGCCCGCTGCGTGGGTGGTGCCATCGGCGCACGCCGTCGGCCGTCTGCGTGACCGCCCACCCGGCACGTTCCTTGTCGAGGTTGTCGGCCCGGCACAGCGGGGCCAACTCGTCGACGTCGGTCCCGGATGCGGGGCCGTCCCGTATCGGGGTCCAGGGGCGGGCGTGGTCGAGGTCACAGGTGCGGGCCGGCGCGAGGCAGCCCGGCGCGCTGCAGGTGTCGTGCAACGCGAGCGTCGCGTCCCGGAGCCACCCGGGCGGGCGTCGTCGCCGACGTCCGACGCCAACCACGCGTCCATGATCGTCGAGGATCACGGTGCGCAGGTCCGCACCCCGCGCATCGAGCAGTGCACGCGTCGCCGCGGCGCTCAGACGCACGTGTCCGCCGAGCAGGGACGTCAAGAGGGTCCCCGGGACCTGATCGCGGTCCAGCAGGGTGGCGAGATCAGCCCGGAGCAGCAGGACGGGACGGGCGGTGGCCCGACCGTCGTGCGGTTGCGGCCCGCCACGGTCCCCGCCGGGCGCGTTGCCGCCACGGTCCACGTCGCGGCGACCGCCGGATGCGGCCAGGCCGTGTTCGAGCACCTCGCGCAGCCGCTGGAGCCGGTGCCGGCCGCGACGTTGGGCGGCGGTCGCGACCGCGGCGTCGTCCCGGTCGCCGAGCAGGCTGCCCCCGCTCCGGTCGCTCCTGCTCCGGTCGCTCCTGCTCCGGGGCGCCGGTTCGATCAGCCCCTGGCTGAGGGCCGCATCGGCCAGCGCGAACGTGACCGCATCGAGTTCCGCGAAGAGGCGTCCGCCGGTGCCGTCGAGTCGGGGCGGCCGGGCCACGAACGGCTCCGGCGCGTCCTCGCTGGGATCCGAGTGGACGGCCGCTCGCCGAGCGACGTCCTGCAGCGCCCAGCGGATCGTGCGGGTGATGTCATCGGGCTGGGCACCGGCGGCGCCGTCCAGCGCCTCGGCGACCGCGTCGTCGATCCGGTCATCGAGCGTGCGGGGCAACGTGCGCAGCTCCAGCACGACCACGCGGACCTGGGCCCACGACACCGCGCCGGCGGCGAAGGCGTTGCGCAGGCAGGGGACGCGCTCGAGCTGGTCGGCGGCGGTCAGCAGCATGCGGGTGTCGGTGCGGGTGCGCCGTGCGACGAGCTGGATCCAGCCGGTCAGGTCGACACCGGTCAGGGCGGCTGCAGCGTCGGCGCGGCGGAGCTGGGTGATCGCGGTCACCGCGCGGGCGATGGCCAGGTCGGCCGCCGCGAGGTCGTCCAGCAGCCCGGCGAGCGCCGGGAGCTCCTGGAGGATGGGCGTGGTCTCCGCGAGCGTCCCGTGACGACCCGGTGACCGACCCTGGTGCATGACCTGCCGAGCCAGGCGCCGCGCCGGTCCACCACCCGTCCCGGTGCGGTGTCCAGGTCGGTGGATGGCGGCGACGCCCGCGGAGGGCCGCGGGATCGCCGTCGACCCGTCCGTGGTCGGAGGCGGCGTCGTTCCGTCCTCGTCGTCGGTCGGGGGCACGGTCGCGCCGTCGACGTCACCGGCGGGATGTGGGGGACGGGGCGGGACGAGGCCGTCAGGCGGGCGCGCGTCGTAGGTCCCGCGTCGCTCCGCAGCCAGGTCACGGGTCGATCCGACGCCCGGGAGGTGCCAGGCGGTGTCCGCCAGTGGATGACGCGCCCGCCCGCCGGCCCCGCGCGTGCAGCGGGTCGGCAGATCCGGGGTGGCGGTGGAGGCGAGCATGGTCGTACCCAACCAGGGGGGTGTGACATCGTCCGCCGGCCCCGCCGGCCCCCCAGGCCCCGTCAGTTCGCCGGGCCGCCGGGTCGGCCGGATCAGGGCGGTCGCATCGGGTCACCCGTGGGCGACCACGCGGCCGGTCGCGGAGCGTTAGCGTCGAGTAGCGTCCGCCACTCGAACGAAGGTCCAACGTTGAGCGCGTCCTCCCCCCGCTACTACTGGGAGTACCTCGGCCTCGACGCGCTGCTGGACGCGCAACGGCCGGCCACCGCCTCGGACGGGCGGACCCCCGCCCACGACGAGCTGCTGTTCATCATCACCCACCAGGGCTTCGAGCTGTGGTTCAAGCAGATCCTGTGGGAGCTCGAGGCGGCGATCGACCTGCTCGGGCGCGATCCGGTTCCGGAGACCGCCATGGGCGAGGTCGTCCGCTACCTCGAACGGATCGTCGCGATCCAGCCGCTGCTGGTCCAGCAGTTCGACGTGCTCGCGACCATGACCCCGCTGGACTTCCTCGAGTTCCGCGACGAGCTGATCCCGGCCAGCGGGTTCCAGTCGGTGCAGTGGCGCCTGATCGAGAACCGGCTCGGCCTGCCCACCGCGGACCGGCTGAAGATCAACGGTGCCGACTACACCTCGCGACTCAGCCGGGAGCACGCGGCGCGCCTGGAGGCCTCGGAGTCGGAGCCGACCCTGCTGGGGGCGTTGGACGCCTGGCTGTCGCGTACCCCGTTCCTGCGCTTCGGCGACTTCGACTTCTGGGAGGCCTACCGGGCGGCGGTCGAGGTCATGCTGGAACGGGACCGGCACCTCATCGAGACCAACCCGAGCGTCGACGAGGTCGTGCGCGACCGGCAGCTGCGCAGCTTCGAGGCCACACGGGAGACCTTCGCGCCGCTGTTCGACGCCGATGCCTGGGAGCAGCTGCGGGCCGACGGGCACCGACGGCTGTCCCACGGGTCGTTCCTGGCGGCCCTGCTCATCAGCCTCTACCGCGACCAGCCGGCGTTGCACCTGCCGTTCCGGGTCCTGACGGCGCTGATCGACCTCGACGAGGGGTTCACCGCGTTCCGCAACGCCCACGCACAGCTCGTGCACCGCTCCATCGGTGGCCGGATCGGTACCGGCGGTACCTCCGGACACGCCTACCTGCAGGCGGCCGCGCGCAAGCACGCGGTCTTCACCGACCTGTTCGACCTCGCCACCTTCCACCTGCCTCGTCGCGAGCTGCCGCCGTTGCCCGACCAGGTCCGGCGCCAGATGGGGTTCCGCTACGCCGATCCGACCTGACCGGGGCCGGCACGGTCACGGCGCCTCGAGCGCGAACGCGACGGCGGCCTCGGCGTGGATCGTGGTGGTGTCGTAGAGCGGTACGGCGGTGTGGAACGCATCCACCAGCAGCCCGATCTCCGTGCAGCCGAGCACGACCGCGTCCACCTGCTGCTCGGCGACGAGCCGGTCGATGACGCCGAGGTAGCAGGTGCGGCTGGCGTCGTGGATCCGGCCGTGGACGAGCTCGTCGTAGATGATGCGGTGCACCTCGGCGCGATCATCGGGTGGGGGGACGAGCACCTCGAGGCCGAACGCGGCGGTCAGTCGCGCACGCACGGTGGGCCGCTCCATGGTGAAGGCCGTGCCGAGCAGCCCGACCCGTCGGCGCCCGTCCGCGACCAGTGCCGCGCCGGTGGCATCGACGATGTGTAGCAGGGGCAGCGTGCTCGCCGCGGTGATGGCCTCGGCGACCTCGTGCATGGTGTTGGTGCACAGCACGATGGCGTCGGCGCCGGCGGCCTCCACCCGTCGGGCGGCGTCGGCGAGCAGCGCACCGGCGGCCTCCCAATCGCCGGCACGCTGCATCGCCTCGATGGCCGCGAAGTCGACGCTGACCAGCACCAGATCGGCGCTGTGGTGCCCGCCGAGCGCGGCCGCGACGCCGCGGTTGATCGCCGCGTAGTAGCTCGCCGAGGACTCCCAGCTCATCCCACCGATCAGACCGATGCGTCGCATGTGCGCCCCCGTGGCCATGGTCAGCCCGCGATCACCGGCACCCGTGCCATGGCCTCGGCGACCTTGGCCTCCGGGTAGTCGTAGTCGCGCAGCTCGCCGGCGAAGTAGGCGTCGTAGGCGGCCATGTCGAAGTGGCCGTGGCCGCACAGCGCGGTCAGGATCACCTTCTCCTCGCCGGTCTCCTTGCACGCCTGCGCCTCCCGGATCGCCGCGGCGAGCGCGACGGTCGGCTCCGGTGCGGGCACGATGCCCTGCGTGCGTGCGAAGGTGACCCCCGCCTCGAAGGAGGTCATCTGGTCGATCGCCTCGGCCTCGAACAGGTCGAGCTCGTACATGTGGCTGATCAGCGGCGACATGCCGTGGTAGCGCAGTCCCCCGGCGTGGATCGGGTCCGGGATGAAGTCGTGGCCGAGGGTGTGCATCTTCATGAGCGGCGTCATGCCGGCCACGTCACCGAAGTCGTAGCGGTACTCGCCCTTGGTCAGCGACGGGCACGCGGCCGGTTCGACGGCGAGGATGTGCGGATCCATGTTGCCCGCGAGCTTCTCGCGCAGGAACGGGAAGAACAGCCCCGCGAAGTTCGACCCACCCCCGGTGCAGCCGACGATGAGGTCGGGCTGCTCACCGACCTTCGCCAGCTGCTTGAGCGCCTCCTCGCCGATCACCGTCTGGTGCAGCAGCACGTGGTTGAGCACGCTGCCCAGCGCGTACTTGGTGGCCTCGTCGGCCATCGCGGCCTCGACCGCCTCGGAGATCGCGATCCCCAGCGAGCCCGGCGAGTCCGGGTCCTGCGCCAGGATGGCGCGCCCGGCCTCGGTCAGCTCCGAAGGGGAGGCGTGCACCCGCGCGCCCCAGGTCCGCATCATCGAGGCGCGGTAGGGCTTCTGCGCGAACGACGCGGCGACCTGCCAGACCTCCAGGTCGATGCCGTACTGCGCACAGGCGAACGCGAGCGCCGAGCCCCACTGGCCCGCGCCCGTCTCCGTGGTGAGCTTGGTGACCCCTGCCTCGGCGTTGTAGTAGGCCTGGGGTACGGCGGTGTTGGGCTTGTGCGAGCCCGCGGGGGAGACCCCCTCGTACTTGAAGTAGATGCGGGCCGGCGTGTCCAGCAGCTGTTCGAGCCGTCGGGCGCGGTACAGCGGCGAGGGACGCCACAGCTTGTAGACCTCGCGGACGGCCTCGGGGATCTCGATGTAGCGCTCGCCCGAGACCTCCTGCTCGATCAGCGACATCGGGAACAGCGGGGCGAGCGCGTCCGGACCGATCGGCTCGTGCGTGCCCGGGTGCAGCGGCGGTGGCGGCGGCGCCGGGAGGTCGGCGACGACGTTGTACCAGTGGGTGGGAAGCTCGGACTCGTCGAGCAGGATCTTGGTCGGTTCGTCAGCCACGGTGCGTCGCTCCCTCGCGTCCAGGTCCAGGCGATGGTCAGCCGGCCGGGTGCGCGGCGACCGCGCGGCACGCTACCGCTCACCACCGGTGGACGTCGCGTCGGGCGGTGGTGGCGGGGGCGCGGCGGCAGCTGGGGGTGGCGGGGTGGATGGGGGCGGCGGGGGTGCGGCGGGCGACGAGGGTGCGCCGGGAGGTGGTGGGGCGTTCGTGCGTGCCGACGGGTCGCGCTGCTGGGTCGCCGCGCGCCAGAACGCCGGGGGGATCGTCGCCAGCAGCACCTGGAGGTCGGCCAGCAGCCCGGGGTAGGAGCCGAGGTCGCCGGGGAACCGGGGATCCCGGGCGGGCGTCGGGCCGTTCACCACGATCAGCCCGTCGGCGACCGCGACCGAGCGTCGGAAGAACCGCTCGAGCAGGAGCTGCTGCAGCCCGGGGTCGAGCAGCAGGATGCTCGTGCGGGGATCGTCGTCGTCGACGGTGAAGCTGCGGTTGAAGGCGTCGGACTCCACGGCCGTGCCCGGTCGACGCCGCGTGACGTACGCGCCGACGGTGGGTGGGCGGATGTCGATGCGCAGCGTCGGGTCGAGCGCTCGGCCCTCGACGAGCGGTCGGGCGGCCAGCAACGGCACGTGCACGGTGGCGTAGACGTCGCGGTTGTTCTCGCGCATCCGCTGCTCGCAGGCCCAACGGGCGAGCAGGACCTCGCTCGAAGGGTCGACCGTCGGTCCACCCCGGTCGGGTGTCGCGGCGGCTGGTGCGCTGCCGATGGGGCCGCTGATCGCGTGGTCCAACCAGACGCGGCGCGCACCCGCCGGGCAGGACCACAGCCGTCCGGACAGCCCGGTGAGCTGCGGCCCGAGCGCACCAGGCGTGCCGGTCCAGCCCGGGTGGTCGCGCACGAGCACGTCGAGCGCCTGGCCGTGGCGCTCCGCCTGCTGGGCCAGGTGGCGGCGGATGACGGTCGCGATGACGACGACGAGCCCGCCGACCAGCACCAGGGTCACGATCGTCTCCGCCATCGCGGTCAGCTCCTCTGACACCTCGGCACCGCTCGGTCGTGCCACGCGTCGGGGGGGGGGCGGGGGCCCCCCCCCGGGGGGGGGGGGGGGGGGCGCCACCGCCGGGGCCGGGGGGGGGGGGGGCCCCCCCCCCCAGCACCCGGGCGGGGCGCGCCCCCCCCCCCGGGGGCCCCCCCGCCCCCCCCCCGGCCCCGGGGGGGGGCCCCCCGGGGGGGGGGGGGGCGGGGCCCCCGCCACGGGTCGGTCGGTGTCGGGACGCTACGTCGGCGCCGTGGGTGGCCGGGCGCCACGCACCCCTGGGCCGCGCGCGCTCGTGAGGACCGCGGCGCGGGCACCGCACAGCTCACGCAGGGGTAGCCTCCCCGGTCATGCGACGCCGCGTCGGCCTCCTCGGGGGCACCTTCGATCCGCCCCACCTCGGCCACCTCGTGGTCGCCGAGTGTGCCCGCGTGGAACTCCAGCTCGACGAGCTCCGGCTGCTGGTCGCCGGCGACCCGTGGATGAAGGGTTCCACGTCCTCGCCCCAGGACCGGCTCGCCATGGCCCAGGCCGCGGTCGCCGACGACCCGTTCCTCACCGTCGACGACCGCGAGGTCCGCCGCGGCGGGCCGACCTACACGGCGGACACCCTCGCGCAGCTGCGTCGGGACGAGCCCGATGTGGACCTGTGGTTCGTCCTCGGCGAGGACGCCGCGCACGGGCTCGCGGACTGGAAGCGCGTCGAGGAGGCGTTCTCGCACGCGACCTTCGTGATCGTCACGCGGCCCGACAGCCCGCCACCGCCCGAGGAACGCCTGCCGGACCGGGTCGTGCACCTGCGGATCCCGCAGCTGGAGGTGTCTTCGACGGAGCTGCGCGAGCGGTTCGCCGCGGGACGGGCGACGAGGTACCTGGTCCCGCCAGCCGTCGATGCCTACGTTCGGGCCAACCAGCTCTACGGAGCGACCCATGGATGAGGGGCAGGACGACCCCGCGCCGCGACGCCGGCGCCGGGACCTCACGCCCCGGGAACGTCGCGCGCTGGCACGGGCC
>JAFIEQ010000193.1 GCA_020832455.1 Nitriliruptoraceae bacterium
CGCTGCTGGCCCTGCTCGTCGCGCTGGCGCTGCAGGTCGCCGTGAACTACGCCAACGACCTGTTCGACGGCATCGCCGGCGTCGACACCGAGGCGCGGACCGGACCGCGGCGGGCCGTGGCCAGCGGGCTCATCGCACCCACCGCGATGAAGCGCGCGATGCTCGTCGCGCTCGGCGTCGCGGCCGTGGCCGGGCTGGTGCTGGCCGCCCGGGTCGGCTGGGAGCTGCTGGCCGTGGGCGCCCTCGCGATGCTCGCCACGCTGGGGTACTCCGGCGGGTCGAAGCCCTACGCGTCGCGGGGGCTCGGCGAGATCAGCGTGTTCATCTTCTTCGGGCTGGTCGCGACCGCCGGGTCCGCCTACGTGCAGGACGGACGCCTCACCACGCTCGCGGTGCTCGCCAGCGTGCCCGTGGGTGCGGTCGCCGTCGCCCTGCTCGTGGTCAACAACCTGCGCGACATCCCCACCGACGAGGTCGCGGGCAAGCGGACCCTGGCGGTCCGCCTCGGCGAGGCGCGCACCCGCGGGCTGTTCCAGGCCCTGATCATCGGCTCGATCGCGATGGCCCTGCCGCTCGCGCTCGTGGCCGCGTCGCCGCTGCCGCTCGCGGCGCTGATCGCCGTGCCGTTCGCGCGCCGTCCCATGCTCGTGGTCGGCTCCGCGCCGCTCGGACGCGAGCTGGTCGCGGCGCTCGAGTCGACCGGCCGCTTCCAGCTCGTGCTCGCGGTCCTGCTCGCCGCCGGGTTGGCGCTGGCATGAACCTCGACGCGGTGACCGAGGTGCGCCCCTTCACGCTGCCGATGCGCCGTCGCTTCCGGGGGGTGACCGCGCGCAGCGGGGTGCTGCTGCGTGGCCCGGCCGGGTGGGGGGAGTTCTCCCCGTTCCCGGAGTACGGCCCCGCCTACGCCGCCCGGTGGCTGGCCTGCGCCATCGAGGCCGCGACGGTGCCCGCGCCTGCGACCCGCCGCGACGTGGTCGAGGTCAACACCACCGTGCCGGCCGTGGACCCCGACACGGCGTACGGGCTGGTGCGCGGCAGCGGCTGCGCCACCGCCAAGGTCAAGGTCGCGGAGACCGGGCAGGACCTCGCCCAGGACGTCGAGCGGGTCGCGGCGGTCCGGGACGCGCTCGGCGGGCAGGGTCGGGTCCGGGTGGACGCGAACGCGGCGTGGGACGTGGAGAGCGCCGTGCTGGCCATCGAGCGGCTCGACCGCGCCGCCGGCGGGCTCGAGTACGTCGAGCAGCCCTGCCGCGAACTCGACGAGCTCCGCGAGGTGCGCCGCCGGGTACGGGTCCCGCTGGCGGCCGACGAGTCCGTGCGGACCGCGGAGGATCCGCTGCGCATCGCCGGGCTGGACGCCGCGGACGTGATCGTGGTCAAGGTGCAGCCCCTCGGCGGGATCCGGCAGGGCCTGGAGGTCGTCGCCGCGGCCGGGTTGCCCGCGGTGGTGTCCTCGGCGCTCGAGTCCTCCGTGGGGCTCGCGACCGGGTTGGCCTTCGCCGCGGCGCTGCCCACGCTCGACCACGCCTGCGGGCTCGGCACCGCCACGCTGCTCGCCGCGGACGTGACCGACCAGCCGCTCGTTCCCGAGGCCGGAGCGCTGTCGGTGCGTCCGGTCGGCCCGGACCCGGCGCTGCTCACCTCCGCCGATCCGGCCCCCGACCTGCACGCGGAGCTGCTCGAGCGGCTCCGGCTCGCGGCCTCGCACCTGCCCCACTGACCGACCACCCCGCACGACCACCCGGCGAACGCCACGAGGAGCCCCGTATGCAGGCCGCGAACCCGTCGCACGCCGCGGCGCTCGTCATGGTCGACGAGCTCGCGCGCAACGGGATCACCGATGCCGTGCTCGCCCCCGGCTCGCGCAGCGCCGCGTTGGCGATGGCCCTGCACGACGACCCCCGCATCCGGCTCCACGTCGAGGTCGACGAGCGCTCGGCCGGCTTCCTCGCGATCGGGCTCGCCCGGGCGAGTGGCCGCCCGGCCGCGGCGGTCGTGACCAGCGGGACCGCGGTGGCCAACCTGCACCCCGCGGTCGTGGAGGCGGACCTCGACGCGGTCCCGCTGCTGCTGCTGACCGCCGACCGGCCACCGGAGCTGCAGCACACCGGCGCGAACCAGACCATCGACCAGCACGCGATCTTCGGGACCGCGCCGAGGTGGCACGTCGTGCTCGGGGTGCCTGAGGACCGCGCGACGTCCAACGCCCTGTGGCGCAGCACGATCGCCCGCGCGGTCGCGGTCACCCTCGGGTTGGGCGCACCCGCGGGTCCCGTCCACCTCGACCTGCCCTTCCGCGAGCCGACGGTCCCGGCGTCCGACGACGGGCGCACCAGCGTCCCGGGGCCCTTCGGACACGACCTGTCGGGACGTCGTGACCGGCAGCCGTGGATCCGCATCGACCGCGCGCCACGGCGGCTCGATCCGGGCCGGGTCCAGGAGCTGGCCGGGCGGATGCTGGCGACCCAGCGCGGGCTGCTCGTCGCCGGCACCGTGGACCCGCCGCCGGCACCCCTCACCGCGCTGGCCGAGGCGACCGGCTGGCCCCTGGTCGCCGAGCCGACCTCGGGCGCGCGACGCGGGGACGCGGCGATCCGACACGCCCCCATCCTGCTCAGCCACGAGCGTTGGGCCCGGGGTGCGACGCCGGACCTGGTGCTGCGGGTCGGCCGCACGGGGCTGTCGCGGGAGCTCGCGGGGCTGCTGGGCACCCACGTCCCGCAGCTGCTCCTCACCGGCGACGGCCGCGTTCCCGATCCGGAGCGCACGATCGGCGAGGTGCTCGTGGCCGATGTCGCGCCGGCGCTCGAGGACCTGGCGGCTGCGATCGGGCTGCCGGGCGGCTCGGCCTGGCTCGACCGGTGGCGGGCGGCCGACCGGGCCGCCTCGGCGGCCATCGATGCCCGTCTCGACGCCGACGACGTCCCCAGCGAGCCACGCACCGCCCGGGACGTTGCCGCCGCGGTCCCCGACGGCACGACCCTGGTGGTCGCCTCGTCCATGCCGGTCCGCGACCTCGACCGGTTCATGGCGCCCCGCGAGGGGCTGCGCATCCTCGCCAACCGGGGCGCGTCCGGGATCGACGGGTTCGTGTCGACCGTGCTGGGGGTCGCCCTCGCCCGGCAGCGGGCGACCGCCGGCTCGGCGGCCGTCGGCGCGGGCCGTGTGGACGATCCCGTCGGTGGTCCGGTGGTGGCGCTCACCGGGGACCTGTCGCTGCTGCACGACGCGGGCGGCTTCCTGCTCGCTCCCGACGCCGCGGCCATCGACGCGGTGTTCGTCGTGGTCGACAACGACGGGGGCGGGATCTTCTCGTTCCTGCCGCAGGCCGGCTACCCCGGTTCCTTCGAGCGGGTCTTCGGCACCCCCCACGGCCGCGACCTGGCCGACCTCGCCCGACTGCACCGGTTGGGCTACCACCGGGTCACCTCGGCGGAGGCGTTGCCCGCCACCGTCGCGGACGCGGTCGTCGCCGGCGGACTGCACCTCGTGCACGTACGGACCGGTCGCGCGGAGAACCGGGCGCTGCACCAGGAGCTGACCGAGCTCGCCCACGGGGCGATCGACCGACTGGCCACCGATGTCGACTGAGACCGCCGCGTCCGATCTGCCGGCGTCGGTCGCGGCGCTGCACCGAGCGAGCCGTCTCGACGACACCCACGTGGCGATCGGACCGGACGTCCTTGAGGCCGATCGGCACCGCCGCGCCGCCCGCATCGTGCTCGTCGACCGCGACCGGGTCCTGCTCGAGCACGTGCGGATCGTGGGCGACCCCGCCCAGGGGCGGTGGTGGGAGCTGCCCGGCGGTGGGATGGACCCCGGGGAGTCCAGCGCCGAGGCAGCCGCACGGGAACTGACCGAGGAGACCGGCTACCTCGACGTCGCCGTCGGCCCACCGGTCGCGACCCTGCGGATCCGCTACCGCACCCACCGACACACCGTCGAACAGCACGAGACGATCCACGTGGGCCGGCTCCGCAGCCCGCGCCGCGTCCCACCCCGCCCGGAGCCCGCCGAGGTCGACGGGCTGATCGAGGTGGCCTGGTGCACGCCCGACGAGGTCGCCGACGGGCGGCGTCTGGTGCTGCCCGAGCTGGCCGCGCTGGCCCGTGACGCGGTGGAGGGTCGGCTCGTCCCACGCGAGCTCGGGACGGTCGACGTCACCGGCTGGTCGGACGCGGCGCCCGATCCGGTCGTGGTCGCTACCGACGCAGGCCCCCGGATCCTGCCGGCCACCGTGTCGCGTCCGTCGTTGGTCGTCCGCGACGCGGCGCCGTGGACGCCGGCGTTGCACGCCTGGCTCGCGCACCTGCGCGGCGCCGGGGTCACGCGCGTCCCCGTGCCGTACGGGGTCGACCGCCACGGCCGGGCCGCGGTCAGCTTCGTGGAGGGTGAGACCACGGACGCCGGCACCGGTCGCTTCGCCGCGGCGCTGCGTGGCACGGCGGGGCTGCACGCGGTCGGCTCCCTGCTTGCGGCGATCCGGGCGG
>JAFIEQ010000194.1 GCA_020832455.1 Nitriliruptoraceae bacterium
CACAGCCGCACCCTCATCAGTCAACGACCCCAAACCCCCCCCCCATACCACACGTGGAGTCCGGGTGGCGGGCCCGGTCGACGGACCCGACACCCGGAACGACCTCAGTCGGTGATCAGGCCGAGCTCGCGGTAGGTGTTGAGCGCGGTGCCCCACAGCTCACGCTGTCGGTCCTCGCCCTGTGCCTCCGTGATGCGACGCCACTCGTCCGCTGCTGCGCTCAAGGCGTCCGCAGCGTCCTGTTCACCCGACAGCGCCTGGCTCACGGCGAGGTCGAGCGCGTCGTTGTACTGCGCGGCACCCGGGATGTAGATCTCCGGGAACCCGACCTGCAGCGCATCGTCCACGGCATCCAGGTAGCTCTGGGCTTCCTCCTCATCTCCGAACATGTCGTAGAAGGCGGGGTCCTGGTGGCTGATCCGGAACGGGTCGTTGCCCGTCAGCGGTGTGCTGACGTCGAACCAACTCGTCTTCGTCGAGAGGTAGTAGGCGACCCAGTACGCCGCCTCCGGGTTCGGGGCATCGGCCGGGATACCGAACACGCGTCCGACCGGCATCATGGCGCGGTGGTTGACCGACCCGTCGATCTCCGTGCCTGGCACGAGCGTGTAGCCGGCCAGACCGGGGATCTCGCTCTCGTTCGGGTCGCCGGCCTTCTTCGGCACGTCGCTCCACTGCACGACCATGAAGGCGTCTCCGTTGATGAAGACGTCACGCAACTGGTCGTAGCCGTAGCTCAAGGTGTCGGGAGGCGAGCAGGTGTCCACGGCCTCCTTCATCATCTCGAGCGCCGCGATGGCTTCGGGCGTATCGATCTGCGGGTTCATGTCCTCGTCGAAGTAGACGCCGCCCATGGACGCGTAGCGGTTCATGAACCACGCCCAGGTGAACCCACGCTCGCCGTACTCCGCGCAACCGTAGAACGGGCGATCGATCTCCTCGCCACCGAGCGTCTCACCGGCAGCGCGGGTGAAGAACTGGCCGACCTCGAGGTACTCGTCCCAGGTCTCCGGCGCGGTCAGCTCCCGGCCGTACTCGGCCTCGAACGCGGCTCGCTCGTCCGGGTGGTCGAGCAGGTCCTGGCGGTAGAGCAGCATGTGCACGTCCCCGTCGTAGGGCAGCGCGTAGGTCTGGCCGTCCCAGAAGAGGTAGAGCTCGCGGAACGCCGTGATGACGTCATCGAGTTCGGGGTCGAACTCGGTCATGAAGTCATCGAGCGGCTGGATGAAGTTGTTGCCGGCGTAGTCACCGATGAACGCCGGGTAGAACACGACCAGGTCGATCGAACCGCTCCCGGCCAGGAACTCCGCCGTCTGCTGGCTGTAGACCTCGGCGAACGGGACCTCGATCACCTCGACGTTGACGCCGGCCGCCTCGAGCTCCGGACGCCAGAAGCCGAACGGGTTCATGTTGTGCCCCGCGTCCCCCATGACGCGGATGGTGACCCCGCCGAAGTCCGGCAGGTCCTCATCGATGGGCACGTCCGCGCGGGCCGCCTGCATCTCGTCGTACGAGATGCTCCCGAAGTTGACGCTGTCCCCGGAGGCTTCGGCGCCGTCATCGGTCCCGTCGTCGATCCCCTCCGTCTCATCGTCGCCTGACAGGTCCGGCCCGTCGGGGTCGACGTCCGAACATGCGACGAGTATCAGTCCGGCGACGACCACCGAAGCGATCGCCTCCCGGCTACATCTGCGTGGCTTCGTTGCTCTCCTCATGATGCGTGACCTTTCTCCCTAGGGATCCTCGAACTTCCTCGATGTGCGACTTCCTCTCCTCAGTCGGGTGAGTGTCTGACGGTCGTTTGCGGTCCCTGGCGCGGGGCGCAGGAACCGCGAGGCACGAAGCGGGTCGGGAGCACGATCTGCTCGAACGGCGCCGTGTTCCCGTTCATGCGGGCGAGGAGGAGCCGCATCGCGATCTCTCCCTGCTCCGCCATGGGGCGACTGACGGTGGCGACCGGCGGGCGCATCAACTCGGCCGCTTCGAAGTCGTCGAAGCCGACGAAGGACAGCTCGTGTCCGACCTGCACGGACTGATGGTCGAGTTCGTCGAGCGCGCCCAACGCCATGAGGTTGTTGGTCGCGATGAGTGCGGTCGGCGGCTCGTCGAGGGCGAGGAGTTGCGCCGTTGCGATCTCACCGCTGCGCTTGCGGAAGTCGCCGAAGGCCACCAGCTCCTCGGAGAACGGGAGACCGACGCCATCGAGGCCCTGGCGGTAGCCCTCGTAGCGGCCGCGGCCGGGTGTGCTGTCGAGCGGACCGCTGATGAAGCCGATGCGAACGTGACCGAGTTCCGCGAGGTGGTGCACCGCAGCGGCCACCCCGCCCTCGTTGTCCACGAGGACGGCATCGCCGACGGGGGGACCGGCGAAGACCCGGTCGAGCAGGACGACCGGGATCCCCAACCGGGCGAGCTGCGCCGGTGGATCACTCTCCACCGGTGGGGCGATGATCAGCGCGTCGATCCGTCCTGCGAGGCCTTCGAGCAGCTCAGCGAGGCGGTCCTCGTGCTCATCCGTGTTGCAGAGCAGGAGCTGGACCGGATCGGGCCCCGCGCTTCCCTCGCTGCGGGCGACGGATTCGATCCCCCGGAATGCGGCGCCGAAGAAGGGGTTCGACACGTCCGCGACCAGGACGCCGATCAGACTGGTGCGCCCGGAGCGAAGGCTGCGAGCGATGGGGCTGGCCTCGTAGCCGAGCTTCTCGATCGCACTCCTGATCGCATCCCGGCTGCGCACGTTGTTGCCGTTGAGGTAGCGCGAGACCGATGACCGCGAGACGCCGGACAGCGCTGCGACGTCATCGATCGTCACACGCTCGTCCGCCACCACATCACCCCTCGGTCGAAGTCGAGATGCTGTCGCTGGTGCCCAAACTGGGATCGATCCCAGTTTGGGCAGAGAACTGGAGCGGCCGATGATTTCCCGCGAGAACGTGCGCTACCGACCACCTGTGCAGCTGCGATCCCAGGTGACGTGCCCCGATACACGCCTGCTGGAATCGATTCCACCTTAGACCAGGCGCGGTCGGCGTCAAGCGTGAGCTGCCGAGCCGCGAGCGGATCCCCCGGGTCCGGTGGTGCTCGGTACCTCGTGTTCCGGGGCGGCCATCGGGCCACGTTCGCACCAACGGTCCTGGGTCCGTCGAGCTGCATCCGGCAACCGGTCGGCGCGATCCCGGTTCGCCCGGATCAGTCACCGTTCGCGGGGTTCGACGGGGATCTGCTCGAAGTCGGTGACCGCGTCGAGATGGTCACGCGAGCCGCGGTCGGGTCGATCGGAAGCTCGCTGGCCGGGCGACGATGTGGGCCGAGGTGCGACCCGCCTGCGAGGGCTGCAGGCGCCGCGCTCGACCCGCTCCGCTGTCCGCGAGCGACGGTCCCACTGCACGCTCGTGTGCGTCAAGAGCACGGTTGACGCTCTCGTTCGAGGTGTTGGGTCCCGTGCAGACGGGCACCGGGGGGACATCCAGCTCACCGATGTGCGCGATCGTCGTCGCGAGCCCCATCGCAGACAGCGCCAGCGCCCGTCCGTCGCGTCAGGGGCCGGTCGGTGGGCGCGTGCGGGTACTTGGCCCCTCGTCGCGAGCCGGCGATCGGCGCAGGCTGGAGCTGGATGTCGCGGGGCCAGCCCGGTCACCGCCGCTCACAGGTCGGTCCTGGCCGGCCGGAAGGAGCAACTCATGGGAACGCTGGAGGGCAAGGTCGCCATCGTCACCGGTGGCGCACGTGGGATGGGCGAGGGCGAGGCCCGACGCCTCATCGAGGAGGGCGCGAAGGTCATCATCGCCGATGTGCTGGACACCGAGGGTGAGGCACTCGCCGCGGAGCTCGGTGACCGGGCGCACTTCGTCCACCTCGACGTCACTGACAGCGCGTCCTGGGCCGCGGCTGTGGAGAGCACCCACGAGGTGTTCGGGCCGGTGGACATCCTGGTCAACAACGCCGGGATCCTCACCCAGGCGCCGGTCGACCAGACCCCGGAAGAGGACATCCGCCGGATCTACGACGTCAACCTGGTCGGCCCGTTCCTGGGGATCCAGGCGGTCGTGCCGGACATGCGCGCCACGGGCAAGGGCTCGATCATCAACATCGCGTCCGCTGCCGGTGTCGTGCCGATGCAGTTCCTGTCGGCCTACTCCTCCAGCAAGTGGGGGCTGCGGGGACTGACCAAGTGCGCCGCGATGGACCTCGGACGCGACGGCATCCGGGTCAACGCCATCAACCCCGGTGGCGTGCGGACCCCGATGGCGGCAGGAGCGGACGAATCGATGTTCGCCGCGTTCGCGATCCCGCGGATCGGTGAGCCGCTGGAGATCGGTGCGGCGGTCGCCTTCTTGGCGAGCGACGAGTCGGCCTTCATCACCGGTGCCGACCTGACCGTCGACGGCGGGATGGTGCTCGGCGCGATGGCGCCAGCCGAGTAGCCACCACGCAGGTCGTGGGGCCCCCCCCCCCCCCCCCCCCCCGGGCCCCCCCCCCCCCCC
>JAFIEQ010000028.1 GCA_020832455.1 Nitriliruptoraceae bacterium
GGGTCGAACGCTGTCGAGGGCCGATCGCGCGCATCGAACGCCGAGCGGGGCGGGGACGGCACGTCCGGACCACCGTCGGATGACACACCCCGCGGGTCGCAGGGCGGGCGCGGGTGACCGCGGCGTCACCCGACACGGACGCGCTGCCCGCGGGACTGCGGGACGTGCGCGCTGACGACGCCGACGGCCTGGTCGCGTTGATCGGCGCGATCTTCGCCGAGTTCCCGGGGTGCGTGCTCGACCTCGACGGGCTGGACGCCGACCTGCTCGCGCCCACCGACGCACTGGCCCGCAGCGGTGGGGTGTGGTGGGTGCTGCCCACCGACGCCGTCGACGGGCTGCACGGGCCCGGGATCGCCGCCACGGTCGGCTGCGGCCCGGTGGTCGAGGGCACCGCGGAGCTCAAGCGGCTCTACGTCACGGCCGAGGCCCGGGGCCGCGGGCTCGGCACCCAGCTGGTCGCCCGCGTCGAGCAGCACGCCGCCGCGCGCGGCGCGGTCCGCATCGAGTTGTGGTCGGACACGCGCTTCCTCGACGCCCACCGGCTCTACACCCGCTGCGGCTACGAGCCGACCGGGGAGACCCGCGAGCTGCACGACCCGTCGGACACCACGGAGTACCGGTTCCTCAAGCAGCTACGCGGCTGAGGCCGGGACCCGTAGTGCCGTGGTGCTCAGGCCTGCTGCGCCGACCACATCCACAGCTGCATCTCGAGCCCGTCGAGGATCCCGATCACGAGGTCCTCGCTGACCAGGTCGGCGTCGCCGAGCCCGTCGAGGCGTTCCCGGGTGGCACGGGCGACCGCCTCGATGCGATCGGTGATGGCCGCGACGACCTCGTCCTGGCCGAGGAAGCTCTCCGGGGCCGGGTCGGCCAGCGAGTCACCGGCCACACGCTGGACCCGACCATCGGGGGCGACGCCGATGGAGGTCAACCGCTCCGCGACGGAGTCCGACCACATGCGGTACTCGTCGATGATCTCGTCGAGGTGCTCGTGGACGTCCTTGAACCGGGGACCGACCACGTTCCAGTGCAGCTGCTTGCTGGTGAGCGTCAGATCGATCAGGTCGACCAGCAGGGGCTGCAGGCGCTGCTGCACGGCCTGTTGCGCCTCGGCGTCCAGCGTGGAACGGATGGCGCTGGTCGCGGGCGTGCGGGTGGCACTCATGGGGCACTCCTGATGGGTCGGGGGCGGGGGGTCGCACCGCCATGGTGGTGCATCACCGCTGGTACGACGCTGTCCGTTCGGGGGTATCCCCGCCGTTCGGACCCCGCCCGTCCCCCGGAACCGTCGGCGCCGCCGCCGACCCATCGGGGCAGCGCGATCAGCTGCGGCGGGTCCCCGCGGAGCGCAGCTCCTCGCAGGCGCGCACGACGCGGGCGGCCATGCCCTCCTCGCCGGCCTGCGACCACGAGCGCGGGTCGTAGACCTTCTTGTTGCCCACCTCGCCGTCGATCTTGAGCACTCCGTCGTAGTTGGTGAGGATGTGGTGGGCGATCGGGCGGGTGAAGGCGTACTGCGTGTCGGTGTCGATGTTCATCTTGACCACGCCGTAGTCGAGCGACTCGTGGATCTCCTCCATCGTCGACCCCGAGCCACCGTGGAAGACCAGGTCGAACGGCTTGTCCTTGCCGACCTTGGCACCCACCGCGTCCTGCAGTTCCTTGAGCACGCTCGGACGCAGCTTGACGTGACCGGGCTTGTAGACCCCGTGCACGTTGCCGAAGGTGGCGGCCAGCATGTAACGGCCCCGCTCGCCGGTCCCGATCTTCTCCGCGGTGGCGAGCGCGTCCTCCGGGGTGGAGTACAGCTTGTCGTTCATCTCCCCGACGACGCCGTCCTCCTCACCGCCGACCACGCCGATCTCCATCTCCAGCACGACCTTGCCGGCGGCACACAGCTCCAGCATCTCCTCCGCGATGTCGAGGTTCTCCTCGAGCTCGACCGCGGAGCCGTCCCACATGTGCGAGTTGAACAGCGGGTCCTCACCGCGGGCGACCCGGTCACGCGAGATCTCCGCGAGCGGCCGCATGAAGCCGTCGAGCTTGTCCTTCGGGCAGTGGTCGGTGTGCAGCGCGACCGTCACCGGGAACTTCTCCGCGACGACCTTGGCGTACTCCGCGAACCCGGTCGCACCAACGACCATGTCCTTGACGCTGAAGCCCGACCAGGCGGCGGCGCCACCGGTCGAGACCTGCACGATCCCGTCGGACTCGGCCTCCGCGAACCCGCGCAACGCCGCCAGCAACGTCTGTGACGAGGTCACGTTGATCGCGGGGTAGGCGAACGCGCCGTCCTTGGCGCGGTCGAGCATGTCGTTGTACTCGTCCGGGGTGGCGATTGGCATCGTGGTTCTCCTCGGTTGGCTGCTGACGGCGACGGCGGCGGTGTCTGGTGGTGGGGGCCCGGCGGTGTGCGCCGGGGGTGCGCGCCCGGCCAGGTGGCCGGGTGCTGCGGTCGGGACGGTGGCTCGGGGGCTGCGGCTCGGCGCTACGCCAGGCCGACGTGCGTGGCGAGCGCCGTGGCGACCGCGACGGCCTCCTCACGCAGCTGCGTGGTCCGGACGTCGACGTCGGTCTCCGCGGTGATCTCGGCCCGCAGGTCGATGTAGATCTTGCACTTGGGTTCGGTGCCTGACGGGCGGATCATCGCGCGACCGTCCTCGAGCTCCAGCGCGACCAGGTCGTGCACAGCCAACCACGGCGGCCGCTGATCCGCACCGGTTCGGTAGTCGGTGCTGGTCGTGACGCGGTGACCCGCCAGTTCCGCAGGGACGCCGTCGGCCAGCGACGCCATGGCCGCGGCGATCTCCTGCGCCCCGCTCGCGCCGGGGCGGCTCACCGCCAGCTGGTGGCTGACCCACAGCCCGTGGGCATGACACAGTTCGGCCCAGCGGTCGGCGACGCGCAGACCCTGACCCTTCAGGTCGCGCACCAGATCCGCGAACGCGACCGCGGCCCCGATGCCGTCCTTGTCGCGCACGACGTTGCCGACCGAGCTGCCGAGTGCCTCCTCGAAGCCGAACACCACGGTGCGCTGGTCGGCGCGTTCCAGGTCGCGGGCGGCGGCCCAGATCCACTTGAAGCCGGTGAGGGTGACCTCGGAGCGGGCGTCGTGGGCGGCGGCCATGGCGTGGATCATCGGGGTCGACACGATCGAGGAGACGACCAGCGGACGGTCGGCGGCGACCCCGCGCAGCAGGTGGTCGGCGAGCAGGACCCCGATCTGGTTCCCGGTCAGCGGCCGGAAGGTCCCGTCCGGACCGGGCAGCGCCACCGCCAGGCGGTCCCCGTCCGGGTCGTTGGCGATCGCGACGTCCGCACCGACCTCCTCGCCCAACGCCAGCAGCGCATCCATCGCGCCCGGCTCCTCCGGGTTCGGGAACGGCACGGTCGGGAAGTCCCCGTCGGGCTCCTCCTGGGAGGCGACGACGTGCAGGTCCTCGTAGCCGCCCTCCGCCAGGGCGCGACGCACGTGCGGGGCGGCGACCCCGTGCAGTGGGGTGTAGGCGAGGGTCAGCGGCGGCCCCTCGACCGGCGGACGGGCCGGGATCAGCTCCGCGAAGTAGCGGTCCACCACCTCGCCACCGACCGGGGTGACCAGCTCCGAGTCGAGCAGCTCGACACGGGGGACCTCGTCGGCCGGACCGACCTGGGCGATCGCAGCGGCGATGGCCTCGTCGACCGGCGGGGCGATCTGCGCCGCGCCGTCGCCGTAGACCTTGTAGCCGTTGTCCTGCGGCGGGTTGTGTGACGCGGTGACGACCACGGCCGCGACGGCGTCGAGCGCCTTCTGGGCGTAGGCGACGAGCGGGGTCGGCTGCGGGGTCGGGAACCACGCGACCTTGAGCCCGGCGCCGGCGAACACCTCGACGACGTCGCGGGCGAAGCGTTCCGAGTCGTGACGTGCGTCGAAGCCGACGACGACCCCGCGTTCGGCGGCATCGGGGTTGGTCGCGAGCAGGTGGTCCGCGAAGCCACGCGTGGTACGGATGACCACCGCCCGGTTCATCCGGTTGGGTCCGGGGCCGACCGCGCCACGCAGACCGGCGGTGCCGAAGGCGAGTGCGGCACCGACGTGGTCGGCCAGCGCCGTCTGATCGCCGCGATCGAGCAGCTGCTGGAGCTGGTGCCGGGTCGAGCTGTCCGGGTCACCATCGAGCCACTGGTAGGCGGCGATCGTGAGCTCGGAAGGCGTCATGGGCTGGCTCGCTCTGGGGCTCGGCGATGGGTGGGTCCGGCCAGCCTAATGGGGTGGTTCGTCCGGCCCGCTCGACCACGATCGACCGGTCGCGGCCCACGCCGGTCCGCCGTTCAGCGGTCGTCGTCCTCGTGCTCCGCGAGCGTCATCGCGAGCCACCCGCCGCCTGCACGCAGGTGCGGGGGGACGAGCGCCTGCGGGGCGTCGAACAGGACGATGGACAGCGCGAGGGCGAACACCGTCACGATCATCGCGAGGGCGAACAGCTCCGGACGATCGGTGGCACGGCCGACGAACCCCACGACGCACGCGGTCACGAGCAGGGGCCCACCGACCAGCGCACGTTCGGCCGCGCGCCGGTCACGATCCGACATGCCCTCGAACATCGTCGATCTCCCCCTGACGCGCGGAAGCTGCGTCGGTCGACGTCCACGCACGTCTGCGATGATGACGCTCATCTCCCTCCCGGACCGCCAGGACCCGCCGCCATGGTCATCGCCTTCATCGTCGTCGGCGTGGTCGGGCTGCTGCTGGCGGCCGCCGTGCTCAGGGACATGCGGCGCTGACGCTCCCCCGCCGCGGTGCCCGCGCCCGCCGGTCCGGCAGGTGGTGACGGGCCGGTGACGGGGCGGTGATGGCCGCTGCGTAGCGTCGGGTCGACCGACGGACGCCTCCGAGGCTTCGCCCGCGACACGCCCGATCCGGTCGACGACCCACCGACCGATCGGAGGACCGACCATGGCCACGAAGGCGAAGGAACGCTTCACCGCCGGGCTCGCGCCCGGCGCCCGCGGCGAGGACGTGACCGCCCTGCAGGACTACCTCGAACACTTCGGCTACCTCGCCGCGGAGGATCCCGAGCACGACACGTTCTGTGGACCGAGCTACCCGCTCGGCGACGGCGACGACCTCGCGGTCCTCGAGGATCGACCCGACGCCGACGCCGGCTCGTTCGACGATGCCACCGCCGAGGCGCTGCGCCACCTGCAGGCCTACGCCGGCCTGCGACCCACGGGCGAGGTGGACGAGCCCACCGCACAGCTGTTGAACAGCAAGCGGTGTGGCAACGCCGACCAGTCCGAACTGGCCGAGTTCTCGACCTCGGGCCGCAAGTGGGCGACCAACAACCTGCGGTACTCGCTGGAGAACACCACGCCCAACATCACCACCGGCGCGGTGACGATGGCGATGCAGCAGGCGTTCGCCATGTGGTCCGCCCACAGCCCCCTGCGCTTCACCCAGGTCGCGGCATCCGCCGGCGCGGAGATCAGGATCCGCTTCGCGACCGGGGCCCACGCGGCGACGGGCACCAACGATCCGGCGTTCGACGGTCCCGGGGGCGTGCTGGCGCACGCGTTCTACCCGTCCGTCCCGCCGGCCCCGGTCACCGCGATCATGGGGGACGCCCACTTCGACGACGCGGAGACCTGGACGGTCACGGTGCCCCCGCAGGCGGGACACACCGACCTGGTGACCGTGGCCGCCCACGAGTTCGGACACTCGCTCGGGCTCGGCCACTCCTCGGTCAACGGTGCGCTGATGCAGGCGTTCTACGGCGGTCCGCAACGCACCCTGCACGCCGACGACATCAGCGGCCTCCAGCACCTGTACGGCGGGGTGACGCTGCGCCACGCGGCCTGGATCCACGGCACCGGGGTCCAGGTGGAGGTGGACGACAACGTCGAGTCCATCCGGCGCTACGGCTTCTACACCCGGATCATCGGCAAGCCGAACACCACCAACTGGTACCACTTCGCCATCCCGACCCCGGTCATCGTCGCCGGGAGCCGACTCAACTGGCACCGTGCCCTGCTGCGGTTCGTCACCGGGTCGACCAGCACCGTCGTGCGTGACGTCCACGTCTACGACGGGTCCTCACGCATCATCGCCCACCAGGCCGTCAACCTCGGGGGGAGCAACGCGATGGCGGTGTTCGGGGTCCCCCACAAGCCGCCGGTCTACTGGGGCGCCGGGATCTCCATCGGGGTCACCACCGGTGCCGGGACCGCCAGCGAGCGCCGCATCGATCTGATCAGCGGCGGGGTCGACTTCACCTGAGGACCGCGCGGAGGGCGACCATGCCACGGGTACGCGTACGCAACGACACCGGCGCACCGCTGACCCACGTCGCCATCCGTGTACCGGGCACGCCCGGTCCCGGGCTCCAGTTGGGTCCGCTGGAGTCCGGGACGACCAGCGGCTGGGCGACGGTGCCCGTCGCCTACGCCATCGTCGGCGTCGAGGTCGACGGTGACGCCGGTCCCGCGACCCTGCAGCCGTTCGATCTGATGGACGAGCCACCCATCGAGCACGGCGAGCTGACCTACTGCCTGCGCCGGGAGGGTGCACGGCTCAGCGTGGAGCTCGAGTCCGACGCCACGACGGGCGACGGGGCCAGCGACGACGGGATGAGCGACGGTTGGACGACCGATGGTGGGACGAGCGGCGACGCGGAGCGCTGACAGGTCGGGCAGCGCTCGGGCGCCCGGATCACGAGCCTCGGCGGTGACGACCGCCCGACGTCCGGTGCCGCCGGGACCTCGCCGTCGCACGCCGCACGGATCAGCCCGGTCAGCGCCGGGCTCGGCGGGAGGCCGAGCTCGGTGGCCAGGACGTCGCGGTAGCGGCCGTAGCTCTTCCAGGCGTCGACCCGGTTCCCCTCGCCGAGGTAGGCGAGGATCAGGGTCCGGTGCGCCGACTCGCGGAGCGGATCGCTGCTGACGGCGGCCAAGGCCGTGAGGACGGCACGATCGTGCTCCCCCGCGAGCCGGTGGGCATCGGCGCGCTGCTCCAGCAGGTGCAGTTGCACCTGTCGGACCCGCTCGCGCTCGACCGGGACCCAATCGTCGTCCCAGCCCGGCAGCAGCTCCGCTCGCAGCTCGACCTCGAGGTGCTGATCTCCCGTCGGGGTCAGGGAGTCGACGAGGTGCCACAGGTCGACCGCCGTCGAGGTCGACAACAGCAGGCCGGAGGCATCGACCTCGACCAGCCCGTCCGCACACCGACGCAGGCGCCACAGCGCCGTGCGCAGCGTGCCGGCGGCATGGTCGGCGCTCGCCGCCGGCCACAGACGTTCCGCCAGCCGCGAACGCGACAGCCGGGCACGCTCCAGCGCGAGGGCGGCGACGAGTCGCCGTGTGCTCGGTGGCAGCTGGATGCTCCCACGGTCGCCGACCACCTCGAAGCCGCCGAGCAGATGCAGGGTGTACGGGCTCACCGACCACCTTCCCCGGGGTGCGGCCCCACGTACCGACGTCTCGTGCGCAGCATCCGGGGGATCGCGCGCCGTGGGAACCGCTCGCGTCTACCGGCGCACACACCCGCCGTCACAGCGCACGCGGCGCTGTGACGGATCAGGCCGCCGTCAGCCGTGCAGCAGCTGCCGGGCCAGACGCTCGAGCTGGTCGCGGTGCTCCTGGGCCGTGACCGACCCGCGGGGCAACGCCTGCGCGCGCAACGTGGCCGAATCGATCAGCCCGTGGACCGCGAGGGCCAGGGTGTTGGCCTCGACGTCGCCCAGCGCCGGGCGACACCGCTGCAGCGTCTGCGCCCAGCTGGCCACGTACCGACGGTGGTTGCGGCCCGCGAGCCGGCGGTAGTCGTCGGGCAGGTGCCGCAGCTCCCGCACCAGCAGGACCAGCGCCGCCGGGCGGTGGAACGCGAGCTCGAGCTGCGCTTCCAGCAGCGCCTCGAGCGCCTCGTCCGCGGGGAGCCGCTCGGCGCGCTCGATGGCGGGCGCGAGCAGCTCCCAGATCCGGTCGAGCACCGCCATCAGCAGCGCGTCCTTCGACGCGAAGTGGCGATACAGGCCGGGCCCGGAGATGCCCGCGGCCGCGCCCAGGTCGTCGACCGTGACCCCGTGGAACCCGTGCTCGACGAACAGCTGCTCCGCCGCGTCCATCACGGCCTCACGCCGGCGGCGGCCCCGGTCGGTGCTCGCCGGCGCGGGCCCGTCCGGCACCGCGTCGACGGCCGCGCCCGGTGCTGCCTCGACGTGGGGGGGGGTGCCGAGGTCCGTACCGGGCGGGGCCGGGACCGACGGGCGGGTCACAGCCCGAGGACGTCCGCCAGCAGCGCACGGTGGTGCTTGGGCGAACCGAACATCAGCTTCGAGGACTTGGCGCGCTTGAAGAACAGGTGCGCGTCGTGCTCCCAGGTGAAGCCGATCCCGCCGTGCAGCTGGATCGAGTCCGCGGTCGAGCGCTCGTAGACCTCCGAGCAGTACGACTTCGCGAGCGGCGCGGCGACGCGCAGCTCCTCGATCTCGTGCGCGGCCAGCATCCGGGCGGCGTGGTAGGCGGCCGACCGTGCGGACTCCGACTGGACCAGCATCTCCGCGAGGCGGTGCTTGACGGCCTGGAACGAGCCGATCGCGCGGCCGAACTGGACCCGCTCGCGCGCGTACTGGGTCGTGCGTGCCAGCACCTCGCGGGTGCCACCGACCTGCTCGCAGGCCAGCATGACGACCCCGGCGGTCAGCGCCGCGTGCAGGCCCGCCTGGCTGTTGCCGGCGAGGGCCGCGTCGGCGGCGACCTCGACGCCGGAGAACACGATCGTGGCCTGCGGGCGCGTGAGGTCGAGCACGTCGATCGGGCGGCGCTCGATGCCGTCCGCGTCCGCGGGGACGTGGAAGAGCTTCAGCCCCTCGTCGGTGGTGGCCGCGACGACGAGGTGCGTCGCGGACATCCCGTCGATCACGTAGCCGGCGGTGCCGTCCAGCGTGACGCCGTCACCGGACGCGCTGGCCCGCACGCCCGGGTCGGCCGCGAGCCGACCGGCCGGGTCGAGGTGGACCAGCGCGAGCCGGGCGGTCCCGGCGGCCACGTCGGGCAGCCAGGCGGCCTGCTGCTCGGCGGACGCGGCGACCTGGATCGCGGTGGTCCCGAGCACGGCCGAGGACAGCATCGGCACGCAGGCGAGCCGGCGGCCGAGCTCCTCGAACACCACGGACAGCTCCACGAAGGAGGCGCCGGCGCCGCCGTGCTCCTCCGCGATGGTCAGCCCGGTCAGGCCGAGCTCGGCGAGCTGGGCGTAGGTGGTCTGGTCGAACCCGCCGTCCATCATGACCTCACGGACCCGTTCGGTCGGTGAGGCGCTCTGCAGCATGTCGCGGACCATCTCGGTCAGCGCCCGCTGCTCGTCGGACAGGACGAAGGGCTGCACGGGGGCGGGGGCGGTGAGTGCGGACATCGTGGTCTCCCTGGTGGTGCCGGGTGGGTGAGCCTGGCCGGCTCGGGCCGGGCCCGGGCGAGGTGGTCGCGTCAGCGGGGGCGGACGTTCAGCTGCGCGGGACCTCCCGCCACGGCACGTTCTTGTCCACACGGGGCTCACCGGGCAGACCGAGCACCCGCTCGCCGAGGATGTTCTTCATCACCTCGGAGGTGCCGCCCTCGATCGAGTTGGCCCGGGCGCGCAGGTAGGCCTTGTGGGCCGAGGATTCACGGTTGGCGGTCTGCTCCGGGCGGGTGAACTCGTAGCCGCCGGGGTAGGTCATCCCCTCCGGACCGAGCAGGTCGATGGTGAACGAGGTGATCGCCTTGTTCAGGTCCGCCCACTGCAGCTTGGCGGTCGAGCCCTCCGGGCCCGGGGTGCCCTTCTGCGCGGCCTCCTTGGCGCGGATGGCGGTCAGGCGCATGGCCTCCGACTCCACCCAGTAGGCGGTGAGCTGGTCGCGCAGCCCCGCGTCACCGTCCTCGCCGTGCATCTTCTGCCAGGCCTCCACGGCGTGGGCGATCGAGCCGCTGCCCCGCGGGGAGACGTTGCCGCCGATGGCGACGCGCTCGTTCATCAGGGTGGTCATCGACACCGCCCAACCCTGGCCGACCTCACCCAGGCGCATGTCGTCATCGACGGGCGTGTCGGTGAAGTAGACCTCGTTGAACTCCGCTTCACCGGTGATCTGGTAGAGCGGGCGGACGTCGACGCCGGGCGCCTCCATGTCCACGATGAAGTAGGTCAGCCCGGCGTGCTTGGGGACGTCCGGGTCGGTGCGGGTGACCAGCAGCCCCCACTTGGCGAGGTGGCCGAGGGTGGTCCAGACCTTCTGCCCGTTGACGATCCAGGTGTCGCCGTCCTTCTTGGCGGTGGTCGCGAGCGCCGCGAGGTCGGAGCCGGCGCCGGGTTCGCTGAACAGCTGGCACCAGATCTCCTCCATGGCGAACATCGGCCGCAGGAAGCGCTCCTGGTGCGCTGGCGTGCCGTGGGCCATGATCGTGCCGGCGCCCATGCCGATGCCGAGCACGTTGAGGTAGCGGTTGCGCGTCGAGCCGCCGGCCTCGTTGATGCGACGGTCGACCTCCGCCTGCCAGCGGGGGCCGACGCCCAGGCCACCGAAGCCCTCCGGGTGCTGCACCCACGCGAGCCCCGCGTCGAACTGCGCGCCCCAGAACTCCTTCTCCGGGGTGTCCGCGGGCGGATGGCTCGCGAACAGGTCCTCGATGGCGGACTCGACCAGCTGGCGTTCGTCGGTGCTCACGGACAGGCCTCCCAGGCACGTCGGGATGATCGGAGCGGACCACCGCCCTCGGTGGCCCTCGCACGCGCGTCACCTGCTCTGGGTGTCGATCTCTGGGTGTCGATGCCTCCCAGCGCCGACGACCGAGCAAAGTGAACGCTCCCTAACAAGGTAGCAGGCCGCACGCACGTGCTGCCGGGTGGATGCCGTGGCGCGCCTGCCGGCGTGCGCGCTGAGCTCAGCCGTGGCGGGTGCGGCCCTCCGCCCGTGCACGGATGCGCCACAGCTGGACCGTCTGCATCACCGCGTGCCCGACGTCCAGCGGGGCGAGCAGCGGGCGCAGCCACCACCGGTCGGTGTCGACCCGGGTGCGCACCACCAGCCTGCTCCGCCCGCCGCTCGGCGTGTCCGCGACGAGGTGGAAGCTCCACACCCAGTCCAGCGGCGCGTCGGCGAGCGCGAGGACCAGGGTCCGCGGCGCATCGACGCGGATCGCGATCAGGTCGAGCCCGTCGGACAACGGCATGCGGTCCCCCGGGCCGAGCTGTTGCAGCGCCGGTTCGATCCGGCGGGCGGAGCGCCCGGTGGCGAAGTCGCCGGCGCCCATGAGCGCCTCCAGACGGTCGGCCGCGTACCACCCGCCACGGTGGTGACCCATCTGGACCAGCCAGGGCCAGATCCGCTCCGGCGCCGCGGCGATCGTGACCGCGTGGGTCGACACGTGCGCCCGTGGCGACACCACCTCGTCGCCCGGCCACGCCGCCCAGACCTCCAGCGGGTGGGCGCCCAGACCCCGGGCGCCGCGGACCACGCCCCGGGCCGCGACCACGGCCGCCACGGCGACCGCCGCTCGCCCCACGACACCGCGACGACGCGCCGCTGTCCGCTGACCCACCACGACCTCCACCTCGTCGGCGCCGAGCATCCGACCCCGGCGACGGGGTTGGACGGGGCGGCCGGGAGCGGCGCGGGACGTCCCGGCCACACCATCGCTCCGAACGGCGGCCATGTCCACCTCGCTCACGCTCCCCCCGGCCCGCGACGTCGCCGCGACCGAGGCGTTCGTGCGGACCCACCTCGGCCACCTCGTCCGTGACGAGGTCGTCGCGAGCCCGCGGTTCCGCGGCGGACAGATGGCGGCCGACGCGGCGCTGGCCTCCCTGGACATCACGGGCTACGCCGCCGAACGCAACGAGGTCTGGCCCCCGCACCGTCGCGGCGCCAGCGCGATGTCGCCCTACGTGCGCCACGGGCTGGTGTCGTTGCCGCTGCTGTGGGACGCGGTCGCCGACGCGCCGGCCCGCGACCGCGGCAAGTACCGCGACGAGCTGCTGTGGCAGGAACACAGCCGCCACCTCTACGCCCGGCTCGGCGAGGCGCTCGGCAAGGGGATGCGTCGCGACCTGCCTGGCGACCCGTGGGACGGGCCCGACCCGGGCACCGTCTGGGACGAACAGATGGCCTGCCTGGCGCTGACCACGCAGGAGCTCACCACCGACGGCTACCTCGTCAACCAGACCCGGATGTGGCTCGCCTCCCACTGGGCCGTGCGCGAGGGCGTGGACTGGCGGGCAGGCGAGGACGTCTTCTTCGCCCATCTGCTGGACGGCTCGCGCGCCGCGAACCGCTCGGGCTGGCAGTGGACGGTCGGGACCGGGTCCGGGCGCAGCTACGGGTTCTCCCGGTCCCAGGTGGAGAAGCGTGCGCCCGGACTGTGCGACGACTGTGCCCTCGACCGCCGCTGTCCGATCCAGGGCTGGCCGGAGGATCCCCCGCTGGGCGCGACCGAGGAGCACCCGCGGTTGCGTCGCGACGAGGACCCGGCCGCGACCGCCGGGCCGGAACGCCCCCAGGTCGACGGCGAACCCGACACGGTGTGGCTCACCGCGGAGTCGCTCGGCGACGACGACCCGGCCCTGATCGCGCATCCGGACCTGCCGGTTGTCTTCGTGTTCGACGCCCCGTTGCTGGCCCGTCTGCGACTGAGCGGCAAACGGCTGGTGTTCCTGACCGAGTGCCTCGCCGACCTCGCGGAGCGACGCGACCTCGAGGTCCTGCTGGGTGATCCGGCCCAGCTGCTGCGCGACCGGGCGCTCGCGGTCACCCACGCCCCGGTCCCGGGGTTCGCCCGCCGCGCCGCGGCGTTGGCGCCGGTGGTCCGCCACCCCTGGCCCTGGCTGGTGCGGCCCCACGCCCGGTCGGCGGCGTCGTTCACCGCGTGGCGCAAGGCCGCGGAGAAGCTCGGCGCGATGCCGGGCTGAGGCGCGACGAGCGCGCGACATCGGCCCCCAGGACCTTCCGAGCATCCCGTGCGCCGACGTGCGACACTTGCCACAGGCGGACCGTGACGGGGATCGGCGGTCCGCTCGCAGCCGCCGGGATCGCGATGCCGCGCTGCGACGGGCGTGGGAACGGGACATCCGATGACGAGCGAGCACGAGGAGACCCGGACCGACCGCCGGGCCCTCGATGCGTTGGGGCAGCACGTCAACGGGCGCCACGAGGTGCTCGCCGCCGTGGCCTACGCGGCCGAGCGGTTCCTGCGCGGTGGCGGCTTCGCACGCACCGTCGACGACGTGTTGGCGGCCCTCGGCACGGCGACCGGCGTCGACCGCAGCTACGTGTTCACCGTGGAGTCCGAGTCGTCCACCTGGTGGTCCACCCACCGCTACGAGTGGGTCGCCTCCGGGGTCGAACCCCAGCTCGACATGGAGATGTTCCAGGGCTTCGACATGGTCGCGGGCGGGTTCCGCCGTTGGACGGAGCTGCTCCCCCGCGGGATCACGATCAGCGCGCCGGTGGTCGACCTGCCGAGCGACGAGGCGACGGTGCTCGGCGATCTGGACATCGGCGCCATCGCCGTGGCCCCGATCCAGGTGCGTGGCCGGTGGTGGGGCTGGATCGCGTTCGAGACGCTGGACAGCCGGCACTGGACGCGGATGGAGATCGACGCGTTGGAGGCGGCCGCGGCGGTCATCGGCGCGTGCGTGCAGCAGGAGGAGAGCAACGAACTGCTCCGCCGCAACGAGGAGCGCGCGACCGAGGCGTTCCACCGCGAACGTGTCGCGGTCGAGCGGCTGCGGGCGCTGGACCGCTTGAAGGACACCTTCCTCACCGCGGTCTCCCACGAGCTGCGCACGCCGCTGACCGCCATCAGCGGCTTCACGGAGACGCTCGACGCCCGGCTCACCGAGCTCAGCGACGAACAGATCCACGACCTGCTGGCCAGGATCCGCAGCAACGGGCAACGGCTCGAGTCGCTGCTCGGCGAACTGCTCGACCTGAACCGGCTGCGCGAGCGCGCCTTCGAGGTCGATCCGCAGCTCGTCGACCTCGAAGCCCTGGTGCAGGACGTGCTCGAGGACGCGGCGGTCGGCCTCGGTCCCCGGCGCTGCACGCTGCGGGTCGCGGCCCCACTGGCGCAGGTCCAGACCGATCCGGTGCTGCTGCGCCGGGTGCTCGGCAACCTGCTGGAGAACGCCGGTCGGCACACGCCGCCCGACACCAACGTCGAGGTGGCGGTCCGCACCGAGGACGACATCGTCCTGCTCGTGGTCAGCGACGACGGTCCGGGCATCCCCGCGGACTGGCGCCGTCGGGTCTTCGAGCCGTTCCAGCACGGCCCCAACGTCCGCCCCGATCAACCGGGCACGGGCATCGGGCTGAGCCTGGTCAGCCGCTTCGTGGCCCTGCTCGGCGGGCGGATCGAGCTGTCCGAGCCGGCCAACCGCGGCGCTCGGTTCACCGTGCGCATCCCCTGCTCCGGCCCGCCGGTCGGGGCGGGAACCACCGGATCCGAGGCAGGCACGGAGGTCGGGCGCGGTGTCTATCGGCCGCACGCGGAGCCGAGCTGATCGTCCGCGGCCGGGATCGATCGACCCCGGCCGGCTGGGTCAGACCATCGGCGCGTTGTCGGGCTCCGGGCCGTCGCCGTCGTCATCGTCGTCGATCAGCGGCCCCGGGTCGTCCGGGATGTCGGGGATGTGGTCGGGCACGTCCGGCAGCGCGGCGTTCGGCGGCGCGGGTGGGGCCTGCGCGCGATCGTCGGGTCCGTCCAGCTCGTCCGGGCCGTCCGGCTCGTGCGGCTCGTCCGGGCCGTGCGGCTCGTCCTGTCCGTCGCGCTCGTCCGGTCCGGGCGTCGTGTCCTCGCGGACCTCACCACCGTCGACGACGGTGAGCGCCGGGCCGCCACCGCGGCGCGACGGTGGCAGCGGCTCCCCGCGGTCGTACTCCTCGAGCACCACCCGCTGGGCGAGCAGGAGCAGCAGCACCGGGAGCACCAGCACCGGCACGGAGAACAGCGGCCCGACCGGCGGTACCCCGAAGACCAGCGCGAACCCCCCGCCGAGCAGCACCGTGAGCACCAGGGCGACCAGCCACGGCACGGCCGTGAGCCAGCGCAGCACCGGGCTCGGCCCGTCGTTGCGGGCCCAGGTCCGTCGGTGCTCGCCACGGATGAGTCCGGCGAGCATCCCGATCGGGCGGGAGACCCGTCGGGCGGGGTCGTGGGCGTCGCTGATGGGGACCACCTCGGTGGTGTCGTCGGGCTTGGTCTGGCGCACCTGGGCGCACGTGAGCCGTGGCGGCGGCCGACCAGGGCGATGGTGCCCTGCACGCGGGCGCAGCCGCCACCGCGGTTCGGACGAGTTCAGGCCGATGTCCGGGCCCAGATGCCGTGCGGCTCGAAGTCCAACGGCACCTCGGCGAGCCACAACTCGCTCGCATCGTCGACGCCGACGACGGTGAGCGACTCCATGTCGGTGATCGCCACCGCATCGCCCTCGCGCAGGGTGTCCTCCCCGGCGCTGGACCGCACGAGCACCTGCCCCTCGAGCACCAGCAGGTAGCCGCCGCGACCGGGAGCGAACACCGACTCCAGCCGACCGCCGCCGTGCAGGCGCGCGACCTCGACCCGGGCGTCCTGGTGCAGGTCGAGGCCGGGTTCGCCGTGCGGGCTCATCATGGTCAACCACCGGTCGGTGCGCTCCTCGCGGGTGAACTGGTGCTGCTGCACCGCGTCGTCGAGGTTCGGGCGGTCGGGCAGGATCCAGAACTGCAGGAAGCGCAGCGGACGATCCCCATCGAGGTTGCGTTCCGAGTGCTGGGCCATGTGCGGCCCGAAGGTCATCACCTGCGCGGCGCCGGGCTGCAGATCCTCGCCGTTGCCGAGCGAATCGGCGTGCCCGAACCGGCCCTCCACCACGTAGGTGAGCGACTCCACGTCCGCGTGCGGGTGCATCGGCCAGACCCCGCCGGGCACCAGCCGGTCGTCGTTGACCACCCGGAGCGGACCGATACCCAGTCGGTCGGGGTCGCGGTAGTGGCTGAAGCTGAAGTGCCAGGCCGCGTCGAACCAACCTCCCGTGGCGCGGTGGATGTCGGCCGCTCGGCGGATCTCGATCGTCATCGGCCGCTCCTCGGGGGGCTGGTGCGCGTCGGGACCGACGGTGGCCCGGTGGGGCCCTCAGCGGGTGCCGGGCGGCGTCGGGTACTCGTGACGGTAGGTCACGCTGATCCGGGGCCCGGCGTTCGCGACCTTCGGAACCGCGTGCTGCCAGGTGCGCTGGAAGCTGCCGCCCATGACCAGCAGATCGCCGTGCCCGAGCCGGAAGCCGAGCGAGGCACCGCCACCGAGCGGACGGGCACGGAAGGTCCGGGGTTGGCCGAGCGAGACGATCGCGATCGTCGCGGTCGGCAGGTCGCGTGCGATCCGGTCGCCGTGCCAGGCCACCGAGTCCCGGCCGTCGCGGTACAGGTTGACCCCCACCCGCGTGAACCGGATCGCGTACCGCGCGCTCAGGCACCGTCCGATGGCGTGGAAGACGTGCAACGGCGGCCCGAACGCCGCCGCCCGGGGCTCCCCGACCGCGACGCCGAGGAAGCCGTCCCCACCGTCCGGTGGGAGCTCCCCCGACCCGGACGTGTCGTCGGGCCGCCAGTCCGGGGCGAAGCGATCCAACGGCAGACCCGCGGTCAGGCGCGGTCGCGGGATGTGCTCGCCCTGGATCCGCTCGACCCCCTGACGCCACGGCAGCTGGTCGATCAAGGGCTCGACGAGCGCGTCCGCGCCGGCCACCCAGCCCGGCAGGTGATCGAGCCAGGCGCCGTGGTCGAGCTCGTGGCGCACGACACCCGGGAGCGCCGGGTCGAACGCGGGCGACACCGCGCCCGCGAACAACGAGGACTGCCACGCCGCGGTCTGCATGGCCGCAGCGTACACGAACGTATGTTCGGTCGCGTCGTCCAGCGGACGTCAGTCCGCCGGGTCGAGGTCCCGATCGATGTAGAGGTCGAAGGCCAGATCCTCGCTGCCGTCGGGGTCCGCCCGGTAGTGCGACAGGTCGGTGACCCCGGCGTCGCGGAGCACCTCGTCGTCGATCAGCGTCCGCCCGGTCAACGACGCGGGGTCGCTGGTCAGGATCTCGTAGGCGGCGTCCGCGACGATCTGCGGGGTGCGACTCCGGGCGATGGCCGCATCGCCACCCAGCAGGTTCTGCACCGCCGCGGTGGCGATCAGCGTCCGCGGCCACAGGGCGTTCGCCGCGATCGGGACGTCCCGGAACTCGTGCGCGAACCCGAGCGTCGCCAGACTCATCCCGTACTTCGACAGCGTGTAGGCGATGTGGGGACCGATCCACCGCGGATCCAGATCGAGCGGCGGCGACAGCGTCAGGATGTGCGCGTGGTCGGAGGCCTCGAGGTGGGGCACGGCCGCCTTGGTGAGCACGTAGGTCCCGCGCGTGTTGATGGTCTGCATCAGGTCGTACTTGGAGACGTCGAGGTCCCTGGTCCCCCGCAGGTCGATCGCGGAGGCGTTGTTGACCACGATGTCGATCCCGCCGAAGTGCTCGGCCGCCCGCGTGACGAACGCGGTGACCGCCTCGGCGTCGCGGACGTCGCCGACGACCGGCAGGGCCCGTCCCCCGGCTGCCTCGATGCGTTCGGCCGCGGTGAACACGGTGCCCTCGAGCTTGGGGTGCGGCTCGGCCGTCTTGGCCATCAGCGCGACGTTGGCGCCGTCACGGGCCGCGCGTTCCGCGATGGCGAGTCCGATCCCGCGGCTCCCCCCGGACATGACGATGGTGCGGCCGGCCAGGCTCATCGCGGGTGCTCCTCGCGTCGGGTCGATCGGCACGGCGTCGTGCCATCGGCGGCGAACGCTACCGGGGTCGCCGACGGCGACCACGACCGGCACCCCGGGTCCGGTCGTAGTGGAGGGGGGCAGTGGACCCGTGCCGGGCACGGAGCGGACCCGTCATCCACGCGCCACATCGGCGAGGATGCGCCCGGACGACGACCAGGAGCGATCCATGACCCCGACCTCCGATGCCCAGACCCGTGTACGCCGCGCCAGCGGGAAGCAGCGCCACGACCGCGCCGAACTGGACGCGGTGCTCGATGCCGCGCAGGTCGCCCACGTCGCGGTGGTGGACGATCGCCAGCCCTACGTGCTGCCGATGGCCGCGGTCCGCGACGGCGACCGGCTGCTGCTCCACGGGTCGACGGGGAGCCGGCTGATGCGCCGGTTGGCCGAGGGTGCGCCGACGTGCGCCACGGTGACGGTGCTCGACGGGTTGGTCGTCGCCCGGTCCGCCTTCGAGTCGTCGATGCACTACCGCAGCGCGATGGTGTTCGGCGTCGCCCGCCCGGTCGACGATCCGGTCGAGGCCCTCGACCGCCTGACCGACGGGCTGCTGCCCGGCCGGGTCGCGGAGGTCCGCGCCTCCACCCGCAGGGAGCTCGCCGCCACCTCGATCCTGGCGCTGCCGCTCGAACGTTGGTCGGTCAAGGTCAGCGACGGACCGCCGGAGGACGATGAGCGCGACCTCGACGGGCCGGCGTGGGCCGGCGTCATCCCGATCGAGACGTCCTACGGCGCGCCGAAACCGGCCCCGGACCTGCGCGACGGGATCGAGGTGCCGGCGTCGGTGCGGGCGCTGGCCGGGCCGACCACACCCTGATCCGCTGCCGCTCGATCGGTGACGCGCTGGCAGCGCTGGGGCTCGACGCGGACGACCGGCGGGCGGCTCACACCGCTCCCAGACTGCGCTCCTACTGAACTACATCCGCGCTACGATGTAGCTCTTCGGAGGAGGATCCTCGTGGCTGCGCGGAGTACATCGTTCCGACTGGGTGACGAAGCCCGGCGACGTCTGCACGAGCGTGCCGAGCGTGAGGGGATCAGTGCCACGGCGCTGCTCGAACGACTCATCATCGAGGGCGTGGACACCCTCGAGCACGCCGGTGTCGTGTACCGCGGCCCAGGTCACGACCGCCGGGCTGCACTCGCCGGCGGGCCCGATGTCTGGGAGATCATCGCGCGGCTGCGGGAACTCGAGGGCAGCGAGGAGGACCGGATCGCGGTCCTGGCTGCGGAGATCGATGTCCACCCGCGGCTGCTCCGCGATGCGCTGGAGTTCGCCGCCCGGAATCCAGAGGAGATCGAGATCCGGATCGAGCGCAACGAGCGCGCGATCGCCGAGGGCCGTCGGGCAGCGGCGCAGCGGCGGGCGCTGCTGGCGTGAGGTTCCTGCTCGACGAGATGCTGCCACGGGCCGCAGCGGTGGAACTCCGCGATACGTTCGATCACGATGCGAAGCATGTCCGCGAGACGGGCCTGTCCGGTGCCGATGACGCCACGGTCGCGACGGTCGCGCGCAACGAGTCCCGGGCGGTCGTGACGGAGAACATCAGCGACTTCGCGGTGGAACCCGACCTGGTGCTCGTATGCATCCTGAAGCGCAGACTCCCCTCGGGCGGAGCCCAGGCTCGGGCGCTGGCTGAGCTGCTCGACCGGTGGGCAACCGACAACCCCGATCCCTACGTCGGTCAGCACTGGCCGACCTGATCGACGACTCCCCCACGGGCCGGCGGGTCGGGCTGGAGGTCCCGCCCGGTGGGCGCCGAGGCAGGGTCCCGGGCACTCGGGCCATCACATCCCCCACCGGCGTTCGCCCGCACCCGCTGCCGAACCCAGGCGCGACAGGCAACGGCCCGGGATCAGCGGTCGGCGAGCACCGCGAAGACCACGATGTTGTCCTCGTAGCTCCGCGCCTGTCGGTCGAAGGCGCCACCACAGGTGATGAGCCGCAGTCCCGCGTGGTCGAGGTCGCCGTAGACCTCCTCGGTCGGGAAGGCGTCCTTCGCGAACCGCTCGACCCGAGTGACGCGGAAGTGCGCCGTGGTCCCGTCCCGTCGGGTGATGGCGATGTCGTCGCCGGGCGCCAGGTCACGGATCTCGAAGAACACCCCGGGCTGTCCGGCCCAGTCCACGTGGCCGGCGATGATCGCCGGGCCGCGTTCGCCGGGCGTCGGCGACCCCGTGAACCACCCGGCGGGGAAGCCGCCGGGCGGGACCTCGAGCCTGCCGTCGTCCTGGATCCCGAGCGCCATGAGCGTGGTGTCCACCCCGGCGGCCGGGACCTGCAACCTCGTCGGTGTGGAGGGCGCCATCACGGCCTGGTCCGGGTCCGGGTTCTCCGCAGGCTCGGTGACGGGGTCGGGTACTACTGCTGCTGGTGGCCGAGCGGCCGGCGTGCCCGTCGTCGCCGGTTCCCGCTCCACCGGGGTCGTGATCGCAGGCGCGGACGGGACCGGCTGCGGGCTGACCTCGTCCAGCGGGGCCGCTGGCAACGGCGCTGGGCTCGCGGCGATGTTCGGACCGCCGAGGGAGGCGCACCCGCCGGCCACGAGGGCGGCGACGAGGATGTCGACCACGAGCCGGCTCGCGCGCAGCCGGCTCGTGATCGACGGGTGCCGGGTCATCCTCAGATCCGCACACGGCGGCGGGTCGCGACCATCGCGGTCCCTGCAGCGGCGACCAGGAGTGTCATCGCGAGCAGCAACGGCATCGACCAGCCGACCGGCGCGGCGGGGCCGCCACCGGCGGGGACCCCGCCCGAAGGGACCCGCGTGATCTGGCTGGTGGTGTCACCGTCGGTCGGGGTGCCCTCGCCGGTGGTCGTGCCATCGGTGGGCGTGCCGTCGGAGGAGTCACCACTGGTGGTGTCGCTGCCGTCGGTGGTGTCGCTGCCACCCGTCGCGTCGCCGCCACCAGTCGTGTCACCACCGCCGGTCGTGTCATCACCGCCGGTCGTGTCATCACCGCCGGTCGTGTCATCCCCGCCGTCGCCGGCGTCGTCCTCGTCGTCGTGCCCGGTTGGCGTGACACAGGCCTCGTTCGTGATCGTGTTGGTGTCCATGGTGACGGCGCCCTCGCGTGCCAGGACGCGACCGTGGACGGTCGCCCCGGTGTCCAGCGTGATCGACTGCATCGCCATGACGGTGCCCTCGAGGTGGGAGCCGGTCCCGAGTGTCGCGGAGCTACCGACCTGCCAGTACACGTTGCAAGGGTCCGCCTCGCCGATCAGATCCACGTCGCTGGCCGAGGCCGTGGTCAGCGTGGACGCCATCTGGAAGATGAACACCGCGTCCGGGTCCCCCTCGGCGTCGAGGGTGAGCGTTCCCGTGATGCCGAACGTCCCAGCCGCGGAGTCGTAGACGCCGGCCTCCAGCCTGGTCTCCCCGAGCTCCGTCGGGATCTCCGTCGCCGCCAACGGCGGCGCCGCGTGGTCGTAGGCCGTGCCCAGATCGATCTTCGCCTGCTCGGCCACCCCATCGGTCCTGTGGAGCGCTCCGTGGTGCGTGATGACGTTCGCACCATCGTCGTAGCCGGGCACGGCGGTCCCGGGGTGCAGCCCGATGTCGCCGGTGACCGTGCTCGGCCCCGTGTTCGTGATGGTCGAGCCGGCCAGGACCGCGAAGCTCTCGGCCGTGCCGAGGGGCACGTCGGCGGCGGCGTGCGCGGCACTGAGCGGTTGCAGCAGACCGGTGGACAGCAGCCCGAGCGCGACCATCAGGCAGGTCGCCTGATGCCGCGTCCGTCGGATGTTCGGAAGATGGCGGGAGCGGTTCATGGGCGTTCCTCACGGAGGCTCGGATGGGCTGGCTGCACGACCCGGGGCCACGGCCCGGAAGCCGCCGGGGGCAGAGGACCCCTGGCGAGTGGCAGATCAGCGACACGGCCCGCCGGTCAGACCCGGCAACGGAACGCGGGACCGCCACGAACGGCGGAAGAACTCCCTAGTGCATCACACCACTGCCTCGACCGGTCCGGGCCGGACCTTGAGCGTTCATGGTCGACGACCGCATCCAGCTCGAACCGGGCTGCGCCTTGGCCCGGTACATCGCCCGGTCCGCCGCGCGCATCAGGGCCATGACGTCGACCGCGGGGTCACCCGCCACCGCGATCCCGATCGACACCGCGATGGGCACGTGACGCCCGTCGAGTTGCATCCCGTCCGCCACGGAGGCGATGAGCCGCTCGGCGATCTGCTCGGCGTCCGTCGGCGTCACGAGATCCTCACAGACCGCCACGAACTCGTCCCCACCGATCCGCGCGAGCGTGTCCGCCGGCCGCATGGCCGTGGTGAACCGACGGGCGACCTCCGCCAGGACCTGGTCGCCGGTTCCGTGACCACGGGTGTCGTTGAGCTGCTTGAACCCGTCGAGGTCGAGGAACAGCAGCGCGATCAGGGCATCGTGACGGTCGAGGCGCGCGACCGCCTGGACGAGCCGGTCGTCGAACAGGGCCCGGTTGGGCAGCCCGGTCAACGCGTCGGTCCGCGTGGCCCGCCGCAGCGCCAGCACGCTGGAGGCCAGCTGCGCCTGGTGGCCGAGCAGTTCGAGTTCACCGGCGGTGAATACCCGCGGACCCGCGTCGAACATGGCCACCGTGCCCAGTACGACCCCGTCGTCGATCAGCGGGACCCCGGCGTACGCACCGATGACCCCGCTCGCCACGAGCGGGTTGTCACGGAAGACCGGGTGGGAACCGGCGTCGGCGACCGTCAGGGCGGCCCCGGTGTCGACCACCTCGGCACAGAACGCCACCTGGTCGGCGACCTCGGTGCACGGTGCCCCGACCCCGATCTCCGCCACGTAGGTCTGCAGGTCGGGCCGCACCGTGTTGATGATGGCGATGGGCACGTCGCAGCCCAGTTGCAGCGTGGCGACGACCGCGTCCAGATCGCGGTCACCGGCGTGGCCCTCGAGTTCGCTGGCCGACACGGCGGCGAGCCGGGCCGGGTCGCTGACGCCGACCACGGCGCCGGGGATCGACGGACCGTCTGCCACGGGGATCGTCACGGCACCCTCTCGAGGAGTTCGGAGAACCCACGCAACGGTGGTCGTGACCAGCACGGGACGATCGGCCGGCATCGCTCGCGACCGTACCAGCGGGCCACCGGGCCACTCGGCCGGACCGAGCGCCTGGACGCCCTCGCTGGTCTCAGGCGTCGAGCGGCTGCGGCGCGAGCCGCTCGGGCGTCGGCGTGCGCACGCCCCGGATCAGCAGGTAGGCGACGAGCCAGAACTCCGCCACCGTCGGTGCCTGGATGACGGTGTGCACGGCGGCGGGCAGCTCCGGCAGCAGGAAGCCCAGCAGGGTGTCGACGATCCAGCATCCGCCCGCGACCAGCAGCAGCACGCTGAGCGGCCGTGGGAACAGCCGGGCCCGGTAGCCGACCACACCGATCGGCAGCAGCCACAGGCCGAAGAAGATCCCGGCGAGCGCGTAGCCATGTCCGTGCAGGTCCAGCAGCAGCAACACCAGCTCGTCGGATCCGACCGCGCTGGCGGTGGCGTCGGTCGCCACGAGCAGGGCGGCCTGGTGCAGCACGAGGTTGGTGAGGATCATCCCCGCCCCGACCGCGACGAAGATCAGCATGGCGACCGCGGCGTGGCGGTCCCAGGTCCGCAGCAGCCGGAACAACGCGACGCCGACGCCGACGAACGCCGTGGCCATCGCGATGTCGGCGACCAGCGCCAGTCGGAACATGGTCGGGTCGGCGACGAGGTTGGCCACGGTCGCCGTCGCGTCACCGGGGACGTGGACCCCGGCCCGGACCCACAGGTGCGCGAACGCCCCGAGGACGCACATGCACAGGTAGAGGACCCCGGCGAGCCGGGCGAGACGGGTGGGCGTGGTCATGGATCCTCCATCGGATGAGCGGTGTGCTCACGGTGACCGGCGGCCCACCGACCGCCATCGGTCCGCGGGCTCGACCTCGATGGCCACCCGCACGGTGGACATCTCATCCTTCCGGCTGAGCCGCACCCGAGGCGCCCTCCCTAGGGTGGGACGATGGTGACGAACGGCCTCCGGGCCCTCTGGGACGAGCCCCGCCCCGCGCATCCACCGGTTCGGGTGTGGCGGGACTGGGTACTGCTCGCCCTGGCGTTGGCGGGCACGGCCCTCGAGGCGGTGCTGCGCGACGACCCGACCGGGCTCGTGCCGGCCGTCACGGTCAGCGTCGTCGTCGCCTTCGGCCTGCTGTGGCGGCGCACCCACCCGCTGGCGACGGTCGCGGTCGCGTTCGGTGCCCTGCTCGTCTTCGACCTCGCCCGCGCCGTCACGATCGAGGCGACCGGCATGTTCAGCACCGCGGCGGCGCTGATCCTGGCCTACGCGCTGCTGCGCTGGGGTGCGGGCCGCCAGGCGGTGATCGGGCTGGCCACCATCCTCGTCTGGCTCGCGGTCACCCACCTCGCCGATGCGAGCCCCCTGGACGAGGTGGTCGCCGGCTACGGGTCCTTCCTGTTCGCGGCCGCGCTGGGCGCCTCCATCCGCTTCCACGCCACCACCCGGGCTCGGGACATCGAGCAGGCGAAGCTGCGGCTGCGCAACGAACTGGCCCGCGAACTGCACGACACCGTCGGCCACCACGTGTCCGCCATCACCATCCAGGCCCAGGCGGGACGGGCCATGGCCGCCGCGGACCCCGACCGTGCGCTCGGGGTGCTCGACACCATCGAGGCAGCGGCCACCCGGGCGATGCAGGAGCTGCGCGCGATGGTCGGCGTGCTGCGGGAGTCCGACCAGGCGCGTCTCGCGCCCCTGCCGGGCCTGGCCGACATCGAACGGCTGGCCGGCGACGTCGAGGGTCGGCTGCGCGTCGAGGTGCACGTCCAGCCGGACCTGGACGACCTGCCCCCGTCGGTCGGCACCACGCTGGCCCGGATCGCGCAGGAGGCGGTGACCAACGCCACGCGCCACGCCCGCGGCGCCAGCCTGGTCCTCGTGGCGGTGACGGGCACGGCGGACCGCGTGCACCTGGGGGTGCACGACGACGGCGAGCCGGTGCCACCGGGCCCGGCGCGCGCCGGCTTCGGGCTGCTCGGCATGGCCGAACGCAGCGCCCTGCTCGGCGGTGGCGTGCAGGCCGGGCCGGACCCGGACGGCGGCTGGACGGTCGCGGTGAGCCTGCCGCGGGACCAGACGACGCCAGGACCGGCGAAGCCCGCGCCACCCGTGCCATGACCACGCCGACGCACGGCCCGAACCACCACGACGGGTCCATCCGTGTGCTGATCGCCGACGACCAGGACATCGTGCGGGCGGGGTTGGCCATGATCCTCGACGCGCAACCGGGCATCGAGGTCGTCGGGCAGGCCGCCGACGGTCAGCACGCGGTCGCGCTCGCCCGGGCGCTGCGCCCCGACGTGTGCCTGTTCGACATCCGCATGCCCCACCTCGACGGGATCGAGGCGACGCGGCAGCTCGCCGGCCCGGACGTCCAGGACCCGCTCGCGGTGGTCGTGATCACCACCTTCGACCTCGACGAGTACGTCCACGGCGCCCTGCGTGCCGGCGCGCGCGGCTTCCTCCTCAAGGACGCGGGCCCCGCCCTGCTGACCCAGGCCGTCCGCGCGGCCGCCCACGGCGACGCGCTGATCGCCCCGAACGTCACGGTCCGGCTGCTGGCAGCCTTCGCCTCCGCGCATCCCGACACGTCCCCGGCCCAGCCCATCGAGTCGCTGACCAGCCGCGAGGAGGAGATCCTCGTCCCCGTCGCCCGCGGCCGGACCAACCGCGAGATCGCCGACGAGCTCCACATCAGCATCAGCACGGTCAAGACCCACCTCGCCAGCCTGATGCGCAAGCTCGAGGCACGCAACCGCGTGGAGCTCGCCATGTGGGCGCACGAGACCGGCCGGCTGCGCTCCTGACCGGGCTGGACCCGACCCGCTCGGTCAGCGGACGGGCTCGGCCTTGAGCGCGGCACGCCAGGTGAGCTTGCCGCCCGCCAGGACGGAGGAGGCGTAGATCCGACCCGCCAGTCGCAGCATCGCGACCGCGCCGACCAGGGTGACCGCGATCGCGATGGCGACCTGCACCGGGGCGATCTCCCCCAGCGCCACCCGGGCGGGCACCACGAACGGGGCGGTCGGCGGCAGGTAGCTCAGCACCTGCGCGACGATGCCGGAGGGGTTGGGGAACACCGCGAGGAACACCGCGCCGTACCCGGCGAACAGCAGCAGGTACAGCGGACCGGCGGTCTGCTGGGCGTCCTCGAGCGTGGAGGCCAGCGTGCCCGCCACGGTGAACAACGCCGCGTAGAACAGGAACCCCGCGATCAGCATCACGGCACTGATCGCGACCACCGATCCCGCCGCCTCCGGCAGTGGCACGGTCTGCGCGTAGCGGTTGGCGATCAGCCCCGCGGCGACGATCAGCCCGATCTGCACGAACGACATCAGGCTGGTGGCCGCCACCTTGGCAGTCAGCAACTGCCACGGCCGCGCCGTGGAGACCAGCACCTCGACGACGCGGCCCGACTTCTCCTCCATCGCGCCGGCCAGCAGCGTGGCGCCGCTCAACTGCACCCCGATCAGCAGCAGGACCGTCAGCAGCGAGGCGATCGCGAACCCGCCGCTGGTGTCCTGGCCGCCGATGTCGGTCGACTCGAGGACGGTGGTCACGTTCAGCGCCGCCGCCACGTCCTGCGCGTCGGCGCCGGCCGCCTCGAGGTTGCGCACGATCTCGTCGAGTTGCAGCGCGCCCTCGATCGCGGTGCGCAGCGCGGCGTTCGGCGGCCCATCGGTGACCAGTTCGCGCCCGTCGACCAGCAGCGCGTCGGCCTCGTCCGCTTCGAGGGCCTCGAGACCTGCGCCGCGGTCCTCCAGTTCCGACAGCTGCAGTTCGGTGTCGTCGGTCAGCGCGGCGTCGACCTGGGCGGCGAAGCCGTCCGGGACGGCTCCGACGACGACGAGCGCCACCTCGTCGGGCCCGTCGTTGCTGAGCAGGCTCGGCACGACCACGGCCGCCACGACGATCAGGACGGTGACCACCGTGCCGATCAGGTAGCCGCGCTTGAGGACGCGTTCGCGCAGTTCCCGGCCCGCGATCAGCCCGATGGTGCGCATCGGGGTCATGCCACCACCTCCGCGCGCGCCGCATCCCCATCGGCGGCGTGCTCTGCCTCGATCTCCGCGAGGCTCGCCCCGACGACGTCGCGGAACACCTCGGTCAGCCGGGGTGCGGTGAACGACAGGTGTTCGATGACGGCGTCCGCCGGCAGGTGCGCCACCAGGGCGCGCGCGTCGGTGGCCACCGGCACCCGCAGGCGCACGATCCCGTCGTCCGAACCGAGCAGCTCCCCGCCGGGTGGTGGCGTGACCGCCTGGCCGCCTTCGAGGCGCACCTCGACGTTGCGGTAGGTCGCGGCCGCCCGTGCCTCGGCCAGCGTCCCCTCCAGCCGGGTCCGGCCGTGCGCGACGATGACCACGTCGTCGCACAGCTCCTCGACCAGCTCGAGCTGGTGCGAGGAGAACACGACCGTGGTCCCGTTGCGCGCCCGCTCCCGCAGGACCTCGCTCATGGCGTGCACCCCGAGCGGGTCCAGACCACTGAACGGTTCGTCGAGGACCAACAGATCGGGCTCGTGCACGAGCGCCGCCGCCAACTGCACCCGCTGCTGGTTGCCGTGCGACAGGTCGTCGAGCGGGTCGGCGATGCGCTCCCCCAGCCCGAAGTGCTCCAACCAGGACCGGGTCGCCCGCTGCGCGGCCGCCCGGTCGAGCCCGTGCATCCGGGCGAAGTAGATCAGCTGCCGGCCGATCGGCATCCGCGGGTAGAGCCCGCGCTGCTCCGGCATGTAGCCGAAGCGCAACCGGACCTCGCTGTCGATCGGGCGTCCGTCCCAGGTCACCTCGCCCGCGTCGAGGTGCAGCAACCCGAAGATGCTGCGCATCGTGGTGGTCTTGCCCGCACCGTTGGGGCCGAGGAAGCCCACCAGGCGGCCCGGTGCGGCGCGCATCGACACGCCGTCCAGCGCGACGATGTCGCGGTAGGTCTTGTGCAGTCCGGTGACGGCGAGCACGACGTGGCTCCTCACGGTGGGCTGGTCGGCGCACGGACGTCGGGCGAACGACACCGCGTGACGCTGCGTGACACCGCGTGGTGTCTAGCAGGCTCCGGGGCGGTCCGCGCCGCACCTGAGCTCGGCCATCCGGTGGGCGCGCTCGCGTCGCCCACCCGGACCCCTCGCCGGTCCGGTCAGGGCCCGTCGCCGACCTCGATCCGCTCCTCGATCAGGATCTCCACGGTCTCCGCGGGGCGCTCGTCCGCGTCGGGCGACGCGTCACCGGTCGGTCGTGGCGTGCAGCCGAGGACCAGTACGACCGTCAACGCGACGAGCGGCCGGGCACTGGGACGCGACCTCGTCCCCCGCGCCGCACTCACGGTGTCCCGTGCTCGACGGACGTCGCCTCCGGGTCCTGCGTGCCCGCGGGCCGGGCGCGGCGCCCGTGGCCGCGCACGAGGAAGCCGGTGGCGAGCAGCGACACGCTCAGGACGAGCAGGGCGAGCGCGGGGATGCCGGTCCGGCTCAGCTGGCGTGCCGACAGCTCGCTCGCCGGGACGCCGACCCGGCTCAGCTGGCGCGGCAGCACGGCGGTCTCGGCTCCCTCGCCCGCCCGGGCCGGCGACACGCTCGAGAAGAGCACGGTGCCGTCCAGCGCCCGGATGGTGATGTTGATGGCGGCCCCGGGAGGCAGGTCGCCTGGGATGCGGAAGGTGAAGCGCGCGGCGCCGTCGGCATCGGCGCGGATGACCGTGTCGAGCAGGGTCGGGTTGACGACCACGAGGACCTCGACCGGCTGGTCCGGGTCGAGACCGGCGACCTCGCACACGACCTCCTCGCCGATGACGAGCGGATCGCACCCGGCCGTCACCGGGTCGCTCCCATCGGCGCCGAGCGATCCGAGCTGGACCGCGTCGCTGACGGCCACCGGTTCCGCGACCGTCACGGACGCCGGACCGGACGCACGGACCGCGTCGGCGACCGTCACCCGCTCGCTCACCACGACCGTGGCCGGACCGGACGCACGGACGGCGTCGCTGACGGTGATGGCCTCCTGGACCGTCACCGCGACCGGATCGCCGCCGGGACCCTCGTCATCGTCATCGCCGGGACCCTCGTCGTCGCCCGGGCCGTCGTCGCCCGGGCCGTCGTCGCCGGGGCCGTCGTCATCGCCCGCGTCGTCCGTCCCGCCGATCCGCCACAAGCCACCATCGGCGCTGAAGAAGAGCGCATCCCCGACGACGGTCAGCGATGTGGGCCGGCGGAACTGGCCGAACTCGGCCACGAACTCCACACCCTCTCCCCCCGGTGTCGTTCTGAACAGATGTCTGCCTTCGGCGTACGCACCATCTTCAGCAGCGACGTAGGCGCTGAAGTACAGCCGGCCGCCGAACGCCGTGGTCTCATCCGGAGCCGGATCGTTGTAGGTCGGCTGCCCGAACTGGGTCCCGACCCGGACCCGTCCGAGGTCCTCGACGATGCGGGTGCCGGCAACGGTGCCGTCGGTCCGCCACAACTGCGACCCCGTCTGCCGGTTGAACCCGTTGAAGTAGGCGACGCCATCGAGCTCGGCGAACCTCCATGCCGCCAGCGGGCCCTGGCTGATGCCGTTCTCCAGCACCTCGAGCAGCCGCGGCGTGTCCGTCGGGCCGTCGCTCACCCACAGCTTCGTCCCATCGCCCCGATCGAGGGTGATGTAGAGACGGCCGCCGAGCGCCGTGAGGCTGCGGACGGAGGTCGTCCCGTCCGGGAGCGGGCTGATGGAGGTGAGTTGCTCGGTCAGAGCGCCATCGGTGACGAAGACCTGTTCGTTGCCGTCGCCGTCCCGAAGCGCGAAGAACAGCGACGACCCCAGCCGGACCAGGTCCGAGGGCCTCGACCACCCGTCGGGGACCGGCACCACCTCGACGGTGTCGCCGTCCGTGCGCTGCAGGGTCCGATCGGCGATGAGGTACAGGTGGTCGCCGAGCACCGTGAGATCGCGCGGATCGGGGACGCCGAGCACCTTCCCGGCGACCCCGGTCGAGGGGTCGTAGCGGTGCAACTGCCGGCCGAGCAGACCGTCCGCGGTCGAGAAGGCGTTGAAGTAGAGCTGCCCGTCGAACTCGGTCAGGCCCGAGGGGAACGACGAGCAGCTGCCGGGGCACAGATCGGCGAGACGCTCGGTGTCGGTGCCATCGGTGCGCCACAGCTCGACACCGCTCTGTCCGTCGTCGGCCGTGAGGTACAGGGAGCCCCCGCTGACCAGTGACCGCCCCGTCGAGTCGATGTCGTCGGGACGGACGTCGAAGTGGACGCCGGTCCCCGCAGTGGTGCCGTCGCTGCGCCACAGCTTGGCACCGGAGACGTTGGTCGAGAAGTACAGCTGCTGCTCGAACGGCATGAAGCTCACCGGCGCGCCGTCGAAGGAACGCACCAGCTCGGGTTGCGACGAGGTCCCGGCCGACGCGAGCGAGGCCGGCACCGTGGCCATCAGTCCCAGCAGACCGACGATGACGAACGACCAGGTCGTGCGCGATCGTCCGGAATGCTCCCTCACCCTCACGCCGTCACCTTCACGGGCCACCCGGCCCCATCGGTCCGCGAACCTGGCTCACCGCAGGACGCGCGCTCAGCTGAAGCTGATCTCGACCCGGATGACGAGCTGCTGGCCGCGCTGGATGTCGATCGGCTCTGCCAGCAGCTTCTGCGTGAACCGCTCACGATCCTCGGTCACCCCACCGGAGAACGGCGTCCGCGTCACGACGTAGGTGGCCACCCGGTCCATGGTGAAGTCGTCCGTCGCGTCCGTCTTGCCCTCGAGCACCAACCTGGGGCTCGGCAGCTGCCCCTCCATCCCCACCTCGAGGGTGTTGACGGTCGGCCCACCGAAGTTCGCGGTCAGCCCCGGCTCGCTGAGGTAGCACTCCTGGAAGGCGTTGGTGCCGATCCCGGGGCACCGGTACGCGACGCTCCACCCCTGCACGGTCGCGATGCCGCCCATGACCGACACGAGCGCGCGCGGCCCCTGCCCCGTCAGGGCGTTCTGGAACTCGTGGCTCGCCGCCAAGGTCCCGTCCGGCTCGTAGACGTCGACCGTCCAGTCGCCGTGGACCTCGACCGCCTCGGCGGGACTCTCGGCCGACGGCTGCGTCGGACCCGCGCCGACCGCAGGTGACCACCACGCCGCCAACGCGAGCAGGGTGGCCAGCAGGACGGCGAGCACCAGCGTCGTGCGGTGACGTTCGGACGTGCTCGGTCCTGCGTGCATGCCCTGCCCCTTGAGAGTTGGTCCCCGTCCCCGACGACGGGGAGCTGGAGTTGGACGCTAGACCAACAACCTTGGTCGGACGTCCGTTGCAGCTCGGGTATCGAGCTCCAGCGCATCGGCCCCTCTGCCCAGCGCGCGCCGATAGGGGGGTTCCCGGGGGTCTCGGGGCGCGGACCGGTGCGACAGCCGGCTCCGCGCGGCATCCCGGGCACCTCTGGTGCGCGGTTGCACGGCACGCGCGTTCGCCAGTCGCATGTCCGACTGATCGCGCCGCGACCGAACCGTCCGCGCGCCGCGTCGCCGTGCGCGTCGGATGCCCGAAGGTGGGATCGGGTCGACGACCTTCATCACGGGACCGAGGATCGGCACCGGACGGCGTCGCGTGTCACCCCCCTGCATCACGGTGTGTCCGACCGGCGGACTGCCACGTGACCCACGGCGACGTGGATGCGGCCGCGCACGGAGTAGGGTCCCCGGTCGAGCGTCCACCGGGGACGGTCAGTGTCGTTGTCGGAGGCGGCTCATGGCCGAGGTTCCAACTGCCGTGCGTGTCGCGGCGTCCGCGACCGATCTGGTCAAGGTGTACGGCAGCGGCGACACGGAGGTCCGTGCCCTCGACGGGGTCGATATCCGGTTCCCCGTCGGTGGCTTCACCGCGATCATGGGTCCGTCCGGGTCGGGGAAGTCCACCCTGCTGCACTGTCTGGCCGGGCTGGACCGACCGACCTCGGGCAGCGTGCACATCGGCGACACGGAGATCACGGGGCTCGGTGACGCGGAGCTCACCCGGCTGCGCCGTGACCGCATCGGGTTCATCTTCCAGGCCTTCAACCTGATCCCGACGCTGACCGCGGCCGAGAACATCGAACTGCCGCTGCGTCTGGCGGGACGGCGGGCCGAGGCCGGGTGGCTCGACCGCCTCATCGACACCGTCGGGCTCCGACACCGCCTCGACCACCGGCCCTCGGAACTCTCCGGTGGGCAGCAGCAGCGCACCGCGGCCGCCCGGGCCCTCGCGACCCGCCCCGACATCGTCTTCGGCGACGAACCGACGGGCAACCTCGACTCGCGCGCGGGTGGGGACCTGCTCGGACTGCTGCGCAGCTCCGCCCGCGAGTTCGGCCAGACGATCGTGATGGTCACCCACGATCCCGGCGCGGCCGCGTTCGCGGACCGGGTCGTGTTCCTCGCCGACGGGCGCATCGTCGACGAGATGGCGGACCCGACCGCCGATCGTGTGCTCGAGCGCATGAAGCACCTGGAACTGGGGGTGAGCGCGCCGGACGCCGCGGATGCCGCGGCTGCCTCGGATCCCGAGGTGGCCGACGGCGGCCCCGCCGACCCGAACGGCTGACCCATGTGGCTGGTCACGGTCAAGGGGCTGCTCGCCCACAAGCTCCGCCTCGCCATGACGGCGCTGGCGGTGATCCTCGGCGTCGCGTTCGTGGCGGGGAGCTTCATCCTCACCGACACGATCGAGCGCTCGTTCCAGGGCGTGATCAACGACATCGCCGGCGGCATCGACCTGCAGGTGCGTCCCGAGGGCACCGGTGCCGACTTCGAGGCCGGGTTCAGCCAGGAGCGCGCCACCGTGCCGGCCACGCTGCTCGACGAGGTGCGGGACGTCGAAGGTGTCGCGCTGGCCGATGCGGTGGTCAGCGGCCAGGCGCAGGTCATCGACGCCGACGGTCAGCCGGTCGGCGGGATGGGCCCGCCGACGCTGGGCCTCAACGCTCCCACCGAGGAGGGCTTCGCCGGGATCGAGGTCCGCGAGGGTCGACTCCCGACGAGCCGCGGCGAGGTGGCCCTCGACGCCTTCACCGTCCGCACCCAGGGGCTCGAGGTCGGCTCGGCGATCACCATCCTGGCCGGCGGTCCCCTCGAGGAGGTGACCCTGGTCGGCTCGGTCGGGTTCGGTGCGGCCGACAACCTCGCCGGCGCGACGGTGCTGCTGTTCGCGTTCGACGAGGCACTCGAACGTTTCAGCCCGACCGGCGACTACGACCAGATCGAGATCCTGGTCGAGGACGGCGCGGAGCTGGCCACGGTCGCGGACCGCGTCGCGTCGGTCGTGAGCGATGGCGTCGAGGTGGTGACCTCCGAGCAGCTCGTCGAGGAGAACACCGAAGCGGTGGCCGGGGTGCTCGGGGTGTTCTCCACGGCCCTGCTGGCCTTCGCGGGCGTGGCGCTGTTCGTCGGGGTGTTCATCATCGTCAACACCTTCTCCATCACCGTCGCCCAGCGGGTGCGCGAGTTCGCCCTGCTGCGGGCCATCGGCGCCGGGCGACGCCAGATCATGACTTCCGTGCTGGTCGAGGCCGGCGTGCTCGGACTGCTCGGCGGCCTGGTGGGCCTAGCCCTCGGGGTGCTGCTCGCCATCGGCCTCCGCGCGCTGCTCGCTGCGTTCGGGCTCGACCTGCCGGCCGAGGGGCTGCTGGTGCTGCCGCGCACGATCGTCGTCGGGCTGGTGGTCGGCCTCGTCGTGACCGTCGCGGCGGCGATCGCGCCGGCGCTGCGCGCGACCAGGATCGCCCCGGTCCAGGCGCTGCAGTCGGCTGCGGTCCCGACGCCGGCGCGCCGCGGCTGGGGCCGGCTGGTCGCCGGGTCGCTGGTGACGCTGATCGGGGTCGTGCTGCTCGTGATCGGGTTGGTCGCCGACGGCGGGGTGGCCGCGCTCGGCGGCGGGGCCGGCGCGGTGTTCATCGGGGTCGCGCTGCTGAGTCCGCTGCTGGCACGACCGGTGGTGTCCGTGCTGGGTCTGCCGATCGCACGGCTGCTCGGGATCCGAGGCGAGCTGGCGCGCGAGAACGCGATGCGCAACCCGCGCCGTACGGCGACCACCGCGTCCGCGCTGATGGTCGGGGTCGGCCTGGTCGGCTTCGTCGGCATCCTCGGCGCGTCGCTGACGGCGTCGCTCGGCGACGCGGTGGACGAGGTCTACCGACTCGACCTCGACGTGCGCTCCACCACGTTCCAGGCGATCCCCGCCGCGATCGGCGACGACCTCGCGGCGCTCGGGGAGACCGAGCTGGCCCTGACGCAACGTCTGGGCCAGTTCGAGCTCGACGACGCGCAACGGTTCCTGTTCGGTGTCGACACCGACCGGGTCACCGACATCTACGCCATCGAGGTGACCGAGGGGTCGCTCGACGAACTCGCCGCGGGCGGGATCGCGCTCAGCGAGTCCGCGGCCGAGCGCGATGGCGTCGGCCTCGGCGATGCGCTGCAGGTGCGCTTCCCGGCGACCGGCGAGGCCACCCTGGACGTGCGGGCCATCTACGACGGACGCAGCATCGACGTCGACTACATGATCGACACGGCCTTCTACCGCGAGTTCTACGTCTCCGACGAGGTCTTCGCCATCGGGGTCCTGCTCGCCGACGGGGTGAGCCCCGAGGACGGGCAGGGGGCGGTGGACGCGGCACTCGCCGCCTACCCCGGGGTGGTCGCGATGGACCGGACCGCGGTCCGCGAGAACCTCACCGCACAGGTCGACCAGGTGGTCGGGCTGGTCTACGGGCTGCTGGGCCTCGCGATCGTCATCGCGTTCGTCGGGATCGTGAACACGCTCGCGCTGAGCGTGTTCGAGCGGGTGCGTGAGCTGGGGCTGCTGCGGGCGGTCGGGATGTCGCGTCGGCAGGTGCGATCCATGATCCGGTGGGAGTCGGTGCTGATCTCCGTGCTGGGCGTGACCCTGGGGCTCGGCGTCGGGCTGTTCTTCGGGTGGCTGCTGGTCCAGGCGCTGCAGGACGACTTCCCGCTGCGGCTGGTGATCCCGACCGGACAGCTGGCGCTGGCCGTCGTGATCGCCGTGGTGGCCGGGGTGCTCGCCGGCGTCCTGCCCGCACGGCGCGCGGCGCGGGTCGACGTGCTCCGGGCGGTCACCACCGACTGATCCGACGCCGACGACGGCGTCCGAACGGCCCACATCCGGGGCTGAGCCCACCGTGTCGGCGGCGTACCGTTCGTCCTCGGGGGTACGGACACCTCCACGACCACCGAGGGCGGTACCGCGTGAGCCAGGCTTCGGCCCGTCCCGCCGCGCGCGTGCTCGCGCAGCGCTACGAACTGCGCGAACGCGTCGGTTCCGGCGGCGCCGGTGCGGTCTGGCGTGCACACGACCGGACCCTCGACCGGACCGTGGCCGTGAAGCTGCTGCGGACGGACGTCGCCGGGGACCCCGAGGCGGCGGCGCGCTTCCGTGCGGAGGCCAGCGCCGCCGCGAAGCTGACCCACCC
>JAFIEQ010000029.1 GCA_020832455.1 Nitriliruptoraceae bacterium
CCCCCCCCCCCCCCCCCCCCCCCCCCCCCCCCCCCCCCCCCCCCCCCCCCCACGGCCGTGTCGGGCGTCGGTGGCGGGCATGGTGCGTTCGGTGGAGCGGACGACCCGTTTGGCACAACGAACGACGGCTGGTTCCCTGGGCGCATGACCGCTCCCCCTCCCGCTCCCACGCTGGACGCCCGCCGCAGCGCGCTGGCCGGTGCCCGGACCATCGCTCCGGTGCTGCTCGGCATCGTGCCGTTCGGCCTGGTCGCCGGCGTCGCCGCCGTCGATGCCGGCTACGGGCTCGCGGAGGCGATGGGCTTCTCCGTGGTCGTGTTCGCCGGTGCGTCGCAGCTCGCGGCACTCGAACTGCTCGGCAGTGACGCTCCGATCTGGGTCACGGTGATGACGGCGGTGGTCATCAACCTGCGGATGACGATGTACTCCGCCTCGCTGGCGCCGTGGATGACCGATCAGCCCCTGGGGCGCCGGGTCGCGGTGGCCTACGTGTTGACCGACCAGACGTTCGCGTTCTCCGTCGCGCGCTACCAGGACCGGTCCAGCCCGGGCGTCGACCGGTTCGCGTTCTACCTCGGCATCGGCTTCGTGCTGTGGTCGGTCTGGCAGGTGGCCACGGTGGTCGGGGTCTACGCCGGCGCCGCCGTCCCGGAGGCGGTCCCACTGGCGTTCGCCGTGCCGCTCGCGTTCCTCGCGATGCTCATGCCGGCCATCTCCGACCGCCCGACGTTGGTCGCGGCACTGGTCGGCGCTGGGGTGTCGCTGGCCGGCGCAGGGCTGCCGGCGAACCTCGGTCTGATCACCGGGGCGGTCCTCGGCGTGCTCGCCGGGGTCGTGGTGTCGCGCCGTCGCCACCCGGGACGCGACGGGCACGCCACGTCCGAAGAGGCGCGGACATGAGCCCGACCGCGACCGTGTGGCTGGTCATCGTCATCTGTGGCGCGCTGACCTTCGCGATCCGTGCCAGCTTCGTGCTCGTCGCCGACCGCTTCGAGGGCCTGTCGAGCGAGACGATGGAGCTGTTGCGGATGATCCCCGCCGCCGCGATCGCGGCGCTGGTCGCACCGGCGGTGCTGCGTCCCGGCGGTGAGCTGGTCGTGTTCGGGCCCCGTCCGATCGCGGCGGCGCTGGCGTTGGCGGTCGCTGCGTGGACCCGCAGCATCCTGTGGACCATCGTGGTCGGACTCGTCGCCGTCACGGCGCTGGAGTGGGCGTTCGCCTAGTCGGGGCGATCCATGGGGCCGTCCGTCGCCGGGTCCCTGGCCGGTGTCGGGGTCGCGACGCCCCGGGCGGACGCGGCGGGGAACCGCGCCAGGTTGCGGTCCATCTTCGCCTGCGCGGCCGCGATGAGGTCGACACCGAGCACGTCCGCGAGCCGGACGAGGTAGATGAGCACGTCGGCGAGCTCGTCGTGGACGTCGCCGGCCCGCTCGCCGTCCAGCACGCCGGCGGACTGCTCGGGCGTCAACCACTGGAAGATCTCCACCAGCTCGCCGACCTCGCCGCTGAGCGCCATCGCGAGGTTCTTGGGCGTGTGGAACGGCTCCCAGTCCCGGGCGTCGGCGAACGCCCGGACGGTGGCCTGCAGCTCGCGGATCGGGTCGGGTTCCACGCTGCCTCGACGGTGTGGTGTCGGGCGCCGGCGAGCGGCGTCCGGGGTCGGTGTCCGGGGTCGGTGTCCGCCCGCAGCATGCCCGACGCCGTGGCACGCTCGCTGCGAGTGGCGTCACTCGGGCGCCGTGAGCAGTCCCTCGGACACCTCCGTACCGGGATCGCAGACCCACGCGCGACCCTCGAGCCGGTCGAGCCGGTCCCACAGGTGACCCGACCGCCAGGTGTGCACGATCAGGCGCCCCTCGCGGGGCTCGATGAGCTCGACGGGAGGCTGCTGAGCCTCCACCAACCGGTCACGCCAGAGGAGGCGAACGTCCAGATCGTCGAGGCCCGTCGGCAACAGGTCCCACAAGCCGCTGATCGGGACGGGCGCCTGCTGGAGCATCGTGTGTAGGCCGCTGGCGACGGCGGGGAACCGCGGGTCCCGGGTCGGGACGAACCGGGCTGCTGCCGTCGCGGCTCGCGGCGTCGCGATCAGCGGCGGGATCCGATGGTCCCCGTCCGGGGAGTGCAGGACGGCGAGGAGCTCATCGACCTGCGGCGCGTCGCCGACGTCGCCGGGCCGTTGGAGCTCACCCTCGACGAGGCACGCCACGTACGACGCAGCGATCGCCCGGTCGACGGCGTCACGGGGGAGATCGTCCGGGAGCATCCCCCGTACCTGCCAGGCCCACACTGCGTCGTCATCGAGCGCCTCGTCCAGGAAGAGGCCCCGGGCGCAACGCGCCCAGAACCGGTCATCGCGCCACATGGATCTTCCCCACCCTCTCCCCGTTCACGACGAACGGTGGATCGAAGTCGAGCGTCGGCCCGTGCCGTGACGAGTTGCGGACCCCGATCAACTGGCCGTCGCTCGCGCGGAAGAACCGACCGGGGTAGCCGGGGAGGTCGACCGGCTGCAGCCCGTGGGTCAGGCGATCCGCCAAGCGACGAAGGGTCGCCTCGTCACCGTAGGCGCGCACCGAGGATCGGCGTCCGGGTTCCAACTGGAGCTCTCGGAGCGGCGTCAGTGATGGGCTCCCAGATGATGTGGTCCGGTCCGTGCGGCTTCCCTGCCGGAGTCGCCTGGCTGGTTGCGGCTGCTCGTTCCAGGCGCCCTGCCCGAGCCGGTGCACCCAGCTCGACCCATGCGTCGAGGTGGCCGCGGCCAGCAGCGCGCGCCGGTGGAGGAACGTGTTGGTCGCGGCACGTTCGACCCCGGCCCGGTCGGGTCATCGGCGGCCGACCTCGCGCCGCGCCAGGGCGTCGGCGACCAGTGGCGAGGTGACCATCTGCACGACCGCGTAGATCACCGCGGGCAGCGCCACCTCGGCAGGCAGTCCGCTGGCGAACACCACCACCGCGGCGATGGAGAACTCCTTCTTGCTGACCGTGAACAGCATCGCGGTGCGGTCCCGGCGGTCGGGGAGCAGCGGGCGTGCCGCCAGTGCCAGCCCGTAGCCGGCGAGGTTGAGCGCGAGCCCCACGGCCGCGAGCAGCACCATCGTGGCGGGCGCCGTGACGATGGCACCGGCGTTGGGCCCGATCACAGCCAGCAGCAGGGCCAGGTAGCTCAGCGCGCCGATGGCCGAGAGCGCCGGTTCGATGCGTTCGACGGGCCGGGGTCGCCAGGTGCGGACGGCGACGCCGGCGACCGTGGGGGCCAGCACCGTCAGCGCCAACTCGCCGACCAGCGCGCCGATCGGGACCTCGAGTTCGACGCCGGTGTAGGCCACGAACAGCAGCGGGACCAGTAGCGGTGCCAGGGCGGTGTTGACCGCGTTGAGGACCGTTGCGAGCGCCACGTTGCCGCGGCCGATCAGGACCAGCAGCGGTGAGGACACGTCGGTCGGCAGCACCCCGAGCAGGATCACGCCGAGCCACAGGGCGCCGGACCCGAACGCGAGCGTCGCGAGCCCGAACGCCACCAGGCCCATCGGCACGTAGACCAGCACGGTCGCCAGCGCCTGCACCCCCGGTCGCCGCAGCACCGCCCGGACCGCGTGCAGGTCGAAGGTCAGCGACACGGCGAACATCAGCAGCGCGAGCAACGGGGTCACCGCGCCGGACAGCGCCTGGCCGATGCGCGGCAGCAGCAGCCCGATCGCGCCCGTCGCGACCACCAGCACGAGCAGGTGGCGCTCGATCACCCGGAGCCGCTCGATCGTGCCACCTCGCCGTCGCAGGGTGCCTCCACGGCGCCCCGGGGCCGGCACGGTAGGCGGCGGGGACCGGGCGCGGGACGGCCCCGCCGACATGAACCAGGAATCGATATGGGAACCGTTCTCAAGTCTGCTACGTTGGGTCGTGGATCGAGACGGACGACGGACGGAGACGGGCGGTGGCGACCGACGCGCTGCGTGGCGCCATCGCGACCGTCACCGCCTGGCTGGACGACGATCGGTCGCTCGCGCTGACCATCGCGGCGCAGCAGGTCGATGAGGACGCGATCGGCTTCCTGCACGCGATGGGCGGGCTCTGGACCGTCGTCGCGGACGTCGTCGCCGATCCGCAGACCGACACGCCGGACGTCGCCGCCGTGATCCACCGGATCGCGCTCGGGGTCGCCCAGGCGGAACTCGAGGACCGGGCCTGATCGGCGCGATCACCCCCACCGACCCGACCACGACCGGAGCGACCGGCATGGCCAAGAAGAGCAAGATCGTCCAGAACGAGCGCCGCAAGCGCACCGTCGCCCGCTACGCCGAACGCCGCAAGGCGCTGATCGCCATCACCAAGGATCCGTCGGCGACCCTCGACGAGAAGCGTGAGGCGCAGCGGGCCATCGCGAAGATGCCGCGGGACGCCTCGCCCACCCGGGTGCGCAGCCGGGGCGGGACCACCGGCCGTCCGCGCGGCGTGCTGACCCGCTTCGAACTCGATCGGATCGCGTTCCGGGAGAAGGCCCTCAACGGCGAGTTGCCCGGCATCCGCAAGGCGAGTTGGTGAGACCGCTCCGCTGCCGTGCGGCCGCAACGGGGACCTTCGAAGCGGGGGCGGTGCCCAAACGGCCACCGAGCCTACCGTCCAGCGGGGGGACACAACACACATAACCACCTGCCCCGCCCCCCCCCCGGGGGTGGGGGCCCCCCCGCCGCGCCCGGCCCCCCCCCCCCCGCCCCCGGCCCCCGGGGCTCCCACGTCACCGTGGGAGCCGATCGTGCTCAACGCGTCTCGCGGAACAGCACGTGACGACGCAGCACGCGGTCGTACTTGCGGACCTCGAGCCGTTCGCGCTGGTTGAGCCGGTTCTTGCTGGTCGTGTACGACGTGCCGGTGCCCTCGGTCGAGCGCAGGGTCACCGTCACGCGCTTGCCGTCCTTGCGCGCCATCAGACCTTCACCCCCCGGGCCCGGATCCGCGCGACCGCGGCCTCGATGCCGATCCGGTCGATCGTCTTGATGGCCTTGGTCGACAGGCGCAGGCGGACGTAGCGGTTCTCCGACGCCAGCCAGTAGCGCTTGGGCTGGACGTTGGGGTCGAACCGCCGCGACGAGCGGCGGTGCGAGTGGGACACCTGCTTGCCGAAGCGCGGCGCGGCTCCGGTCAGCATGCACGTGCGGTTGGACATGGCGGCTCCATCCTCGGGGACGGCAGACGGGTGTGGATGCCCGTTTTGAGAACTGTTCCGAGACACGTTACCGTATCTCCATGCGAACCCCCACCGTGACCATCCTGTCCTCCGTCGACCCGCTGCTGCGTGAGGCAGCGGTCGGCGCCGTCCGCGCCCAGCGCCCCGCGCTGGCGGTCATCCGCCACGAGCTCGCGACGGTGCCCATCGACTCGAGCGCCCACCGCGTGGTCGACATCGGCACGACCACCCTCGACACCCGACTCGAGGTCGACGCCAGCTGCTGCCTGTCGTGCCTCTTGCGCGAGGACACGATCGAAGCGCTCGGGGCGTGGCAGGCCCACGACGTGCTGCTGGTGCTCCCACCGTCCGTCGAGGCCGCCAGCGTGGCGCGCGGGCTCACCGAGTCCGGCGCGGCCCACATCGAGGCGATCGTCATGGCGGTGTCGAGCGCGGGCCTGCTCGACGCGCTGGTCGCGGATCGCCCCATCGCCGACATCGATGCCGTCGGGGACGACCCCCGTTCGATCGCGGAGATCCTCGGCCGCGGCCTGGAGGTCGCGGACGTCGTGCTCGTCGACGACCGTGACCAGGAGGTCGTCCCGGCCCTGCCGGCCCTCGCCCCGCACGCCCTCATCCTGCCGGTCACCGCGTCCGTGGACGACTGGATCGGGACCGCTCGCCACGACCCGGTCCGGCTCGCCGCCAGCCTGGAGCCGGGCGTGCCCCGTTCGCCCGCCGCCGTCGCCAGCGACCACCGGCCGTTGCAGCGGGTGGTCTGGCACCACCGCCGTCCCATCCACCCGGACCGGCTGGTCGCGGCGCTGGGGTCCGACGCCCTGGCCGGCGTCGTGCGCGCCAGCGGCAGCCTGTGGGTCGCGACCCGGCCGGCGACCGCGATGAGCCTGGAGATCGCCGGATCGTGCTGCGAGCTCGGCGCGGTCGACGCCTGGATCGCCGCCGTCCCCGACTGGCCCCGGGTGGAGCCCACCCGGGCCGCGGTGGCACGCGAACGCTGGCACCCCTACTACGGCGACCGTGCGCAGGACCTCGTGCTCATCATCGAGCGTGACGGGCTCGCTCCGGCGCTCGAGGAGCTCGATGCGTGTCTGCTCACCGACGAGGAACTCGCCGAAGGGGCGGACACCTGGGCGGCGCGCACCGATCCGTTCGTCGAGTGGCTCGGCGACGAGGAGGAGCTGCTGGCCGGCGCCGTCGGGCCCGAGGGGCCGGAGCGTTGACCACGGCCCGTGACGCTGCCCCGACGCGAGCCACCCGAGCCTGCGCCTGCATCACCGACCCAGGAGCCAGACGTGAAGCGTGACATCCACCCGCCCTACCACCCGGTCGTCTTCCGCGACGCCGGTGCCGGGGTGTCCTTCCTCACCCGTTCCACCGCGACCAGCGACCAGACGGTCGAGTGGGAGGACGGTGCGACCTACCCGGTGATCGACGTCGACATCTCCTCGGCGAGCCACCCGTTCTACACGGGCAAGCAGCTCATCATCGACACGGCGGGCCGGGTCGAGCGCTTCCGCCGCAAGTACAACCGGCCCTGAGCGCCGGCGCCAGGCCCCCGGTCGTCATCGACCTGCCGGGGTCGGTCATGGCACGCGTGTGACCACGCCGCACGTCACCACTGCTCGGGGCGCTCGGCCCTAGGGTCGTCGGTCGTGATGCCCGAGGATGACACCGGCGAGGCAGCACCGCTCGCCGCGGCGGCGCGGGGACGGCCCGACCGGTCCCCGACCTCGGGTGCGAGCGACGGTGGGGCAGACCAGGAGGCGCGGTGGACGACACGTCGGTGTTCGCGGTCGTCACGGGCCTGTTCGGTGGGCTGGCGATCTTCCTGCTCGGGTTCGAGCGGCTGACCGCCAGCCTGAAGTCCGCGGCCGGCTCCCGGCTCGCCGATCTGCTCGCCCGCGCGTCCGCCACCCCGATCCGGGGTGCGGCATCCGGCGTCGCGGTCACCGCGCTGATCCAGTCGTCCTCGGTGACCACCGTGTTGACCGTGGGGTTCGCCGCCGCCGGGGTCATGAGCCTGACGCAGACGATCGGGGTCATCGCCGGCTCCGCGCTCGGCTCGACGGTGACCGTGCAGATCGTCGCCTTCGACGTGCTCGCACTGGCCTCCGCGATGGTCGCCGTCGGCTTCCTCGGCGCCCAGTGGAAGGCGCGACCCGGGGTCGCGCAGGCCGGTGGGGCGCTGCTCGGGCTGGGGCTGGTCTTCCTCGGGATGGATCTGATGGGGACCGCCATGTCGCCACTGCGCGACCAGCCGATCGTCACGGACGTGCTCACGGGTGGCGCCGGCCCGCTGGTCGCGCTGCTGGTCGGGCTGGTGCTCACCGCCCTGGTGCAGTCCTCGTCCGCGACGATGGGGATCGTGGTCGTGCTCGCCGCCCAGGGGCTGGTCGCGCTGCCGACCGCGATCGCCGTCGCGCTCGGCGCCAAGATCGGCACCTGCGTCACGGCGGTCATCGCCGCCAGCGGGGGTGGGGTCGCCGCGCGTCGGGTCGCGTCCTTCCACGTGCTGTTCAACCTCGGCGGTGCTCTGTTGTGGCTGCCGCTGATCGGGGTCCTGGCGGACATCGCCACGGCCGTCTCCCCGTCCGCCCCACAGCTGAGCGGCCAGGCCCGTCTGGCCGCCGAGGTGCCCCGCCAGCTCGCCAACGCGTTCACCCTGTTCACCGCCGTGAACCTGGTGCTGGTCCTGCCGTTCACCCAGCCGATCGCGCGGGGGTTGCGCCGACTGGTCCGCGACCGCGTCGCCGACCCGTTCGCGTCCGCCGACCACCTCGATCCGGCGGTGCTGTCGACCCCGGCGGTCGCGCTGGAGCTGGCCCGCCTGGAGGTCGGCCGGCTGGGCGCCGAGGTGGTCGACCTCGTCCGGCGTGGTGGCGAGGCGGCGTTGCGTGGGCAGCTGCCGGCGCTGCAGCGCGTGAAGGCAGACGACGACGCCATCGACGACCGGCGCCGCGCGATCGTGACCTACCTCGCGGACCTCAACCGCGGTGAGCTCACCGACGAGCAGGCCGACGACGTCGCGTCGCTGCTCGCCATCGCCGACGACCTGGAGGCCGTCGGCGACGTCGTCGCCACCAACCTCGTCCGCCTCGGCCGCAAGCGGCTCGAGGAGCGCCTGACCATCGCGGAGTCCACCCTGGAGGTGCTGGACGCGTTGCACGCCCGGGTCACCGACGACCTCGCGCACGCCGTGCGTGCGATCGCGGCGGGGGACCGTGATGCGCTCACCGCGGTGCTACGCCAGGCACGGGAGGTCACCGCGATGCGGGACGCGGCGCTGGCCCGCCAGGCGGATCGCCTGGTGGCCGGTGGTCCCGACAAGGCCGGCCGCTACGCCCGGGAGGTGGAGCTGATCGCCCACCTCTACCGGGTGCATGCGCTGACGCGTCGCGTCGCGCGCACGGAGCTCGCCGACCCCGTCCTCACCGACCCGGACCCGGGGCAGGGACCCGGCCAGACGCCCGGCGCCGGGTCGCCGCGCCCCGATCCGACCTGACCCGGCCGCGCCCCGATCCGGCCTGAGCCGGCCGCGGACACGCGGCCGGCGCCGCTCAGCGGGTGGCGCGCCGCGCGACCTGGCGCTGCCGACCGAGCCCCTCGATCTCCAGGGTCATCGTGTCGCCCTCCTGCAGGTAGACGGGCGGGTCGAGGCCGAGCCCGACACCCGCCGGCGTGCCGGTGTTGATGACGTCGCCGGGCTCGAGCACCATGAACTGGCTCAGGTACCAGATCAGGTGGTGCACCCCGAAGACCATCTCGCTGGTCGAGCTGTCCTGCCGGCGCGTCCCGTTGACGTCCAGGGTCAGTCGCAGGTCCTGGGGATCGTCGAGCTCGTCGGGGGTCACCAGCCACGGCCCGAGCGGGTTGAAGGTCTCGCACGACTTGCCCTTGATCCACTGGCCCCCGCGTTCGAGCTGGTACTCGCGTTCCGAGACGTCGTTGGAGATGGCGAAGCCGGCGATGTGCTCGGCGGCCTCGGCCTCGCTCGCGAGGTAGCGGGCGGTCGAACCGATGACCACGGCGAGCTCGACCTCCCAGTCGGTCCGGGTGCTGTCCGGGGGGAGCAGCACCTCGTCGTCGGGGCCGACGACCGTCGCGGGTCCCTTGCTGAACACGACCGGCTCGGCGGGGACCTCGAGGCCCGACTCGATGGCGTGATCGCGGTAGTTCAGTCCGATGCACAGCACCTGGTAGGGCTTGGCGACCGGGGCGCCCAGCCGGGGGTCGCCCTCGACGATCGTGAGCCCGGAGCCGCCCGCGTCGACGTGGCGTCGGACGCGCTCCACGCCCCCGGAGGCGAAGAACCGCTGGTCGTAGTCGTCCGCGACCTCGCGGACATCCACCAGACGACCGTCGTCGAGCAGCACCCCCGGATGCTCCTGCCCCGCGTCGCCGAACCTGACCAGTCGCATCGATGCACCTTCTGTCTCGGGGATGGTCCCGCACCTCGCTGTCCAAGATGCTGGACGAGGTCTAGCAACCTGTCCGTCGGTGCGGACGTTCGCACGCCGCAGGGACGCGCACGGTGTCGCGTTGTGCGCGCAGGAAGGCACCACGCTGGCCACGGAACGCGAACGCCGTTGACGACCAACGAACGTCGTCGTAGGCTGCTCGCTTGAGGCACGCCCCGCTCATGTGAGCAGGGGGTGCGGGGTGGTTGGGAGACCGCTCGGTGCTGAGGCCCACCCGGGATCGGTCCCGGTGAGGGCAAGGAACTGGGAGCCGTCCAGCAGGACGACCGAACACGTGGTGCTGGTGGATGGCGTGGACAGCGGCGCGGTCGCAGACCGCGATGCCGCAGGATCGGGAGATCGCAATGCGTAGAACCAATCGATGGAAGGCCCTACCGGTCGCCCTGGCGCTCGCGCTGGTCGTGAGCGCGTGTGGCAGCGACGACGACGAGGTGGACAGCGCCCCGGAGGACGACGCCGCGGAGGAGACCGACGACGCCGACGATGATGACGCCGGCGACGACGTGGACGACGACGCGGGCGACGACGAGGCCGAGGCCAGCGGTGACGAGTGCGACACCTCGGCGCTGACCATCGGCTACGCCACCAAGTCCGCCACGAACCAGGGCTGGATCCTGATCAACCAGGGTGCGGAGGACGCCGCCGCCGACCTGGGTGTCGGTGAGCTGCGGGCCGTCGGTCCGCCGATCGAGAACGACATCTCCGGTCAGCTCAACGTCGTCGAGGACTTCATCAGCGCGCAGGTCGACGGGCTCGCCATCGCGCCGGTGGACTCCAGCGGCATCGTCCCCGTGGTCGAGCAGGCCAACGCGGACGGCATCCCGGTCATCGCGATCGACACCGCCATCGAGGGTGGTGAGGTCGCGAGCTTCGTGGCCACCGACAACCTCGCGGCTGCCGTGACGCAGGCCGAGACGGTCGCCGAGGCGATCGACGGCGTCGGCAAGGTCGTGCTGATCAACGGCTCGCAGGCGCAGCAGACCGGTCGTGACCGCCGTGACGGGTTCGTCGAGACGATGGAGGAGAACTACCCCGACATCGAGGTGCTCGAGGTCCAGACCGAGTGGGACCCGACGGCCGCCCAGCAGGGGCTCGAGGACCTGATCATCGCCAACGACGACATCGTCGCGGTGGCGCAGGCCTGGGACGGCGCGACGGTCGCGTCGGTCAGCCTGCTGGACCGTGAGGGTCTGCTCGACGACGTGTTCGTCATCGGCTTCGACGGCGCTCCGGACGCGATCGCCCTGATGCTGGACGGTCGGGTCGACGCGATCGTCGCCCAGCAGCTCTACCAGATCGGCTACGACGGGATGGAGGCCACGGTGGCCGCCGCCTGCGGTGAGCCCGTGGAAGAGCGGGTCGACACCGGCGAGGTGCTGCTGACGCCCGACACCGTCCAGGACTTCATCGACGCCAACCCCGACGCGCTCTCCGAGTTCATCGAGGAGGAGCGCGAGGGCTGATCGACCGACGTCGGGCGGGCCCTGTCCACTCGGGCCCGCCCGATGTCCCACGTCGTCGCCGTTCGGCGCGACGCAACCCGCAACGGCAGGAGGTTGGTGGTGGCTTCGACCGAAGTGGTCCCCGAGGCGGAGGACGACGTCCCCTCGCGACGCCAACGAACGGTCCCGGAGTGGATGGGGGCCGTGGTCGGGACCCTCGTGATCGGGGCGATCCTGACCGTCCTCGCCCCCAACTTCATGTCCACCCGGAACCTGCTCAACGTGCTCGCGCAGGTGTCGGTCTTCGGCTTCATGGCCGCCGGGCAGACCTTCGTCATGATCGCCCGCGGCATCGACCTCTCCGTGGCCGCCACCGGCGCGCTCGCGGGCACCGTGGTCGGCGTGCTCTCCATCGAGCACGGGTTCAGCGGCGGCACGTCCGTGCTCATCGCGATCCTGGTGGCGATGTTCGTCGGACTGGTCCACGGCGTGCTCGTCGCCTACGGACGCCTGCCCGCGTTCATCGTCACCCTGGGTGGGTTGTCGGTCTGGCGTGGTGCGGCCCTGGAGCTCACCGGCGGCATCAACAACACCGGCCTGCCGGACCTGGTCACGTGGCTGGCCCGGGGTCAGATCGGTCCGGTCCCGGTCCCGGTGCTGCTCATGATCGTGGTGTTCGCGGCCTGCGGGTTCGTCCTGACGCGTACGCGCTGGGGGATGAACCTCTACGCCATCGGCGGTGACGAGGAGGCCGCGGTCCGCGCCGGCGTCCCGGTCAAGCGCTACACGACCTTCGCCTACATGGCCTGCAGCTCGCTGTCGGCGATCGGCGGCATCATCCTCGTCGGCCGGCTCGACTCCGCCGGCGGGAGCGTCGCAGCCGGCTACGAACTCAACGTCATCGCCGCCGTGGTCATCGGTGGGACCTCGCTGTTCGGTGGGGTCGGCAGCGTCTGGGGGGCCTTCTTCGGGGCCTTCCTCATGGGGATCATCCAGAACGGGATGAACCTGATGGGGATCTCCTCGTTCATCCAGATGATGGTCCTCGGCTCGATCATCGTGCTGGCCATCGGCGCGGACGTGATGCGCAAGCGCTACGCGAAACAGGGAGGATGAGCCCGATGTCGTCCACCGATCCCTACGTGGTCAGCATCGGCGAAGCCCTCGTGGACATGCTGGAGACCTGGCGCGGCGACGAGCGGGTCTACGTGCCGAGTCCGGGTGGGTCGCCCTTCAACGTCGCGACCGGGCTCGCGCGGTTGGGGACCTCGTGCCGGTTCGTCACGGCCTTCGCCTCCGATCCGCTCGGCCGGTGGTTGAAGGGGTTCCTGGTCAGCGAGGGCGTCGACCTGTCCGCGAGCCAGGACACCGAACTACCGACGAGCATCGCGATGACCAGCTTCGACGGGGCCGAACCTCACTTCGTGTTCTACGGCAGCCCCCCGTCCTACGGCGACCTCGACGTCGAGGGACTGCCCGATCGGCTGGCGAGCGACGCGGCCGTGGTCCACGCCGGCTCGATCGGCCTGCTCGAACCGGCCCTGTACGACGTCGCGGACCGGCTGTTCGACGTCGCTGGTCCGGTCCGCACGGTCGACCCCAACGTGCGCCTGTCGCTGGTCGACGACCTCGACGCCTACCGCGCCCGCATGGAGGCGCTGTTCGCCCGCGCCGACGTCGTCAAGCTGTCCTCGGTCGACGCCGCGGGGCTGTACCCGGGACGCAGCGAGGACGCGGTCATCGACCACCTCACCGCGCTCGGGGTCCCCACGGTGGTCATGACCCTCGGCGAGCGGGGCCTGCGCTGGCGGCACGCCGGGGTCGACGACCACCTCCCCGGACCGAGCATCGAGGCGAGCGACACCACCGGTGCCGGCGACTCCTGCATGGTCGCGATCCTGCGCGGGCTCGCGCGCACGGGACACCGCGAGGACCCGGAGCGCTGGCGAGCACTCATGCTCGAGGCGCGCTCGTTCGCCTCGCTCATCTGCCAGCGACCGGGTGGCGCGGCGGCGATGCCGCACCCCCACGAGCTGGCCGCGGTCGGTTCCCCCTCCTAGATCGAAGGTCCACTCTGATGGCGCACATCGTCCGCATCCCCGAGCAGGGCTCCGCGGTGGAGTCCTGCATCCTGGTGGGGTGGCTCGTCGAGCAGGGAGCCACGGTCGCAGCCGGCGACCCGGTCCTGGAGATCGAGACCGACAAGGCCAGCTTCGAGGTCGAGGCACCCGCCGACGGCGTGGTGCACGCGCTGCTCCACGACGCGGGTGACGAGGTGGCGGTCCACGGGCCGGTCGCGGTGCTCGGCGCCGCGGACGAGGACGTGGCGGACCTCGTCGCGGAGCTGCGCGCCGGTGGGGCCGCGCCGGGAGGTGACACCGCCGAGGTGGCGGCGTCGCCCGCCGAGGTACCCGCCCCCACCCCCGCGGAGGTACCCGCTCCTGCGGTGACCCCGGCTGCCGCCACGCCCGCGGCGACGCCTCCGCCACCACCGGCACCCGCTGCGCCGCCGACGCCCGCCGCGACCCCGGCACGTCCGGCCGCGGCCAGCAGCGACGAGGCGCCGACACCCGCGGCGATCTCCCCCCGGGCGGCTCGGGTCGCCCGACGCATGGCCGTCGACCTGACGGGCGTGCGCGGCACCGGCCCCGGCGGCCGGATCGTCGAGGCGGACATCGTCGCGGCTGCGACTTCGTCCCCGGCCACCTCCAACGGCGCCCACCACACCGCGGCTGCCGCCGCGGGTCCGGCCCCGCTCCCCGACGCCTCGGCCCGGACCGTCGCCCTGATCGAGCGTGAGGCGTTGTCGCCGATCCGACGCACGATCGCGCGTCGCATGCAGGGGTCGTTGATCGATGCGGCGCAGCTGACGGTCACCGCCCGTGCCGACGCCAGCCGGATGCAGCAGTTGCGCGCGCGGTGCCGCGAGGCCGACCCGGCGCTCGGGCTCGGGCGGGTGACCATCAACACCATGGTGCTGTTCGCCGCCAGCCGGGTCCTGCTCGATCACCCCGAGCTCAACGCGCACTTCTCCTGGGACGGGATCACCCGGTTCGGCGGTGTCAACCTGGGGATGGCCGTCCAGGCCGACCGTGGGCTGCTCGTGCCCGTCATCCAGGGGGCCGACCGACGCACCATCACCGGCATCGGCGCCGAGGCCGCGCGTCTGGCCGAGCGTGCCCGCACCGGCAAGCTGCGACCCGAGGAGATGCAGGGTGCGACGTTCACCGTCACCAACCTCGGCATGGTCGGGGTGGAGACCTTCACGCCGATCCTCGACCCGCCCCAGGTCGCGATCCTGGGTGTCGGTGCCATCGTGCCGAACGTCACCCTCGAGGAAGATGGCCCGCGTTCCACGCCCATGATCCACCTGTCGCTCACCTTCGATCATCGCGCGCTCGACGGCTACGCCGCCGGCCGTTTCCTGTCCGATGTCTGCGACCGCATCGCCGCCATCGACCTGACGGTGCTCGCCTGAGGCTCCGCCCGTCCCCGCCGCGTCACCACGTCCCGGAGGTCCCGCTCGATGCCCAAGTCCCAACTGATCGATCCCGAGGACGTCCGTCGTCCTGGCGCGATCACCACGCCCCCCATCGCGGTCAACGCCTACGACCGGAGCCTCGACGCGGAGCGTGAGCGGCTGGGTGACGACGTGCTGCGCACGATGCTCGCGGACATGCTGCTGATCCGTGAGTTCGAGACGATGCTCGACGACATCAAGCGGACCGGCGCCTACCAGGGCATCGAGTACCAGCACCGGGGTCCCGCGCACCTCTCGATCGGGCAGGAGGCGGCTGCGGTTGGACAGGCGCTCCACCTCGGCATCGACGACGTGATCCTCGGCAGCCACCGGTCCCACGGGGAGATCATCGCCAAGGGACGCACCGCGATCGCCCGGGCGGAGGAGCCCTGGCTCGAGCGCATGATGGAGGACTACTTCGAGGGCGAGATCCTCCGGGTCGTGGAGAAGCAACTCGAGGCCACCGACACGCGCGAGCGCGCGACCCAGTTCCTGCTCTACGGGCTGCTCGCGGAGGTGTTCGGTCGGCGGACCGGGTTCAACCGCGGCATGGGCGGGAGCATGCACGCGTTCTTCCCACCGCTCGGCATCTTCCCCAACAACGCCATCGTCGGCGGGTCGGCCGGGATCGCGGCCGGGGTGGGCCTGGGCAAGAAGATCCGCCGCGAGCCCGGTCTGGTGGTCGCCAACCTCGGCGACGGCTCGACGGGATGTGGCCCGGTCTGGGAGGCGCTGAACCTCTCCGCGATGGGCCAGTTCGATCGGCTCTGGGACGAGTCACGACGCGGTGGGCTGCCGCTGGTGTTCTTCTTCGTCAACAACTTCTACGCCATGGGCGGCCAGACCATCGGCGAGACGATGGCCTACGAGCGCCTGGCGAGGATCGGCGCCGGTCTGCGCCACGACAACCTGAACGCGGAGACCGTCGACGGCAACGACCCCGTGGCCGTGGCCGATGCGATGGCACGTGCACAGGCCACCATCGAGGAGCGCCGGGGCCCCGTCCTGCTCGACGTCCAGTGCTACCGCCAGTCCGGTCACTCCCCGAGCGACGCGTCGACCTACCGCGAGCGCGAGGAGATGGCCAAGTGGTCGCACATCGACCCGATCGCCACCTTCGGCGCCCAACTGATCGAGCACGGGGTCATCGACGAGGCGGGACGTGACGAACTCGCCGAGTGGGCCCGGCGCCACCTCGTCGAGGTGACCGGGCTCGCGGCCGACCTCGAGCTGTCCCCCCGACTCAACGCCGTGGCCGACCCCGACTCGGTCGCGCGCCTGATGTTCAGCGACGAGCAGATCGACCTCGACGCGGCCCCACCGGGGGAGGTGCGCTGCACCGCGGCCGAGACCGACCGCGGGGCGTCGCTCGCCCGTCGCTCGCGCAGCGGCCTGGTCGACGGGCAGCCGGTCTCCCCGGCCAAGGCGATCCAGCTGCGGGATGCGCTGTTCGAGGCGATCGCCCACCACGTCGTGCACGACGACCGGCTCGTGCTGTACGGCGAGGAGAACCGTGACTGGGACGGCGCCTTCGGGGTGTACCGCGGGCTCACGCAGATGCTGCCCTACCACCGGCTGTTCAACAGCCCCATCTCCGAGGCCGCGATCGTGGCCAGCGGCGTCGGGCTCGCGCTGGCCGGTGGCCGGGCGCTGATCGAGCTCATGTACGCCGACTTCATCGGTCGGGCCGGCGACGAGATCTTCAACCAGCTCGCGAAGTGGCAGTCGATGTCCGGCGGGGTGCTGCGCATGCCGGTGGTGCTGCGCGTGTCGGTCGGGTCGAAGTACGGCGCGCAGCACTCCCAGGACTGGACCGGCCTGGTCGCGCACATCCCGGGTCTGAAGGTGGTCTACCCCGCGACTCCCTACGACGCGAAGGGCCTGATGGCCAGCGCCCTGTCGTCCAACGATCCGGTGGTGTTCTTCGAGTCCCAGCGGCTCTACGACCGCACGGAGACGCTGCGGCCGGAGGGCGTGCCCGAGGAGTACTACCGCATCCCGATCGGGTCCCCGGCCCACGTCCGTCACGGGGAGGACCTCACGATCCTCAGCGTCGGCGCGACCTTGGAGACGGCCCTGGCCACCGCGGACCGGCTGTCCGAGGAGTTCGGGATCGAGACCGACGTCATCGACGCGCGCACGCTGGTGCCCTTCGACCACGGACCGGTCATCGAGTCGGTGCGCCGCACCGGGCGGATCGTGTTGACCTCGGATGCCTCGGAGCGGGGCTCGTTCCTGGCGACGCTCGCCGCCGACCTGCAGTCGATGGCGTTCGACCACCTCGATGCGCCGGTGACCGTGGTCGGTGCCCGGAACTGGATCACGCCGCCGGCGGAACTCGAGGACAGCTTCTTCCCCTCCGTGGCGTGGCTGTGCGACGCCATCCACGAGCACATCGTCCCCCTGCCCGGCTACACGCCGACCACGGATCGTTCGGTCGAGCGGCGGATCGACGAGGTCCGTCGTGGCGTCTGAGTCCGGTCCCGACACGTCGAGGAGCCACGAGATGGAGACCGAAGCGCGCGCCAGCGGCGGCACCGCCGTCGACCTGCCGACCCTGGAGCTGCGGTCGATCACGAAACGCTTCGGTGGGGTCACCGCGCTGAGCGGGGTCTCCCTGGAGGTCTCCCGCGGGGAGGTCGTGGCGATCGTCGGCGACAACGGCGCCGGGAAGTCGACGCTGATCAAGTCGGTCGCCGGCGTCCACAGCCCGGAGGAGGGGGAGATCCGCATCGAAGGCGAACTGGTGCGGTTCTCCGAGCCCAACGACAGCCGGGAGTACGGCATCGAGGTCGTCTACCAGGACCTCGCCCTGGCCCCGAACCTGGACATCGCGACCAACATGTTCCTCGGCCGTGAGCTGGTCCGGGGACCGCTGCAGATCCTGCGCAAGCGCGAGATGCGCCGCCAGGCCCAGGAGATCCTCGACGAGTTCAAGATCCGGGTCCCGTCGGTGCGTGCGACGGTGCGCACCCTGTCCGGTGGGCAGCGCCAGGGCGTGGCCATCGGCCGCGCGACGCACTGGGGCAAGCGCCTCGTGGTCATGGACGAGCCGACGGCGGCGCTCGGGGTCGCGGAGACCGCCCGGGTGGAAGCGATCATCCACCGGATGCGCGAGCGCGGGCTCGCCGTGCTGATCGTCAGCCACAACCTCGATCAGGTGTTCCGCGTCGCCGACCGCATCTACGTGATGCGTCGCGGCTCGCTCGCCGGACACCGCACGGTGTCGGAGACCACCAGCAACGAGATCGTGTCGCTGATCACCGGGCTGGCCTGAGCGCGGCCGTTCGACCTCGGACCGCTCAGTCGCGCGGGTCCGCCCAGACCGACCCGCCCGGGTAGCGGAAGGCCTCTAGCGTCGCCGGGTACATCTGCGCGCTGTAGCCGGGCCGTGACGGCAACCGGTAGGCCGCGTCGCTCATGGTGACCGGGTCGAGGAAGTGCTCGTGCAGGTGGTCGACGTACTCGATCATGCGGCCGTCGACCTTCCCGCTGACGCACAGCGCATCGATGATCGACAGGTGCTGGACGTACTCGCACAGGCCGACGCCACCCGCGTGCGGCCACACCGGCACGTCGAACCTGGCCGCGAGCAGCAGCACCGCGAGCACCTCGTTGACCCCGCCCAGGCGGGCGCTGTCGATCTGGCAGTAGCCGATGGCGTCGGCCTGGAGCAGCTGCTTGAACATCACACGGTTGTGCGCGTGCTCCCCGGTCGCCACCGCGATGGGGGCGAGTGCGCGTGCGATGGCGGCGTGCCCGAGGACGTCGTCGGGGCTGGTCGGCTCCTCGATGAACAGCGGGGAGAAGCGTGACAGTGCCTGCATCCACGCGATGGCGTCGGGGACGTCCCAGCGCTGGTTCGCGTCCATCAGCAGCAGGCGGTCGTCCCCGATCTCCTCGCGGATGATGCCCGCCCGCCTGGCGTCGTCGTCGAGGTCGAGTCCGACCTTGAGCTTGAAGGCGGTCCACCCCTCGGCGACCCCCTCGCGGCAGAGCCGGCGGATCTTGTCGTCGTCGTAGCCGAGCCACCCCGCGGAGGTGGTGTAGGCCGGGTAGCCCTCGGTGCGGAGCCGCTCGAGGGTGCCCGCACGGCGCTGGTGCGCCTGGCCGACGATGTCGATGGCCTGTTCCCGGCTGAGCACGTCGGTCAGGTAGGTCAGGTCGACGAGGTCGACGAAGTGCTCGGGGGAGAGCGCAGCGATCGCCTCCCACAGCGGCAGTCCGGCCCGCTTCGCGTACAGGTCCCAGACCGCGTTGACGATCGCGGCCGTCGCCAGGTGGATCACACCCTTCTCCGGGCCGAGCCACCGCAGCTGGCTGTCGGCGGTCAGCCGCCGGTACATGCCACCCATGTCCGCGCAGAGCTCCTCGACGTCCGCGCCGAGCAGCAGCGGTGCCAGCGCCTCGACCGCCGCCACGCATAGCTCGTTCCCGCGTCCGATCGTGAACGTGAGCCCGTGTCCCTCGTGGCCGTCGCCGACGTCGGTACGCACGATGACGTAGGTCGCCGAGTAGTCCGGATCGGGGTTCATCGCGTCCGAACCGTCCAGCGCCCTCGACGTCGGGAAGCGGATGTCGAGGGGCTCGATCGCGGTGATGCGTCCCATCAGCGCGATCCCTCGCCGGGCATCACGACGCCGACCGTCAGCAGGATGTTGGCCCAGGTCGCCTGCTCCGCGGTCGCGATCGTGAGTGCGACGTTGGGGGCCATACCCATGTCGTAGAAGGCGAACCGCTCGACCTGCTCGAGCTCACCCTCGTAGCCGACGTCCCCGAGCAGCCGTCGGAAATCGGCCCACACGGGCGGGTCCTCGGCGAGCCCGTACGGACCGCTTGTGTCGTAGCGCATCACATGCGTCGCCTCGATGGGGATGGCGGAGAGCAGCGCCTGCAGCGCCGTCGGCGCGTCGACGACCCCGGGGCTGAGGTTGAGCGAGACCAGCTCCGCGTTGGGACCGAGCTGGGTCGCGAACGGGTAGTTGCCGTCGGCGATCAGGATCCGTGATCCGTGGCCGCAGCGGCCGAGGACCCGGAGGATCTCGGGGTGGAGTAGCTGTCCGTTGAGCATCGTGCCCTCCGTGCGGTCGGCGTCGTGGCGGTGCGGTGCGAGGCGATCAGACGGCGGTCATCGCGCCGTCCATCATCATGGCGGAGCCGTTCATGAAGCGACCGTCGGCGCTGACGAGGAAGGCGATGCCCGCGGCGACCTCCTCGGGGGAGCCCATCCGCCCGTCGAGCTGTCGTGCCTCCATCGCGGCGCGAGTGGCGACCGGGTCGGGGGCGTCGGCCAGGATCTTGCCGATCCACTCCGTGTCCACGGTGCCCGGGCAGATGGCGTTGACCCGGATCCCGAACCGGGCGTAGTCGGCGGCGATGGACCGGGTGAGCCCGAGGACCGCGGCCTTCGACACGCAGTACACCGCCCGGTCCGTGATCCCGATCACCGACGCGATCGATCCGACGTTCACGATGATGCCGCCGCCGGTCTCCACCAGGTGCGGGAGCAGGGCCCGGCAGGCCAGGAACGGGCCCCGGACGTTGACGTCCATGACGGCGTCCCAGTCCTCGTCGCTGGTCTCAGCCAGCGGGGCGCGCACGCCGATACCGGCGATGTTGACCAGCGTGCCGAGGTCGCCGTACTCCTCGAGCGCGCCGGCGATGGCTGCCTCGACGTCCGCGCGGTCGCTGACGTCCCCGACCTGCGTGGAGGCGGTGCCGCCCGCGGCCTGGATACGTGCGGCGGTGTCGGCGAGGCCGGCCGCGTCCCGGTCGAACAACGCGAGCGGGATGCCGTCGTCGGCGAGCCGCAGGGCGGTCGCCCGCCCGATCCCCGAGGCAGCCCCCGTGACGAAGGCGGGCCGCTGTCCGTCGCGTGCATCAACCATGGTGCATCCTCCCGCTCGAGGGGGTCCGTCCGATGCTCGCGGAGGGTGCGCCGGCGGCATCCGATCCCTCCCGGATCGTGCCGCAAGCCGTCCAACGAGCTGGACGTCGTTCTACCACATGGACGAGCTGGTGGTGTCGTCGACGTCAGCGACCCGCGCGCCCAGTTCCGCGGCGAGCTGCCGGAGGTGGGCCGCCAGGGCGTCCAGGTGGTCGATGGAGGCCCGCGCGCGCAGCAGGGTGATGCTCAGCGCCGCGCTGGCAGCCCCGGACGAGCCACCGATCGCCGCACCGAGGCAGACCACGCCCTCGACCACCTCCTCGTCGTCCACGGCGTACCCCCGGCTGCGCACCCGCGCCAGCTCGTCGCGCAGGGCGGCGGGGTCGGTGATCGACCGAGGCGTCATCTGCGGGAGCGGATCGGTGGCGTTCAACCGCGCCTCGAGTTCGTCGGGCGGCAACGTCGCGAGCAGTGCCTTGCCGGTGGCGGTGCAGTTCGCCGGGAGCCGTCGCCCGATGTCGGAGGCCAGGCGGACCGGCGCGGAGCCGTCCCGACGGGCGAGGTAGACGACCTCGAGCCCGTCGGCCAGCAGGGCCAGCTGGACGGTCTCCGGCAGGGGGTCCGCCGCGTCGAGCACCTCGTGGAAGGCGCTGACCACGTCGACACCGGCGAGGTAGGCCGCGCCGAGCGCCGCCAGTCGCCGCCCGAGGCGGTACCCGGCGGCCGTGCGGTGTGCCAGCCCCGTGTCCGCCAGCGCGCTGCAGAGGTTGGCCACGGAGGACTTGGGCAGGTCGAGCGCACGGGCCAGCTCCGAGGGCCCGAGCGCACGGTCCGGTTGGGCGGCGAGGAGCTCGAGGATCGCGGCCGCACGGGTGACCGCGGGGACGGTCGGGCGGGGGGGAGTCATCGCCGCTCCTTGTCATCGAGGGGAGGTCCCGGCGCGTCCGAGGACTCGGACGGCAACCAATGGCCTGGTCGAGATGGGGCCGACCCGTTGACCGGCGTGGGGGGCGACCCTAGGTTCTCCGGAGCCGACGGTCGGCCGTTCTGGCCTGGTGGGAGGGTCGAGGTGGGAGCTGACGTCGGGGTCGGCGCACGGGTGTCGCTCGGCCGCAGTGGGGTGCAGGTGTCGCGCTTCGGGCTCGGCACGGCCCCGTTGGGGGGTCTGCTGCGTCCCGTCGAGACGCAGGCGGCACAGGACACGGTGGCGGCGGCGCTCGATGCCGGGTTCGGGATGTTCGACACCGCGCCGCTCTACGGGTTCGGGGAGGCGGAACGACGGCTCGGTCGGATCCTCGCCGGTCGGCCGCTCGACGACCTCGTGATCGCCACGAAGGTGGGGCGCCTGATCGAACGGGGCGCGCCGCCGGACCCGAGCCAGATCCACCAGGGACGCTCCTTCTGGCCGGCTGGTGACCCGGAGGTGAACCCCGTCCGCGACTACTCGGCGGCCGGCGTCATCCGATCGCTCGAGGAGAGCCGCGCGCGGCTCGGCATCGACCGGATCGACATCGCCCACGTCCACGACCCCGAGGACCACGAGGACCAGGCCCGCGACGAGGCCATCCCGGCGCTGTGCGAACTCCGTGCCCGCGGGCAGCTCCGGGCGGTCGGCATCGGGGTGAACGAGACGGCGCTGCCGACCCGTCTGATCGCCACGGGGGTGGACTGTCTGCTGATCGCCGGGCGCTACACGCTGCTCGACCAGTCGGCGCTCGACGAACTGCTCCCGGCGGCGATCGACCACGAGGTCGGGATCATCGCGGGAGGGGTCTACAACTCCGGGGTCCTGGCCGACCCGTTCGGCGCGGAGCCCACCTACGACTACCTCCCGGCCAGCGCGGCCATCGTCGACCGGGCGCGTCGGATCCACGACATCTGCCACGCACACGGGGTCCCACCGCTCGCGGCGGCGTTGCAGTTCCCGCTGGGGCACCCGGCGGTCCGTTCGGTCCTCATCGGCGCCCGGTCGGTCGCGGAACTCGAGGAGAACCGGCGGCTCGCGACCCTGTCGATCCCGACGGACGTGTGGGAGCACCTGCAGGCGGAGGGTCTGCTCCGCGGGGACGCGCCGTTGCCGATCGCGGAGGGCGACTGATGGCCGGACCCCTGCCGCGGTCCGGGCTGCTGGACACCCACGCCCACCTGTGGGACTGGCAGCTCGAGCACTACGACTGGATGACGGCCGATCTCGAGGCCATCCGGCGGCCGTTCACGAGCGAGGACCTCGTCGCCACGGTCACCCCCCACGGGGTCGACGGGGTCGTGCTGGTCCAGACCTGTTCCTCGGAGCGTGAGACCGAGGAGTACCTCGGTCTCGCGCACCGGCAGGCGCTGATCGTCGGGGTGATCGGGTGGGTGGACCTGACCGCCGCCGACGTGGACGACCGTCTCGCCCGACTGCGCGCGCACCCGGGTGGCGGCGCGCTCGTCGGCATCCGCCACCAGGTCCACGACGAGGACGACCCCGACTGGCTGGACCGGGCCGAGGTCCGCCGGGGGATCGCGGCGGTCGGCGCCGCCGGGCTCACCTTCGATCTGCTCGTCCGGGAGCGCGAACTGCCAGCCGCGGAGCGCCTGGTCGCCGACCTGCCGGAGCAGCGGTACGTGATCGACCACCTCGCCAAGCCGCGCATCGCCGAGCGCGTGCGCGACCCCTGGGCGGGCCGGATCACCCGGGTCGCGGCGCACGAACAGGTGGCGTGCAAGCTGTCGGGGTTGGTCACGGAAGCCGCGTGGGCGTCGTGGACCCTCGACGATCTGGCGCCCTACGTCGAGGTCGCACTCGAGGCGTTCGGGCCGTCGCGACTGCTGTTCGGCGGGGACTGGCCGGTCGCGACGCTGGCCGCCGACTACGGCGAGGTGCTGACGGTCACGCGGGCGTTGCTCGACGGGCTCAGCACCTCGGAGCAGCAGCGCATCCTCGCGGGGACCGGCGTGGAGGTCTACCGACTCACCGGCTGAGCGCGACGTGTCACCCCTCGTCGTGCGTCAGCATCAGGGTGGCGGTCGGGGCGTCGGTGACCAGGGTGTCGACGATGCCGGTGCGCAGCGCCGCGCGGATCGCCCGGGCCTTGGAGGCGCCGGCGGCCACCCCGATGACGCGGGGGATGGCCCGCAGCTGCGCCGCGCTGATCGCGATCAGCCGCTGCGCGATCGGCGGCTCGATCTCCTGACCGTCGTCGTCGAACACGCTGGCGCAGATGTCACACACCGCACCTGCGGCGAGCAGGTCGTCGCGATCGTCCTCGGGCAGCGCCAGGTGCAGCGAGGACGACGGGGGGTTCCACGAGCCGATCCCGACCAGCGCCACCGTCAGTCGATCGAACCACTCCAGGGTGTCGACCACGGGCGAGGTGCCACGGACGCTGCGCGCGACCCCCGGATCGTCCACGACCAACGGCGCGTGCAGTGGGTAGGCGGTCACCGCACCGAAGCGCCCGAGTCGCTGCACCGTGTCGAGCGAGCTGCGCGCGCCGTCCGGGGTGCGTACCCCGCCGACGAGTTGGATGGCCGTGATGCGGGCGAGGTCCTGCGCCGCCGCCGCGGTCGCCGTGGCATCCAGTACCCGCCCCCAGGACACCCCGAGCACGTCCTCGTCCGACAGCACCTCCTGCAGGTGCGCGGCGGCCAACTCCCCGAGCAGCCGGAGCAGGTCCCCGTCGTCGCCGGGAGGTCGGGCCAGTACCAGCGCGTCGGACAGCCCGAAGCGTCGCTCGAGCCCGGCCGCGAGCTCCACGTCGACGTCGGTCGGCCCATCGACCTCGATCCGCACGATGCCGAGCCGCTGGGCCTCGTCGAGCAGGCGGGCCACCTTGAACCGCGACAGGTTGACCTCGTCGGCGATCTGGCTCTTGTTGCGACCGTCGAGGTAGAACCGACGGGCGATGTAGGCGGTGAGGGCGCGTTCGCGCGGCCGTGAGCGGACCTCCATCGCCATCAACCTCCGTCGGGAACGGGCCGTCCGGCCGCGCGCCGGTGCCGCGCGACGTGGACGGGGTGGGGCATCAGTCGTCCTGGGGCAGGTAGTCGTCGGCGTAGTACTCGACGCCGAGGTGGGTGATCTGCGACTCGCCGATCATCCAGCGCAGGGTGTTCTTGAGCTTGGTCTGCTGGATGTAGAGGTCGTGCTCCGGGTAGAGCCCGGGCGCGACCTGCGGCGACTTGAAGTAGAAGCTGAGCCACTCCTGGATCCCGGCCATCCCGGCCCGCTGGGCGAGGTCGAGGAACAGAGCGAGGTCGAGGCAGAGCGGGGCGGCCAGGATCGAGTCACGACACAGGAAGTTGACCTTCAGCTGCATCGGGTAGCCGAGCCAACCGTGGAAGTCGATGTTGTCCCAGCCCTCCTTGTTGTCGCCGCGCGGCGGGTAGTAGTTGATGCGCACGACGTGGTCGATCTCGCCGTAGAGGTCCGGGTACAGGTCGGGTTGCAGGATCGTGTCGAGCACCCCCAGCTTGGAGTGCTCCTTGGACTTGAACGCCTCCGGGTCGTCCAGCACCTCGCCGTCGCGGTTGCCCAGGATGTTGGTCGAGTACCAGCCGTCCATGCCCAACATGCGGGCCTTGAACATCGGCGCCAGGGAGGTCTTGACCATGGTCTGACCGGTCTTGAAGTCCTTGCCGCAGATCGGCACACCGGACGACGAGGCCAGGTCGCGCAGGGCCGGGACGTCCACGGTCAGGCTCGGGGCGCCGTTGGCGAACGGCACGCCCTCGAGCAGTGCCGCGTAGGCGTAGAGCATCGACGGACTGATCGCGTCGTGGTCGTCGTCGATCGCCGCATCGAAGGACTCGAGGTCCGCGTGGACCGGCGAGGGGTCGAGGTGCACCTCGGTCGACCCACACCAGATCATCACCATGCGGTCGCAGCCGTGCTGCTCCTGGAAGGCCTGGATGTCCTCCCGGATCGCCTCGACCAGCGCCCGCTTGGAACGCTCCGGCTTGACGTTCTCGCCGTCCAGCCGTCGGACGTAGTTCGCATCGAACGCCGCCGCCATCGGCTGCACCGCCCGGAGTTGCTCCGCAATGGGCTCGAGGTGCCGCCCGGCATCCAGCACGCCGGCTTTCTGCGCGGACACGTAGGCGTCGTCGGGGAACGGATCCCATGCTCCGAACACCAGGTCGTCGAGGGCGGCGAGGGGCACCACGTCGGCGATCTTCGGCGAGCGACCGTCGGTGCGCTTGCCCAGCCGCAGCGTCCCCACCTGCGACAGGGAGCCGACCGGTTCGGCCATCCCGCGGCGGATCAGTTCGACGCCGGCGATGAACGTGGTCGCGACGGCGCCCAGCCCGACACACAACACCCCCAACTTGCCCCCCGGTGGGGCGATGGTCGGGGCGGGTAGCGGGGTGCTGGACTCTGGCATGATGGTCTCCCGGGCGCTCGGATCTCGAAGCTCATCTGAGCGTAGCCGGTCTCATGCGAGCGCTGTCCGTCGGTGGTCCGCGCAGGGGTCGTGGGTGTGCGCGTGCGCCCACGCGAGCGTCGATCCCATCCCGTGCGGTCTGCAGAGCGCAACGCGCGCTGCTGCCTCGCGAGGTGCGTGGAGCGGGGGCCTCAGGGCCGCTGGTCCGCTCCTAGCGTCCGCGTCAGGCCGCATCCCGCCGCGGCACGGTCGCTCGCGGTGTGCGTGGCCGGGCACCGCGGGGGGGGCCCGTGGCCGAGCGGCGAGCGGATGCAGGGGCTGTCGACGGGCGGCGCCCTCGGGCGCCGCGGTGGATCCTGGGCGCGCGCCCTCGCGGCGACGACCGTGCTCGCGCTGCTGGGCGCCGCGCTGCTGCGCCCGGTGCCCGCGGACGCGCAGGACGGCAGCGTCACGCTCGGGCAGGGCGCCTGGACCGCGACCAAGGGTGCGGCTGGTGTGCTCACCTACCAGGACGCCGAAGCCAGCGTCGTGTGGGTCGGGGAGCTCACCGGGACGTCGGTCTTCGCGGTCGTCGCCGGTTCGAGTAGCGGCTCCTGGACCTGGACCGGGGGTGCCGACATGCTGATCAGCACCCCGCAGGGCGACGTCCCGATGGCGCTGCAGTCCGTCGCCGGCGGGCCGCTGAGCGGCACCGGGTCCGGCTTCACGATGACCGGCGAGCAGACCACCACCGGGTCCGGCAGCTTCATGGGGATCACGACGGACATCGGGGCGAACGTCGCCCCCGTGGATCCGATCGACGTCCGGTTCGTCGACGCGAGCTGCTGGCACGCCTTCGGGGACTGGACCACGTCGCTCGATGACATGGCGGAGGAGTCGGGCTTCGCCGGCTCGCTGACCGGCTGGTACATCGCCTCCCCGCTGGGCTCCATCGGCGAGGACCTCGAGGTCGCCCGCGATCTCAACGATCGCTACGACGCACTCGCCCAGCAGGTCCGCGCGCTGCTGGGCAGCGGCGGGGTCACCGGACCCGCGCTGGTCGATGCGCTGCCACTGATCGATGAGGCGACCCGGTTGGAGTCCGAGGCGAGCGAGCTGCAGGACACCTGCGCCTTCCAGGACGGGGCCGGGTTGTTCGCCACCCCGCTGACCAGCACGATCGCGAGTCTGGTGCTGGCGCTCGCCACCACCCTGGGTCCCAACGAGCTGTTCAACGCGAGCGTCCTGCTCGCGAACGTCGGTGCGGCGGGGGATTCCGCCAGTCGGGTGCTCGCCGGCCAGCTCGAGCAGGCCCTCGCCGAACAGGCACAGATGTGGCACGACGTCTACGTCACGACGAGCGGTGCCCATCCCGACGGTCGCGCCTGCAGCGTCACCGAGCCGTGCATGGTCGACCCCGGACAGGTGCTGGACCTCCACCTCGCTGCCGGGATCCTGGGCTTCGACCTGACCGTGGAGGGCGTGCCGGTGTCCTACAACGCGCTGCTCACCGCGGGGGCGCCCCGATGAGCCGGGCGCGGCGGACCGCTCGTGAGGCGCTGGTGCTCGGCCTGCTGGCGTCGATGCTGGCGGGGTGTGCCGGCTGGGGCAGCCTGCTCGTCGACAGCGACGTCGAGGTGGCGACTGAGTCCGAGGAGCCGGACGCCACCACCGTCGAGGAAGCGGACGACGGTGCCGTGGACCGTGCGGACGACGCGGATGTCGCGGACGAGGTCGATGAGCCGACGGCCGACGCCGTCGAGGTCGCGCCGGCCATCGATCTCGACCTCCCCGGCATCGAGCTGTTGACGCCGGCCAGCGGCGAGGGGCCTCGCCCGGAGCTGCGCTGGGCCGAGGTCGACGGTGCCAGCTCGTACCTGGTCGTGCTGCGTCGCGATGCCGACGGCGCCGCGAGCTGGGCCTGGCGGGGCACCGGCACGTCGGTCCCGGTCGGGCCGGTCGAGCAGCCGGGGCTCGGCGCGCCGGAGGTGGAGGCCGGGATGAGCTGGTCGGTGCTGGCGTTCGACGCCGCCGACGAACCGGTCGCCCAGAGCCGGGAACGTTCGATCGCGCCGTGATCCGGCCGGCGTGGGTGACGTGGCGCCCTCGGCCCGAATCGAACGGGCGACCTACCGCTTAGGAGGCGGTTGCTCTATCCGACTGAGCTACGAGGGCGGGGGGTCCGTAGAAGCGTCCGCGTGAGCCTCCGCGGGTTCCGGAGGCACGCGATCGCTGGTCACGGAGGTGGCGGGGAGACTACCGGCGGCGCTCGGCGGTCCCCGGGCACCGCGCCGGACCGGGCGTGGTCCGTCGCCCGCACCTGGCGATCGTCTCCCGCCGGACATCCCGGCAGGACATCCGGACGACATCCCGATTGGTGCGTACCAATAGGCGCGATCGTGGAGCGTTCAGTCGGTCCAGGTGGCCCGGTGGACCAGATCGCCGGCGCGGGCACGGACCTCGGACCACAGCAACGCGGCGGCACCGTCGATCGCCGTGCCGGCGGGCGCCGACCAGTCCACGTCGTCGCCCACCTCGGCCGTGACCCGCTGTCGGACCGGGCTGCGCATGAGGTCCTCGACCTCCAGCAGGGAGCCGGCCCACGACACGGTGCGGCTCGCCTCTCCGGGGCCGAGGCGTCGCATCGCCGCGAGGATGGCAGCCGCGACCGACGTGGCCGCGTCCGCCCAGATCCGGCTCGCGAGCGCGTCGCCCGCCCGTGCCGCATCGGCGACGTCGGGGGCGAAGGAGGCGACGCGACGGACCCGGGCCGGGTCGGCGAGGATCGCGCCGGACAGCTCCTCGAGCGGACCGAACCGTGCCTCGGCAGCCGAGGCGAGCCTGGCGCTGCCGCCTCGCCCGTCATGGTGCTCCAACGCCGCGCGCAGCCCGGAACGTCCGATGGCGAAGCCGGACCCCGCGTCGCCGAGCAGGTGTCCCCACCCGTCGACCTTCACGGCGCGGCCCCCGCCGTCGAGGCCGAGCACGACCGACCCGGTCCCGATGGCGGCCACCACGCCGGGCATCCCCGCGAGCGCGCCGAGGTGGGAGGTCACGACATCGGAGGCGACCACGACCTCGGCGAGGGCGAGGTGGGTGTACAGCTGGTCGCACAGCTCGCTGCGTCGCGACCAGACCTCACCGAGCCCGGTCAGGCCCGCGGCGACGGTGGTGATGCCTTCGAGTTCGACACCGGCGTTGCGGCACAACTCCGCGAGGTCGCGAGCGACCTGCTCGGGCCCATCGAGCGGGGCCAGTGGGGCGATGCCAGACCCCTCGGCGATGATCCGGGGGCGTGCATCCTCGCCTTCCAGGACGGCCAGGCGGGTCCCGGTCTGGCCGCCATCGACCAGCAGGGCACGTGGCGGCGCCGCCGGCGGGACGCCGGCGGTGTCCGGAGCTGCTCCGGCCACGCTCCCAGCAAACCCGCCCTGCCGCTACCCGCCAGGGCGACGTCGCCCTGCCCGGACGCCCCGCCGGAGGAGATGTCCGCGACGATCGCGTAGCGGTCGCCCCGGAACAGCGACTGCGCCGCCTCGACGATCTGCCCGCCCTGGTCGCGGGCCGTGGTGCGTACCAGCAGCGCCGGGGCGTGCAGCGCCACCCCCAGCGCCTCCGACTCGGTCTCCGAGGTGACCGTCGGCTCGATGACCTGTTGGACCTGGTCCACGCGCAGGCCGTAGCGCTCGTCGAGCACGGCGTACAGCGAGGCCTGGGCGAGGTCGTCTGCCCGGAGGCCCGGGACCAGCGCGGCGGGGAGCTCGACCGTCTCCAGTGCCATGGGTTCGTCGTCCGCGAGGCGCAACCGGACCAGCTCCACCACCTCCGCGGAGGGGGAGATGCCCAGCCGCCTGGCGCTGCGCGGCCCGGCGATCCGCTGCTCGAAGGAGCGGACCCGACTCGATGGGGTGAGGCCGCGGCGGCGCATGTCCTGGGAGAACGAGGTGGTCGAGATCGGTTGGGTGATCTTCGGCTCGGCCACGTAGGTGCCGCTGCCCTGGCGTCGGATCAGCAGCCCCGCGCGCACCAGCTCGTCGACCGCACGGCGCAGGGTGACGCGGGACACGTCGAACCGCTCGCACAACGCCCGCTCGGGCGGGATGGGGCTGCCAGCACTCATGCCGTCGATCAGCTCGAGGACGGCGTCACGGACACGGGTGTACTTGCGGTCCGGCGCGCCGGCGGTCGGGGGATCGATGGTGGTCACGGGACGCTGCCTCCTCGCGAGCGGCTCGCGGGTCCGGCCGATCGTCTCGACGGCTCGCCGCCACCGGACGATCATCGACCCGGCCCCCAGGCAGCATAACCACATCACAGACGAATCGGTGATTGGTATTGACAACTTGGCGACGAGCGCGTTCCCTACGGGTACTCGACCCGGTCATCGGATGGTGGACGACCGGGGCCAGGACGTTCGACACAGGGAGGTCTGTATGCGTCCATCGATCCTGCGACGGCTCGCGCTCACCAGCGTGCTCGCCCTCGCGTTGACCGCGTGTGGTACCGGGGGCGACGAACCCGAGGCCGAGCCCGACACGGGCGAGGACACCGACACGGAGACCGACACCGACGACGACGCGGACACCGACGACGCGGACGCCGCCGACGACGACGGGGAACTGTCGGGGGACATCTCGTTCTCCACGCTGCAGCTGTCCCCGGACTTCGACGAATACATCAACGGCGTGATCGCCTCCTTCGAGGAGCAGCACCCGGGGACCAGCGTCGAGTGGATCGACATCCCGTTCGAGGGTGCGAGCGAGCGGCTGCTCGCCGACGCCTCCGCTGGCACGCTCGCCGATGTCGTCAACCTCAACCCCGACCTCGCCTTCCCGCTCGCCAGCGAGGGCATCTTCGTCGACCTCGACGAGGCCGCCTCCGACGTGCGTGGTGATTACATCGAGGGTGCCTGGGACGCGTTCCGATACCCGGGCCGCGACGGTGCGTACGGCTACCCGTGGTACCTCTCGACCGAGGTGACGATGTACAACGCGGCCCTGCTCGAGGAGGCCGGGTTGGACCCCGATGCCGCGCCGGAGACCTTCGAGGAGCTGTTCTCCGTCGCCCGTGAGGTCGCGGCGAACACCGACGCACGCGGGATGCACCCCGCGCTCGAGAACCGGTTCGTGATCGACCTCGTCAAGCTCGGGGTGGAGATCACCAACGACGACGCCACCGGGGCCACCTTCAACACCCCGGAGGCCGTCGCCCACGTCGAGGAGCTCGTCTCGCTCTACGAGGACGGCGCCATCAGCCCGGACGCGGTGACCGAGGGGCACCGCCAGGAGATCGAGTCCTACCAGGCGGGCAACATCGCCCTGTTCCCGACCGGTCCGAACTTCCTCAACATCATCGAGGAGAACGCACCGGACATCGCGGCGTCGACCCGGGTCGCCCCGCAGATCGTCGGTCCCGCCGGCGTCACGGGCATGTCAGTCATGGGGCTGATGGTCCCGGAGGGCACGGACAACCCGGAGGTCGCGCACGCCTTCGCGCAGTACATGACCAACGAGGCCAACCAGCTCGCCTTCGCCGACGAGGTGCTCATCTTCCCGTCGATCGAGGCGGCGTTGACCGATGCCCGCTTCACCGATGCGGACGAGGACGCGGACTTCGCGGAGGCGATCGCCACGGCGGCGGAGCAGCTGCCAAACGCGGCGAACCTGCGTCCGGTCGTGGTGGACAGCGAGGTCAACGACGCGATCATCTCGAACGTCCAGTCGGCGATGCTCGGGGACATGACGGCCCAGGAGGCGCTCGACGCCGCCGAGGCCGAGGTCAACGACATCCTGGCTCGCCGAGCCGGCTGACCCGGCGGTCGGCGCCCCCGGGGGCACGCGCAACGGCGTGCCCCCACGGCGTCGACCTGCCAGGCTCGGCTCGGAGCACCTGGGAGGAGTGCGCCGTGATCGGTCGCCGTTGGTACACGCCGTGGTTGTTCCTCGCACCGTCGTTGCTACTGCTGGGGGTCTTCCTGTGGTGGCCGGTGCTCAACACCACCGCGCTCGCGTTCACCGACACCCACACGTTGCGTGGCGGTGGCTTCACCGGGTTGGACAACCTGCGTCGCATCATGTCCGACTCCTTCTTCTGGAACGCGCTGCGCAACAGCCTGTTCTTCACGATCATCGTGGTGCCCGCCCTGACGGTGCTGCCGCTGCTGCTGGCCATCCTGGCCAGCGCCAAGCTCAAGGGCATGACCTTCTTCCGGGTCGTGTTCTTCTCGCCGGTCGTCGCCTCGATGGTGGTCGCCGCGCTCATCTGGGGCTGGATGCTGCGCAGCGACGGGCTGCTCAACTTCGTGCTCGAGCGCATCGGCATCATCAACGAGCCGGTCCGGTGGCTGTCCGACCCCTCGCTGGTGATGATCAGCGTCGCGGTCGTGACCATCTGGAAGGGGCTCGGCTACTACATGGTCATCTACATCGCCGGGCTGCAGAACATCCCCAAGGACCTCTACGAGGCCGCGGAACTCGACGGGGCCGGGCCGATCCGCCGGTTCTGGTCGGTGACCGTGCCGCTGATCCGTCCGACGATGTTCCTCGTCGGAACCCTGACCGCGCTGAACGCCATCAAGGTCTTCACCGAGGCGTTCGTGCTCACCGGCGGCGGCCCCAACCGCGCCAGTGAGACGCTCGTGCTCTACATCTACCAGCGGGGGTTCAGCGGCCTCGAGCTCGGCTACGCGTCCGCGATGAGCCTCGTGCTGTTCGTGGTCGTGCTGGGCCTCACCCTGATCGCACAGATCTGGACGCGTCGGAGGGCGAACCCGTGAGTGCCATCCCCACCACCCCGCCCGTCGATCCGGTCGAGGCCGGGTCCGACCCCCGTCGCGGTGCGACCGTCGATCCGTCCGCGAACCAGCGGGCGCGGCACCGTCGTGTGCTCGGCGTCGCCGGTCGCTACGTGCTGCTGATCCTCGTGCTGTTCATCTCGGTCGGGCCGTTCCTGTGGCAGATCTCCACCTCGCTCAAGGGGCCCGAGGAGAACATCTTCGCGTTCCCCCCGACGTTGATCCCCGAGTCGCCGACGCTGAACAACTACCTCGCCGTCATGGACTCGCTGCCGCTCGGGACCTACCTGCTGAACTCCGCCTACGTCTCCATCGGCGCCGTCATCGGCAACTGCCTGTTCGGCGCCATGGCCGGCTACGCGTTGGCCCGGATGCGGTTCCGAGGTCGCGAGGGCCTGTTCGCGATGATGATCGCGACGCTGGTGATCCCGTTCGAGGTGATCATGATCAGCGTCTTCCTGGTCACGCGCGACCTCGGCCTGATCAACACGCTCACCGGTGCGCTGCTGCCGGTCGCGCTCACGGTGCTGTCGATCTTCATCATGCGACAGGCGTTCGTCTCCCTGCACCCGGAGATCGAGGAGGCGGCCCGCGTCGACGGTGCCGGTGAGTGGCAGCTGTTCTGGAAGGTCGCGATGCCCTCGGCCCGCGGGTCGCTGGCCGTGGTGGCGATCTTCAGCTTCATGGCCGCCTGGGACGATTTCCTGTGGCCGCTGATCGTGCTGCGTGACGCATCGAAGTTCACGCTGACCGTCGGACTGGTCTTCCTCGACGGGCAGTTCTCCGCCGACCAGCGGCTCATCGCCGCGGGCACCATCATCGCCATCATCCCCGTCCTCGCGTTGTTCATCGCCCTGCAGAAGCAGTTCTTCCGCGGCGTCGGCCAGGCCGCGGTGAAGGGGTGAGCATGCAGCTGCTGCTGCTCCCGCCCGACGAGCGGCCCGTCCACACCCGGCTCGTTCGCGACCTCGCAGCCATCGCGGGCACACGCGTCGAGCTCCCCGAGCCCGCGCTGCTGCCCGGGATGCGCGACCCCGGTGCGGTCGACGGGCTCGCGGCGTGGCTGCTGGAACGCAGCGCGGATGCGGACGTGGCGGTGATCTCCCTCGAGGGGCTCTGTCACGGGGGGTTGATCCCGTCCCGGCTCACCGACGAGACCGCCGACGTGGTGATCGGCCGGCTGGGCACGCTGCGGGCGATCCGGGCGCAGCGCCCGACGATGCGCCTCGACGCCATGGCGGTGGTCACGCGCCTGCCCGACCTGGACGACGCGACCGAGGAACCACCGCTCTGGGCGACGCACGGACGGCACCTGGCATCGTTGTCCCGACAGCTCGACCGCCACGCGCGGGGGCACGCGGACGGCGACGCGCTCGTCGCCGCGCGCGCGGCGGTGCCGGCCGGGCCCACCCGGGCGGTGATGGCCCGCCGTGCGCGCAACCACGCGCTGCTGCTCGCCGCCCTCGAACTCGTCGCGGCCGACACGCTCGACACCCTGGTGCTGTCCGCGGACGACACCGCCCCGGAGGGCCTGCCGGCACGCGAGGCGAGGTGGCTCGACGACTGGCTGCAGGCGCTCGACCTCGGGGTACGCGTCGGGCGCTACGCCGGCGCGGACGAGGTCGCCGCGGTCCGTGTCGCACGGTGGACGGTCGGGGAGGCGTGGCAGCCACGCATCGCGACGCTCGAGGACACGGGCCTGGACCGCATCGCGCCCTACGAGGGCGCTCCGATCCGGCAGACCGTCGCCGGGCAGGTCCGCGCCGTCGGTGGGACGTTGGTCGGCGAGCTCGTCGACGCCGATCTGGTCCTGGCCGTCGTGCCCCCCGAGGCCGAGGGCGACCACGCGCTCGCCCCACCGGTGCCCGACGCCGCACGCGACCGCCGGCTGCGCGCGACGGGTGACCGGATCGCCGACGCCGTCGACGCCGGGCATGCGGTCGCCGTCGCCGACTGTGCCTTCCCCAACGGAGGCAGCCCGGCGCTCGTGGACGCGCTCGACGCCCGTGGCGTGCTGCCTCGACTCGCGGCCTACGCGGGGTGGAACACCGCGGGGAACAGCATCGGATCCGCCCTGGCGCACGCGGTGGTCGGTCGCGACGCGCGTGGCGCCGGCACGCCCCACGAGCGCCTGCTCGTGCACCGCCTGGTCGAGGACGTCGGGTACCAGGCGCAGGTCCGGACCCACCTGCGACGCGATCGATCGCTCGCCGGGGCGCCGGCGGAACCGGGTGTGGCCGAACGTGCACCGCTGTGCGCCAGCATCGAGCGCGACCTCGGTACCTGGCTCGCTGGACTCGGCGGGCTCGGGTCCCGCTGGCGGATCGCCGAGGGATCGGTGTCCCTGCCGTGGGGACGCACCTTCGAGTGCGACCTCGAGGTGGAGGCCATCGATGGCTGAGCGGCTACCAGCCCCCGGGGACACCCCGGACGTCGAGCGGCCGGATGGCCGCGCCACGGGGTCCGGTCCCGCCGCGCACGCGAGCGCGGGACCCCCCCCCCCACAACCGCCCGGGCAAGCGGGTGGCGAACCGCCGGCTGGGGCGCGGGCCGGGTGGCCGACGCCCTCCCGCCGCTGCTGGAGACCGTCCGGCG
>JAFIEQ010000030.1 GCA_020832455.1 Nitriliruptoraceae bacterium
GGCCACCGTTCGCCGCGCACCGAGCGCTCCGGTTGACGGGGGGGGGGCCGTCGCGCCGGGACCGATCCGGCGATCACGAGTAGCCGCCGGCATGAGCGAGCCGCCGAACCTGCCCGACCCCGACGAGCGCTCCGCGCGGGGTCGGCCCCGCGATCGCGTGGACCGCCCGCGGTCCGACGACGCGACGGCGGCCAGCGGTCCGGGGCGCCGTCGTGACGGCGCTGCTCGGCGTGGCCGCACCAGCGCCGGCGAGGGAGCGACGGACCCGGCGGCCCCCGACACCGCGCCGGTCCCGCTCACCCAGCAGATCGGTCGGGTCGCGATCGTCATCCTGGCGGTGCTGTTCGGCATCTTCGCGGTGGCGAACAGCCAGCCGGTCGACTTCTCGTGGATCGTCGGCGAGACGCTCGTGCGGGAGGACGCCGCCGGTGAGGGCACGACCGGCGGGGTCCCGCTCATCATCCTGCTGCTGGTCACCTTCGTGATCGGCGGCGGGCTCGGGGCGCTGTTCGAGTGGTACTTCCTGCGCAGCCGTCGACGCCGCGATCGCCCGGGGGGCTGAGGCGGCCCGGGCGCGCCCGGAGGGCTCAGCCCGCGCGGGCACGCAGGACCGCGGGGAGCACGGCGGCGGTGGCCGGCCCGATCTCCTCCTCGTGGAGCGCGACCAGGTCCGCCCAGGTGTCGACGTCGTGGGTGAACCCGTGGATCGCCCGCGACGCCGCCACGTGACCGGCGAGCCGAGCGGCCGCCAGGTGGCGGGAGGCGGAGCCGGTGCCGTAGGCCGTGGCCAGGTGCACGCCGGCGCGGCGCAACAGCGCGCCGGTCCCCCCGCCGGCCGTGGGAGCGATGACCACCTCCGCGTCCACCGCCAGCAGTTCCGTGACGTCCGCGCTGCGCAGCAGCGGCAGGTCGGCGGTCACGACCAGCACGTCCTGCGGTGGGTCCGTCGCTCGCTGGGCGGTCGTGACCGCGGCGGCGATCGCCGCGTCGAGGTCGCACGCGCCGGGAGGGTCGAGGATCACCTCGGCGCCGAGCGCCGTCCCAGCCGCGGCTGCCGCCGACCCGCCGGCGGCCACCACCAGCCGCTCGATCCCCGCGCCGCGCAGGGCGGTCACGACGTCGCGCAGCATCGCGCCGACCAGCCGCGCCCGGTCCTGGGGCTCCAGGGCGCCCGCGAGGCGGGTCTTGCCGAGCCCCGGTGTCTGGAGCGGCACGATGGTCAGCGGTGGCAGGGGCATGCGGGCAGCCTACGTCGCCGCCGCGGCCGACCACCACGGCGTGGGACGCTGCCGGTGCGCGCGGCCGGCGGCAGGGAGCAAGTAGGGTCGTGGGCCGGAGACCACGAGGGCTGAGGTGAGGCTGCAGTGACGAAGGTCGCGGTGATGGGTGCCGGATCCTGGGGCACCGCCTTCGCGTCGATGTGCGTCGATGCGGGGTCCTCCACCGTGCTCTGGGCCCGTCGCCCGGAGGTGGCGGCGGAGATCGTCACCGAGCACGCCAACGCCGGCTACCTCCCGGACCAGGTGCTGCCCGAGGGGCTGCACGCCACGTCCGACGCCGAGGAGGCGTTGACGGGTGCGGACATCGTCGTGCTCGCCGTCCCGTCGGTCGGTATCGAGGGCCAACTCGCGACGTGGGGCCGCTCGATCGGGACGCACGCCACGCTGGTCAGCCTGATCAAGGGCGTCGACGTCGCCACCCAGCGGTTCGGCAGCCAGGTCATCGCGGAGGGCCTCGACTGCGATCCCGATCGGGTCGTGGTCGTGAGCGGGCCGAACCTGGCGAAGGAGTGCGCGCAGCGGCTGCCGTCGGCCACGGTCGCGGCCGGCGACGACATGGCCCGTGCGGAGCAGGTCCAGGCCGCGGTCATGGCGCCCTACTTCCGCGTCTACACCAACGACGACGTGCTCGGAGTCGAGGTGGGCGGCGCGGTGAAGAACGTGATCGCCATCGCGGCCGGCGCCGCGCAGGGCATGGGCTTCGCCGACAACACCAACGCGGCCGTGATCACCCGGGGCCTGGCGGAGATGTCCCGGCTCGGGGTGCGGCTCGGTGCCAACGCGCTGACCTTCGCGGGGCTCGCCGGGGTCGGTGACCTCGTGGCGACCTGCACCTCGTCGAAGTCGCGCAACCGCACGGTCGGTGAGCGGCTCGGCCGGGGAGAGACCCTCGACGACATCATCGCGTCGATGAACATGGTCGCCGAGGGCGTGAAGTCCTCCCAGGCCATCCTGGGGATCGCGCGCGAGGCCGGCGTCGAGATGCCCATCACCGAGGGGGTCGTGGCTGTCTGCCACGCCGGACTCGACCCGCGCGAACTCGTGGGGCAGCTGCTGTCGCGGGAGGCCCGTCCGGAACTGCACGGGTTGGTGGAGTGAGCACCGCCGGGCTTGTCCTGGTGCTCGACGGGCCGTTGGCGGTCGGTCGCAGCACGACGCTGGCGGCGCTGCAGCGCTCGTGGCCGCAGGTCCGTCAGGGGCCGCTGCTGGCCGCCGGGCTCGATGCGATGCTCGGGGCGTTCGGACCGGCTCGCCGGCGCTGGTCGGAGCTGGTCCTGCCGGAGGTGGCGTCCACCGGCGGGGAGGCCGCCGCCGCATGGGGGCCGCTCGGGCGCGAGCTGATCGTCGGGATGCACCGCGCCGCCGCGGCCTGGGCGCATCAGGGGACCGATGTCGTGCTCGACCACGTGCTGCTCGATCGCGCCACGGTCGCCGACCTCGATGGGGCATGCGCCGGGCTGGCGGTCGTCACGATCGGCCTGGAGTGCGACCCGGACGTGCTCGAGAGCCGTGCGCACGAGCTCGGCTGGTCTCCGGCCGTCGCGGTGGCGCAGGCCCGCACGGCCCGTGGGATCGTCGCGCACGACCGGGTGTTCGACACCACGGAGACCAGCACCGACGAGCTCGTCGACCTCATCCTCGACGTCGTCGCCGAGCGGATGCGGGGCTGAGCGCCGGGAGTCAGCCCTCCAGGTCGATCCCGAGCGCCTGGACGATCTTGCCGGTCTGCTCGAACACGCCCTGCGAGAACTCCACCGACCCGGAGCCGACGGCGCTGATCTCGTCCCACCGGCTGGCGATGTCGTCGACGTCGGGCACGCCGTCGAAGGCGACCCCGTCGCCCTCGAAGATGGCGACCCGGGCGATGTAGCCGCCGCCGACGGAGAAGATGCGTCCGGTGTCGGTGCACGCCTCCGAGGCGAGGTAGGTGACCAGCGGCGCGACGTACTCGGGCTCGAGCCGCTCGAGCAGCGCAGGCGGCATGATGTCCTCGGTCATCCGCGACTTCGCGACCGGCGCGATGACGTTGGCGGTGATGCCGTACTTCGCGCCCTCGATCGCCAGGGTGCGCGTGAGGCCGACCTGCCCCATCTTCCCGGCCGAGTAGTTCGACTGGCCGAAGTTGCCGTACAGCCCGGATCCGGACGTGGTGTTGACGATGCGGCCGTAGCCCTGCTCCTTGAGGTGGGGCCACGCGGCGCGGGCGACGTGGAAGGCCCCGTAGAGGTGGACCTTGAGCACCAGGTCGAGCTGCGGCTCCTCGAGCTTCGCGAACGAGGTGTCGCGCAGGATGCCCGCGTTGTTCACGACCACGTCGACGCGACCGAACGCGTCGATGGCCGTCTGCACGATGGCCTGACCACCGTCCCAGGTGTGGACCCCGTCGTAGTTGGCCACCGCCTCGCCGCCGGCCCCGGTGATCTCCGCCACGACCGCGTCGGCCATGTCGGAGCCGGCGCCGGTGCCGTCGCGGCTGCCGCCGAGGTCGTTGACGACGACCTTCGCGCCCCGGCCGGCCAGCGACAGCGCGTGCGCCCGTCCGAGCCCGCCCCCTGCGCCGGTGACGATGGCCACCCGCCCGTCGAGGTCGATCGATGCCACGAGGTCCTCCCTGGTCGGGGCGTGCCTGGTCACGACACACCGGGTCGCGCCGAGATCCGGTCCGCCGGCCAGCGGGGGACCACGGGCCACACCGCGAGCCGGAACTCGGGCCTAGGACCCTACCCGTCGGCCGGGTCGAGCCACCCCTCGGCGCGTCCGGGTCCGGATACTGGGCACCACATCCCGCGCAACCTCGACCCCATCGCTCCCATCGCTCGGCAGGAGGCAGTCGTGCCCGTGTTCGGCCACGCCCTGTGGTTCACCGAAGGTCGCCCGCCCTACGACCCGGCCTTCGCGTTCGAGCCGCTGTCGATCGCCGCATTGATCGCTGCCATCGTCGGCGCCGTGGTGTGGCGGATCGTCGCGCGGGCGGTGCCCCGCCCGGAGCTCGGCTTCCTGCGGTTCCTCGGTCGGCTCGGCCCGTGGATCCCGCGGTTGCTGGCCGTGCACGCCGGGGTGTCCCTGCTTGCACTCGCGGCCCGACTGGAGTTCTTCGTCCCGACCCTGCTGCTGCCCGACACCTGGTGGGGGATCGGGCTCGGCATCCTGGAGGGGATCGTCGGGGTGTGGCTCATCACCGGCTGGAAGGTCCGTCCCGCCGCGTGGTTGCTGGTGATCGCCGGACCGCTCGGCATGCTCGGCTACGGCATCATCCCCATCCTGGAACGTGCGGACCTGCTGGCCATCGGGGTCTTCCTGGTCCTGCTGCCGCCCGACGACGAGCGACCCGGCGGTCGGATCGTGATCGACCCGGAACGGGTCCGCGCGGCCCTGTTCGGGCTGCGGGTGCTGGTCGGCGGGACCCTGATCCTGCTGGCCTACACGGAGAAGCTCGCCCGCCCGGAGCTCACCCTCGAGTTCCTCGACCGCTACCCCGCCTTCAACATCCTGCAGGCGCTCGGGTCGGTGGTCGGCGTGGAGGTCAGCGACCTGTTCTTCGTGCAGTTCGCCGCCGGCGTGGAGATCCTGTTCGGGTTGCTGCTCATCTCCGGCGCCATGCCGCAGTTGACCGTCATCGCGGCCGGGATCCCCTTCAACGCCACCCTGTTCTTCCTCGGCGCCACGGAGCTCATCGGCCACCTGCCGATCTACGGCGCGATGCTGGCGCTGCTGGTCTACGGCTCGCGCGACGACACGGCCCCGGTCTGTTCGTGGCTGCCGCGGATCGACGGCCGGATGCGCACGATGCCCGCTCGCTAGGCTCGCCGACTCGCGCCCGTGCCATCGATCCCGGAGGCCTGTGATGATCCGGGTCCTGCTGCTCTACGGCGGACGATCCGCCGAGCACGAGATCTCCTGCCTGTCCGCCCGCTCGGTGCTCGAGGTGATCGATCGGGACCGCTACGAGGTGGTCACGGTCGGCATCACGCGCGAGGGACGGTGGGTCCGGACCGACGGGACCATCGAGACCGCGCCCGGCGACCGGCTCCCGCACGTCGCGGACCTCGGCCCGAGCGTCGGCCTGATCGGCACGCCGGACGGACCGCGACTCCTCACCGTCGACGGCGAGGTGGCGAGCGTCGGGCCGGTCGTGGACGTCGCCTTCCCGCTCCTGCACGGGCCCTTCGGTGAGGACGGCACCGTGCAGGGCATGCTCGAGACCGTCGGTGTGCCCTACGTGGGCGCGGACGTCACGGCCTCCTCGATCGGGATCGACAAGGCCGCCATGAAGGCCAGCTTCGCCGCGGCGGGCCTGCCCCAGGGCGGCTACCTCGCCGTGCACCGCTCGCGTTGGTCGCAGGAGCCGGAGGCGGTCACCGCGGAGCTGGCCGCAGCCTTCCCGCCGCCGTGGTTCACCAAACCGGCCCGCCAGGGGTCCTCGATCGGGATCAGCAAGGTCCACGAGGTGGCGGGGCTCGACGCGGCGATGGCCGAGGCCTACGAGCACGACGAGGTGGTCGTCATCGAGCAGGGCATCGAACACGCCCGGGAGCTCGAGGTCGGGGTGCTCGGCCGGGGGCAGCTCGACGTCACCCGCCCCGGGGAGATCGTCTCCAGCCACGAGTTCTACGACTTCGAGGCCAAGTACCTCGACGCCAGCGAGCTGCTCATCCCCGCCGATGTCCCCGCCGGGGTGGCCGAGCGGGTCGATGCCCTCGCCCGGCGTGCCTACCGGGCCATCAACTGCCGTGGCCTGGCCCGCGTCGACTTCTTCGCCACCCGCGATGGCGCGGTCGTCGTCAACGAGATCAACACCATCCCCGGCTTCACGCCGAGCTCGATGTTCCCGCGCCTGTGGGCTGCCGAGGGGCTGGACTACCCGGCGCTCGTCGACCGGCTGCTCCACGACGCGCTGGGCTGAGGCGCACATCGGCCGGGGTCCGTGCTCGGGGTCCGCGCTCGAGGCCAGTTCTCGAAGCCGGCGCCCGCGCGCACCGCGAGGACGCGGCCCGACGCGTGACCCGCGGACTCAGAGGTTCACGACCGGGCACGTCAGCGTCCGGGTGATGCCCGGGATCGCCTGGATGGCGGAGACCACCATCCGGGCGAGCTGGTCGACGTCCTCCGCGTGGGCCCGGACGATCACGTCGTAGGGACCGGTGACGTCGTCCGCCGCATCCACCCCGGGCAGCGCCTGTGCCGCCCGGGCGACGTCGGCCGCCGCGCCGAGCTCGGTCTGGACGAGCACGTAGGCCGAGACCATGGGCCACCTCCGGGTGACGTCGGGTCCCGGACGCTAGTCGGCCGCGTGCTGTGCACATACCGCGCACATGACGGACGCCCGGCACGGGGCCGGGCGTCCGTCGTCGAGCGGGGTCGGTCAGGCCTTGACCGGGGGACGCTGCACCTTGCCGGCCTTCAGGCAGCCGGTGCACACGTCGAGCTTGACGGTCTTGCCGTCGACGTAGGCCTTGACGCGCTGGATGTTCGGGCTCCAACGCTTCGAGGAACGACGGTGCGAGTGGGAGACCTGCTTGCCGAACCAGGGCTTCTTGTCGCAGAGCTGGCAGACGGAGGACGCCATCGTGGTGCCTTCGGATCGTGTTCGGTGGGGCGCGCGTGATGGCGCGGAGGAACGTCGGCCTTCAGGGGGCGGTGGGCGAGCCACCGACGCGGCGCTGCGGACCGACGCAAGGCGAGACGCGGCTCGTGACGAGCGGCCTCGAGACGTGCGCACAGGCTAGCAGTGCACCGCACGGGGCGCACCTGCGGGGCCGCTCGGCGCGCTCGCTAGGCTCGCCCGGCGCCGTGGGAGGGTGGTCACCGGATGGGAACCGTCGCGGCGCCGCTGTCGGCCCGGGAGCTGCCGGCCCTGTTCACCCGCGTCCACGGTGCGCTCGCCGCCCGACGCGAGGCGATCGACGCACTGAACGTGTTCCCGGTCCCCGACGGTGACACCGGCACGAACATGACCGCGACGGTGGCGGCCGGGCTCGAGGCGCTGCACGGCGCGCTGGCCGAGGAGCCGCGTCCGACCGGCGACGACCTGGCCCGGCGGGTGATCCGTGGTGCGGTCGGCGGTGCGCGCGGGAACTCCGGCGTGATCATCAGCCAGGTCCTGCGCGCCGTCGTCGAGGAGATCACCGGGCACTTCGTCATCGACGCGCCGCTGTACGCGGCGGCGCTCGAGCGGGCTCGCGACCTCGCCTACGACGCGGTGGGTGCCCCGGTGGAGGGCACGATCCTGACGGCGCTGCACGTCGCGGCACACACGGCGAGGCAGCACGCCGACGCGGGCGAGGACCTGCCCCGCTGTTCGGCGGCGACCTGCGCGGCCGTGGCCATCGCGGTGGCGGACACCCCGACGCAACTCGAGATCCTGGCCGAGGCCGGGGTCGTGGACGCGGGCGCCCGTGGGTTCGAGGTGCTGCTCTCCGCGGTGCACGGCCACCTCACGGGTCAGGAGGCGCCCGTCGCGACCGACGACCCGCCGGGGCCGTTCCGAGCGGAGCGCGCGGGCGGACGGGTCCACCAGCCCTTCGAGGTCCAGTACCTGCTCGACGCGGGGGACGAGGTCGCCGCGCCGCTGCGCGACCGGCTCGCGGCGATCGGTGACTCCGTGGTCGTGGTCACCGCCGGGGACCTGCTCAACGTGCACGTCCACACCGGGCAGGTCGGCCCGGCGATCGAGTTCGGGATCGCGCTCGGCCACGTCAGCGACATCGAGGTCACCCACCTCGGCGACCAGGTGGCGGCCGTCGCGGCGTCGCGTCCGCGCGCGCTCGGTGTGGTCGCGGTGCTCCACGGGGACGGAGCGCAGGCGCTGGCCACCGCGGTCGGGGCGGTCGTGGTCGACGGGATGGCCGGCGCCCTGCCGTCGGTGGAGGACCTGCACGCGGCGGTGCGTGCGACGGGGGCCGCGACGGTGCTGCTGCTCCCCGGACACCCCAACGTGCTGCCGGCGGCGCGTCAGCTCGTCGCGCTGCTCGCCGACGACGTGCCCGTCGAGGTCGTCGAGGGCGCCATCTCCCCGCCGGCCGTGCTCGCGGGGCTGGCGGTCGTCGATCTCGACGCCGATCCGGTCCAGCTGCGCACCGACGTGCGGCAGGCCGCCGGAGCGGTCCGCGCCGGGGAGGTGGTCGACGCGGTCCGCCACGCGGACACCCCGATCGGTCCGATCCGCGCCGGCCAGCCGCTCGGGGTCGTCGAGGGGCGTGTCATCGCGGCCGACGACGACGTGTTCGTGGTCCTCGAGGCCGTGGCGCGCTACCTCGACGTCGCCTCCGCGGAGCTGGTGACGATCGTCCACGGTGCCGCGTCGTCCGGTCCGGACCGTGCCCAGGCCGTCGCCGTGGTCGAGGCCGCGACCGACGCCGAGGTGGAGGTCATCGACGGTGGGGTGCGCCCGGCACGGTTCTGGGTGGGCGTCGAGTGACCGACCGACCCGTCCGCCTGGACCGTCCCGTCACGGACCTCCCCGGCGTCGGGCCCGCCCTGGCGGGCCGGCTCGCCGACGGGCTCGACATCGCCACGGTCCGCGACCTGCTGACCCACTACCCCCGCGGCTACCAGGACGCCGGCGACGTCGTGGACATCGCGGAGGTCCGCGCGGGCGAGCCGGCCACGCTGATCGGGGAGGTGCTCGACTGGCAGACCCGCCGGGTCCCGCCCAAGGGTGCCCGCAAACGACCGCTCGACCTCGCGGAAGCGCGGGTCCGCCAGGCCAGCGGCAACGTGTTCGGCGTCACGTTCTTCAACCAGCGCTGGCGGGCGTCGCAGCTCGCGCCGGGGACGGTCGCCGCGTTCAGCGGCCAGGTGAAGCGGTTCCGCGACCGGCTGCAGCTGGCCAGCCCGGATGTGCAGGTGCTGGGCCAGGTCACCAGCGGGGCGGATGCGGCGGCCGCGGCCGAGCAGCTGCGCCACCAGCGCCTGCTCAGCGTCTACCGGGCGACCGACGGACTCGCGTCGCTGAAGATCAACCAGCTCATCGACGACGCGCTCGCCGGCCTCCCCCCGATCGAGGACTGGCTCCCGGAGCGGCTGCTGGACGAGCTCGATCTCGTGGACCTGGACGCGGCCGTCCGTGGCATCCACCAACCGCCGGACCACGCGACCCGCCAGGCCGCCCGCGACCGGCTGGTGTTCGACGAGCTGTTCAGCCTGCAGCTCGGGCTGCAGTGGCGTCGACGTCGCCTGGAGGCGGCCACGATGGGACTGGACAACGGCCCCGTCACCGGGGGGCTGGCGGATGGGCTGCTGCTCGCGCTGCCGTTCGCGCCGACCGGGGCGCAGACCCGTGCGATGACACAGATCGGCGAGGACCTGGCGGGACCACGGCCCATGCACCGGCTGCTGCAGGGGGATGTGGGGTCGGGCAAGACGGTCGTCGCGGCGTGGGCGATGCTGTGCGCGGTCGACCGGGGGCGCCAGGCCGCCCTGATGGTGCCGACCGAGGTGCTCGCCGATCAGCACCACCGCACGCTCAGCGACCTGCTGGCCCCGCTGGGCGTCAACGTGCTCGACGGGATCCGCGTGGAGCTGTTGACCTCCTCCACGACCACCAGCGAACGCCGCCGCATCCTCGGCGAGCTGCTCAGCGGGCAGGTCGACCTGATCGTGGGCACGCACGCGTTGCTCGAGGAGGGGGTGCGCTTCGCCGATCTCGGGGTCGTGGTGGTCGACGAGCAGCACCGGTTCGGGGTGTCCCAGCGGGTCAAGCTCAAGGACAAGGCGGCCGCCACCGTCGCGGGCGACCCGACCGGTCCCGACGTGCTGGTGATGACGGCCACGCCGATCCCGCGCTCGCTTGCGCTGACGCTCTACGGCGACCTCGACGTCACCGTCCTCGACGAGCTCCCACCGGGCCGCGAGCCGATCACCACCCAGCTGATCACCCCCGACCAGGCCCACCGACGGTCCAAGCTCGAGGACTTCATCCGCACCGAGGTCGCCGCGGGCCGCCGGGCCTACGTGGTGTGCCCGTTCGTCGAGGAGAGCGCCGCGCTGCCCGGCCGCGGTGCGGTCGAGGAGCACGCGCGGTTGCGGGACGAGGTGTTCCCCGAGCTGCAGGTGGCGCTGGTCCACGGGCGCCTGTCGGCGCGGGACAAGGACGCCGCGATGGCCGCCTTCCGGGCTGGCGAGGCGCAGGTGTTGGTCTCCACCACCGTGATCGAGGTCGGGGTCGACGTGCCCGAGGCGACCATCATGGTGATCGAGGACGCGGAGCGGTTCGGGATCAGCCAGCTCCACCAGCTGCGGGGCCGGGTCGGGCGTGGGGGAGGCCGCAGCTTCTGTGTGCTGTTCGCCGGCTGGTCGTCGGCGTTGAACGACGACGCGTTGGAGCGGCTGACCGCGGTCGCGACCACCACCGACGGGTTCGAACTGGCTGACGTCGACCTCGCGATCCGCGGCGAGGGGCAGCTGTTCGGCAAGGCCCAGTCGGGCCTGCCCGACCTGAAGCTCGCACGCGTGCAGGACGACCTCGCGGTCGTGCAGACGACCCGGACCCTGGCGCGCCAGCTGCTCGACGACGACCCGGACCTCGAGCACCCCGGCAACGCCACGCTGCGCACCGAGGTGCTCCGCCGCTACGAGGGCGGGCTGGACGCGTTCGCGGCGCTCGAGACCGGCTGAACGCCGCTCGCGGTGGAACGGGCCAGGGCGTCGGCGATGAAGCCTCGGGCGCGATCCTCGAGCACGTCGACGGTCAGGTCGGTCCGGCCCTGCTCGTGGAACGACGGCAGCCACCGGCCCGGGGTCGGCAGACAGCGCAACACCCCGAGCAGGTCGTAGAGCCACAGGTGGTCCGGCACGACCCCACCGGCCTCGCGGTAGCCCGCGAGGAACGCCTCGGTCGTGCCCGCAACCGCGGTCAGCGCCAGATCGAGCCGGCAGTAGCCCACATCCCGGCCCGGGTCGCCACGCCCTGCCCAGGTCAGGTCGACCACGGCTGCCGACGGTCCGTCCCGGACGACGTTGCCGGGGTGGAAGTCGTCGTGTCGGAAGGTCTCCTGCTGACCGTCGACCAGCTGCGCGCCGCGCTCGATCGCCGCGTGCAGTTCGTGCCGGTCGGCGAGGTCGTCCGCACGGGGGACGGACCCGGACAGCTCGGCGGCGATCTGTACCCGCAGATCGCCCGGATCCGGGACGTGCGCCATGCGGTTCCCCGGGATGCGGTGCAGGCGTGCGAGGAGCCGACCCGCCAGGGCGGCACCCTCCGTATCCAGCGCCGCCGCCAGCGCCCGCCCCGGGACCTCGGTCATCGCCAGCGCGGGCCGTCCGAGCACCTCGCCCGCCGGATCCGACCACAGCGGCCGCGGGGCCGGGGCCTCGCACCGAGCCAGCACCCGCAGGGTCTCGACCTCCTGGCGGATCTCCTCGGGACCGTTGCCCCCACCGGCCGGGAAGCGCCGCGCGATGGCCGTCACCCGGGCGCCCTGTGCATCGTGTGCGACGACCCGGTCGATCAGGGCACCCAGGCCACCGACGATCGGTTCGCTGCGCAGGAACCGGCCGCCCGGCCACAGGCGGGCCGTCAGCGCGCGCCACGCGGCGACGGGTACGACCCGGGCGCGTTCGACCCGCAGCTCCGCGTACCAGTCGGACACCGGCGTACCTCCGGTCACGGAGCGCCCAGGCCGGGCGGATGGGACACGCACGCGACACGTCCCATCGCCGACGTGCGCATCCCCATCATGGCCGATGCCACGGCGTTCGGCGACGATCCTGCCGCCACGGACGGTGGCGGCAGGATCGGTCAGCCGCCTGCTCGCAGGTCGGCCTCCACCTCGATCTCCACGTGCCACCGGGGATCGACCAGACCCGCGACGATCACCATGGTCGCGGCGGGCCGTACCGCGTCGAACACCTCGCCGTGCACGCGCCCGACCGCGTCGGTGACCGCGGCGTCGGTCACGTACATCCGGGTCCGCACGACCTGGTCCAGATCCGCGCCGAGGTCCCGGAGCGCGGTCAGCGCGATCGCCAGGCACCGGCGCGCCTGCACGGCCGGGTCGGGGTCGCACGTGCCGTCCGGCCAGACCGGGCCGGTGCCCGCGATGTGCACGGTGTCACCGACGCGGACCCCGCGGCTGAAGCCGAAGGCATCCTCGTAGGGCGAGCCGGAGCGGCTGGATCGGCGCTGGGCAGGCGCGGGCGGTGTCGGCATGGCTCTGGCACCTCGCGGTCGCGGAGTCCGACAGCGTGCCCCGCGACCCGACCGCCCGCTGTCAGCCATCCCGTTGCACACCGGTCGCCGTCGCGCGCCCCACGTCAGGATCGTCCCGTGCATCGGTAGCGTCGTCGAGGTCGCGCCGTGCCGTGCGTATCCCGACCGACGACCTCCCCCTGCGAGATGTCCCCCGATCGGAGCCGATCTTGGACCGTCGCCTGTTCGTCCTCCGCCACGCGAAGTCGTCGTGGAACCACAGCGGCCTCACGGACCACCAGCGCCCCCTCTCGGGACGTGGCCGCGCGGCACTGCCGCTGATCCGCCGTGCGCTCGAGGAGCGCGCCGCCGACATCGAGGTGGTGCTGTGCTCCGCGGCGGTGCGGACCGTCGCCACCCTCGACGGGATCCGGCCCGCGCTCGACGACCGCGTGCGGATCACGATCGACGAGGAGCTGTACGGCGCCGGGGGGCAGACCTGGTTCGAGCGGTGCATGCAGGTCGGCGACGACGTCCCTGGGGTGCTCGTCATCGGGCACAACCCGGGTCTGGAGCGCCTCGTCCACGACCTCGCACCGACCGGGGAGCCACCGGCCCGCGAGACCCTGGCGCGGGGCTTCCCGACCGGTGCGCTGGCTGAGGTGGCCGTCCCGGGCCCGTGGAGCGCGCTGGCGTACGACTCCTGCTCCCTCGCCGCCATGTGGATCCCGCGGGAGCTGTCCTGACGCGCTGGTCAGGGGCGGGGTCGGGTTCTGCGGGCCCCGGGGTGAGCGCCAGGAGCACGTCGATCCGCGCCGCGCAACGCCGCACGTCGTCGCGTCGTCCCACGGCCGAACCGTCCCGCCCCGTACGGACACAGGAACGACGATGCGCACCCGGCCCCACACCGTCGCTGCCACCCTCGCCGCGATCGGCCTGCTCGCCGGCGCGTGCGCCGGCCCCGGGAGTACTGCCCCGGCACCCGACGACCCGGTCAGCTCCACCCCCGACCACGGCGAGGTGGCGGGTGACCACGACGTCGACGACCAGGGTGGTCCCGACGACGAGTGGGCCGACTTCCCCGCCGACGAGGCCCGGGAACAGGCGCGTGGCTTCCTCGGGATGGACGAGGACGACCTGCCGGAGGAGGTCCGGGTCGCACGTCGCGGCGAGGAGACCTTCGCGCTGACCGAGGACTACGTGCTCGGACGCAGCACCGTCGACCTCGACGACGAGGGCGAGGGCTTCCGGGTCGTTGCCGTGACCGTCGAACTGCCCGACGGTCCGGAGACCTTCACGCTCGAGGCGAGCTGAGCGGCACGGTTCACCGCGCCCAGCGCTCCGTGCCGCCCATCCCGTAGCGGCGCAGGATCAGCGCCCGGGTCGGGTGGATGGCCAGGAACCCGGTCCCGGGGGAGTCGTCGGGCCCGCCGGGGGCGAAGGCATGCAGGTCGTAGTCGAACACACCCTCCCAGAGGCGACGCTTGGTGTCAGCATCGTCGTGGACCTCGGCGGTGCCCCACACCTCGACGCCGTCGCCCACCTCGGTGACCTGCCAGTGCATGGCGACCCTCGGGTTGGCGGCGACGTTGCGTGCCTTCACCGAGCCGGTGCCGCACAGGATCCACAGCACCTCGCCCTCCCAGCACGGATGCACCGGGGTGACGTCGGGTTCGCCGTCCGAGCCGACGGTCGCCAGGTGCGCCCACGGGCTGAGCTCGGTGGCGAAGGCCCTGACGTCGTCGAGTGTCGTCACCGTGCTGCTCCAGGATCGCGGCGGCCGCTCGATGCGCTCGACCGGACCGTAGACGGCGGCGGGGCGCGTCAGGCGAGGTCGAGCACCGCGAGCGTCAGCTCGTGCTTGTTCTGCGACAGGTGGAACACCTGGGCGCCGGGCAGCGCCGCGAAACGCGCCGCGGCGTCGTGGTCGGTGGGGCCCTGGAACTTGATGGTGCAGACGAGGTTGCGCACCGTGCCGGCATCGAGCCACCTCGACACCAGCTCGTACAGCCGGTCGGGGTAGGCGATGATGTCGCTGCACCACCAGTCGAGCGTGCCGACCTCGACCGGGTCGATCCCGAACGCCGAGGCCCGCTGCACCTGCACGTTGGGGAGCCGTTCGATCGCGGGGTCCAGCGGCGCACGGTCGATGGCGATGACCTCGGCCCCGGTGCGGGCCAGCAGCCAGGTCCAGCCCCCGGGTGCCGCCCCCAGGTCGAGGCAGCGTTGGCCGGGCGCCGGCTGGCGTCGCAGCCGCGCGAAGGTCTCCCACAGCTTCAGGTACGCCCGGCTGGGCGGCCCCTCGCGGTCCTCGACGAACCCGGCGACCCCGTTCGGGAACGGGCTCGAGCAGTCCGTCGCGGCCAGCACGAGGTCGCGCTCCAGCAGCGTCCACGAGCCGAGCGGCGCGTCGGGGGCGACCTCGCCGAGCGCCAGGGGGCGGGCGGCGACGTGGGGGAGCTTGTCGACGACGAGTTGGGCGCGGCCGTGGTGCTCGGGGGCGTAGACGGCCCAGTTGCGTTGGCGGGCACGCAGCTCCTTCGCGGCGTGCCCGATCGAGGTGACCGGGATGCGTTCCGCCTCCCACCAGGTGTTGGCCGCCCAGGCGGCGTGGACCGGACGGCTCTCGCTGACGCGGAGCAGCCCGTGCGTCAGGCTCACGGCGACGCCGGCGCGGGCGAGCTCCTCGTCGAGGTCCTGCTCGAACCCCTCGGCGGCGAGGTAGGCGGTGGTCATCGTGGGGGCACCGATGTTCGGTCGGGGTCGTCGTCGTGGTCGTGCGGGCGGTCGCGCGCGGGCTGGCCGACGGGTTGGTCGTGCACCGGGGCCGGCCCGCGGTCACGGCCGAGCGCATCGCGCAGGGCCTGGACGTGGTCGGCACCGATCCGTCGGGCCAGTTCCTGTTCGAGTTCCGGCAGGATCCGCCCCGCGTCGCGTGCCAGCGCCCGCCCCCGCTCGGTCAGCAGGACCTGGTGCGCCCGTCGGTCGCGCTCGTGACGGCGGCGCTCGACGAGCCCGTCGCGCTGCAGGCCATCCAGGAGCTTGTGCACCGCCTGCCGGGAGACGTCGAGCTCCGCAGCGAGGTCGCTCACCAGGACCGGACCCCGCGAGAGGGCCAGGAAGATCCGGGACCTGGTCGCCGACAGCGGTGGCCACCCGTTGGCGGCCAGGTGTGTCCGCAGCGCCTGGTCGAACCAGGCGCTGGCCGTCAGCAACTCCGCGGCCAGCCGCCCGTGGGGCAACGACCCCTGGTCACCGCTCGCCATCCGCGTCTCCCGTCCTCGCAGGTGGACCCTACCGGCCGGCAACTTCCGTCAATGTGGTTGACGGTCGCAGGTGCGCCCGATACCGTCAACCACATTGACGGATAGGTCGGCCCAGTGGTGGTCCGGCTCGGCAACGGATCGTCCCAGCTCGGCATCGGAGGAACGACGTGCAGATCGCGATCATCGGGGGGACGGGCCGCACCGGCGTCCCGTTCGTGGAACAGGCGCTGGACCGTGGCCACCAGCTCACGGTGCTCGCCCGCGACCGCGCCAAGGCCGATCGGCTGCTGGCCACGGACCACCAGGGACTCGACGTGGTGGAGGGCGACGCCACGCAGGCGGACGCGATCTCCCGGGTCGTCGCCGGCGCCGAGGTGGTGGTCGACGTGACCGGGCCGGGCAAGGGCGCGCCCGACGACCTGCGGGTGCGGATCATGGGGGTGCTGCTGCCGGCCGTCCGCGAGGCCGGGGTGGCGCGCCTGGTGGTGCTGACCGGGGCAGGCGTGCGCGTGGACGGCGACGAGCCGAAGGTGGCGGATCGGCTGATCCGTGGGGTGATGCGCCTGGTCCAACCGGCCGTGCTGGCCGACGGGCAGGCGGCGATCGCGGCGGTCACCGCCTCCGGGATCGACCACACGGTGGTCCGTGCCCCCCGGCTCACCGATGCGGAGCGACGCGGCACCGTCCGGGTCGCCGGGCACGTCGGCGGGGACACCGGCACGACGCTCGGTCGCGCCGACCTGGCGTCCTTCCTGCTCGAGGAGGCCGAGGCGCCGAGCTGGAGCGGCCGGGCGCCGGTCGTCAGCTGGTGAGCGACGGCGGTCGGCTCCGGTCGGGATGATGCGCGTCCGGGCCCGACGCCCGGACCTCGCGCTCAGCCCGCACAGCCGACGCACGTCGTGGTGGTCGGTCGTGCCTCGAGACGGGCGTCGCCGATCGGGCGACCGCAGCTCGCGCACGTCCCGGCGGTGCCCTCGTCGAGCCGCTGCTCGGCCGCGTCGATCGCGGTCAGTTCGGCCTCGGCCTGCCGGATGAGCTCCCGCACCTGCTCGCGCTCGAACGCGATCGTGGCGCCCTCGGGGTCGTGCTCGTCGTCGATGTTCGCGGTCTGCGCGGCCACCACGATCCGGTCGTGGTCCCGCCGCAACGAGGCGAGCCGGGCGGCGGTGCGCTCGCGCCGCTGCGCCAACCGCGCCCGTCGGGCCGCGTCGGACGACGGCTCGGCATCGGCGGGCATCGGGGCACGGGGTCGTGGCGGCATGCCACCACCGTACGCATCCCGACCGCGGACTACGGTCGGGCTCAGCGCATGACCGTCCGAGCACGAGCGTCCGAACACGGCGGTCCGAAGACGACCGGGGAGCGGGAAGCGATGGCGGAGCACGCACCGGGGGAGCTGCTGTGGTCGCCCCCACCGGACGCCTGGGAGCGCAGCCGGATGGGCCGCTTCCTGACCGCGGCCGCCGAGCGGCGGGGTCGCAGGTTCGCCTCCTACCACGAGGCCTGGTCCTGGTCGGTCGAGGACCTGGAGGGCTTCTGGGGCGAGGTCGTCGACCAGCTCGACGTGCGCTTCGACGACCCGCCGAGCGCCGTGCTCGCCGATGCCTCGATGCCGGGCGCGCGCTGGTTCCCGGACGCGACCCTCAACTACGCGGCCCAGGCGCTGGCGCGCACCGGCGACGCGCCGGCGATCGTCGCGCGCTCGCAGACCCGCGACGAGCTGGTGCTCTCCCACGACGAGCTGCGCGACCAGGTGGGGCGCGCGGCCGCCGGGTTGCGCCGGCTCGGGGTGCGGCGCGGCGACCGTGTCGTGGGCTACCTGCCCAACATCCCGGAGACCATCGTCGCCTTCCTGGCCTGCGCCGCGATCGGCGCGGTCTGGTCCTCCTGCGCCCCGGAGTTCGGGACCCGCGCGGTCGTCGACCGCGTGCAGCAGATCGCGCCGACCGTGCTGTTGGTGGTCGACGGGTACCGCTACGGCGACAAGCGGATCGCACGCCACACCGAGGTGGCCGAGATCCGTGCGGCGCTGCCGAGCCTCGCGGCGACCGTCGTCGTCCCCTACCTCGACGGTGTCGAGCCGGCGCTGGCCGCCGTGCCGGACGCGATCAGCTGGGGGGCGCTCACGGAGCAGGCGGCGGACCTGCACGTCGAGCCCGTGCCGTTCGACTACCCGCTCTACGTGCTGTTCAGCTCCGGGACCACCGGGCTGCCGAAGGCCATCGTGCACGGGCACGGCGGCATCGTCCTCGAACACGTCAAGATGCTGGCGCTCCACCACGATCTGGGCCCGGGGGACCGCTTCTTCTGGTTCACCACCACCGGGTGGATGATGTGGAACTACCTCGTCTCCGGGCTCCTGGTCGGGGCGACCGTGGTGCTGTTCGACGGCGACCCCCGCCACCCCGACGGCGACACGTTGTGGCGCCTGGCCGCCGAGACCCGCGTGGAGGTGTTCGGGGTCGGCGCCCCGTTCCTCATCGCGGCGCGCAAGGCCGGGGCCACGCCCGGCCGCGACCACGACCTCACCGCGCTGCGCTCGGTCGGATCGACCGGGTCGCCGCTGCCGCCGGAGGCGTTCGCCTGGGTCTACGACGCGGTGGGCGAGGACCTGGTCCTGGCCTCGGCGTCGGGTGGGACCGACGTGTGCACCGCGTTCGTCGGCGCCACCCCGCTCACGCCGGTGCACGCCGGGGAGATCCCGGTGCGCTGCCTCGGCGCGAAGGTCGAGGCGGTCGATGCGACCGGGCGCCCGGTGCTGGGCGAGCGCGGCGAGCTGGTGATCACCGCCCCGATGCCCTCCATGCCCGTCGGCTTCTGGAACGACCCCGACGGCAGCCGCTACCGGGCGGCCTACTTCGAGGACTTCCCCGGCCTCTGGCGCCACGGGGACTGGCTGGAGATCACCCCGCGGGGCAGCTGCATCATCACCGGCCGCTCGGACGCGACCCTCAACCGTGGCGGCGTGCGGATGGGGACCAGTGAGTTCTACTCCGTGGTGGAGGCCTTCGAGGAGGTGGCCGACAGCCTCGTCGTCCACCTCGACGACCCCGCATTCGAGGCCGGGCGGCTGCTGCTGTTCGTCCGGCTGGCGGCGGGCGCGACGCTGGACGACGACCTGCAGCGTGCGCTCGCCGGCGCGATCCGTGCGGAGCTCTCCCCGCGCCACGTCCCCGACGAGGTCCACGCCGTCGCCGCGATCCCGCGCACGATCTCCGGCAAGAAGCTGGAGGTCCCGGTCAAGCGGCTGTTCGAGGGGGCGCCGATCGCCGAGGTCGCCAACCCCGGGGCGTTGCAGGACCCCACCGCCCTGGACGACTACGCCGCGTTGGCGCGCAGGCGATGAGCGCCTGGGGCCTGCCACCACAGCGTCCGGTCATCCGGCCGACGGCGCCACCGGACCCCGAGCGCGAGCCCCAGGTCACGCTGGTGGCCACGGTGCCGGTCGACGTGCTCGACCGGGTCGTCGGGCTGGCCCGCACGGTGCCGAGCGACCTGGAGGTCCTGCTCGGGCCGACCGCGTGCACGGTGGTGCTCGACGCGGCCCGGCGCGATCTCGAGCGGGTCGGGCAGGCGCTCATCCTCGAAGGGCACGAGGACCTCGCGCTGGTCGAGGACGACGTGTTGGACGAGGTGCTGCGCCCCCACGAGGCCAGCGTCCCGGCCGAGGCCCGCCGGGCGACGGCCTGGCTCGCGCTCGACGACGCGCTCCCGGACACGGTCGCCGCGCTCGCGACCCGGCTGCAGCAGCTCGGGCACCCGGCGGTCTTCGATGTCACGACCGACTGGTCGGGTCGGGCGGACGAGGCGAGCGTCGCGGCCGGGCGTGCCGCGGCACCGTTGCTCGCCGAGGTGGACGCCGGCGAGCAGGACGAGGTCCTGACGATCCCCGACGAGCAGTGGATGGTGGACGCGCCGGACGCCGCCGACGCCGACCACGAGGTCCGCGGTGGACGCGAGGTCTCCCCGGAGTCCCGGGCCTGGATGGCCACCCTCGGGGTCGTGGTGGCGCTGGTGCTCATCGGCATCGGGGTGTCGACCGGGGTGTTCGGCTGAGGGGCCGATCCCGGTGTTCGGCTGAGAGGCGGATCGCGGTGCAGGGCCGTGCGTCGGCGGCCGGGTGCCCGTCGGACCGCCCGGTCGGTCCCGCCCGGGTCGGTCGGGTCTCCTACGCTCGCGCGCCGCCGAGATGCGCAAGGAGCTGCCATGGCCGACCCGATGCCGACCCCACCGCTGGCCGAGCAGCGCCCCCACACGCTGACGCAGTCGGACGGCACCACCGTCGACGACCCGTGGCACTGGCTGCGTGACCGCGAGGACCCGGCGACGCTGGCGCTGCTGGAGGCGGAGAACGACCACGCGGAGGCGCTGCTGGCGGACCAGCAGCCGCTGCGCGACCGGCTGTTCGGCGAGCTCAAGGGCCGGGTCGAGGAGAGCGACAGCTCCGTGCCCGTGCTCGACGGGCCGTGGCTGTACTACCGCCGGACGCTCGAGGGGCAGGCCTACGCGATCCGGTGCCGCCGTCCGGCACCGGCCGGGGTCCACGACCCACGCGACCTGCCGGAGGAGCTCAAGCAGCCCGTCGACCCGTTCGACCCGCCCGACGACGAGGTGGTGCTCCTCGACGAGAACGTCGAGGCCGCGGGGCACGACTTCTACCGGCTGGGTGGGTTCGCGATCAGCCCCGACCACCGGCTCGCGGCGGAGGCCGTCGACCTCGACGGCAGCGAGGTGTTCACGATCCGGGTGCGCGATCTGCAGACCGGTGAGCTGCTCGCTGACGAGATCCCCCGCGCGGCCTACGGGCTGGCCTGGTTCAACGACTCCCGTACGTTCCTCTACACGGTGCCGGACGACGCCTGGCGGCCCCACCGGGTCCATCGGCACGTGGTCGGCACGGACGCCGAGCAGGACGTGCTGCTCCACGAGGAGGACGACGAGCGGTTCTGGGTCGGGCTCGGACGGACGCGTTCGCGTCGCTACCTCGCCATCGCCGTGGGGAGCAAGGTCAGCTCCGAGTGGCACCTGCTCGACGCCGACGACCCGCAGGCGAGCCCGCAGCTGGTCGCCCCCCGCGAGCACGGGGTCGAGTACGACCTCGACCACCGCGGCGACCTGCTCTACCTGGTCACCAACGCCGACGGCGCGGAGGACTTCAAGCTGTGCGTCGCCCCGGTCGCCACACCGGGCCGCGAGCACTGGATCGATCTGATCGAACACCGTCCGGGGGTGCGCCTGGAGTCCGCGGACGTGTTCGCCGACCACCTGGTGCTCTCCGAGCGCACCCAGGCGCGGACCCAGCTGCGCCTGTGCGACCCGGCCACCGGTGAGGGGGCGCTGCTCACCTTCGACGAGGAGGTCTACGCCGCGGGGATCGGGGGCAACCCGATCTTCGACACGCGCACGCTGCGCTTCGCCTACACCTCGCTGACCACCCCCACCCAGGTCGTCGACCTCGACGTGGAGACCGGGGAGCGGACCCTGTGCAAGCAGCAGGCGGTCCGCGGCGGCTACGACCGGGAGCGGTTCGTGTCCTGGCGCGAGTGGGCCACCGCACCCGACGGCACCCGCGTCCCGATCAGCCTCGTGCGTCGGGCGGACGTGGCCCTGGACGGCACCGCCCCGTGCCTGCTGTACGGCTACGGCAGCTACGAGATCTCCATCGATCCCGGGTTCTCGACCGCCCGGCTGAGCCTGCTCGAGCGCGGGGTGGTCTTCGCCATCGCGCACGTCCGGGGTGGCGGGGAGATGGGGCGCCGGTGGTACGAGGACGGCAAGTTCCTCGCCAAGCCCAACACCTTCTCCGACTTCGTCGCCTGCGCCGACCACCTCGTGGAGGCCGGGATCGCCGACCGCGCACGTCTCGCGATCCGGGGCGGCTCCGCCGGGGGACTGCTCATCGGCGCGAGCCTGAACCTGCGACCGGACCTCGCGGCCGCCGCGGTCGCCGAGGTGCCGTTCGTGGACGTGGTGACGACCATGTCGGACCCGTCGATCCCGTTGACGGTGATCGAGTACGACGAGTGGGGCAACCCGGAGGATCCCGCGTACCTCGAGGTGATGCGCTCCTACTCGCCCTACGACAACGTGCGCGCCGCCGACTACCCCGCCCTGTTGGTGACCGCGGGGCTGAACGACCCGCGGGTGCAGTACTGGGAGCCCGCGAAGTGGGTGGCCAAGCTGCGCCACACCGCGACCGGCGGCGGCCCGATCCTGTTGCGCACGGAGCTCGGCGCGGGCCACGCGGGCCGCTCCGGGCGCTACGACGCCTGGCGCGACGAGGCGCGGGTGCTCGCGTTCGTGCTGGACGCGATCGGTGCGGCCGACGCCGAGGTCAGCGGGCCCCCGGTCCCCGACCTCGACGCCTGATGCGGGTCATCGCCGGGGCCGCGAAGGGTCGGCGCCTCACGGTGCCGACCGGGGAGCACGTGCGTCCCACCGCCGACCGGACCAAGGAGGCGCTGTTCGGCTCGCTGCAGTCGGTCGTGGTGGGGGCCCACGTGCTCGACCTCTACGCCGGCAGTGGGGGGCTGGGGCTCGAGGCCGCCTCCCGGGGCGCGGCGTCGGTCACCTTCGTCGAGCGCGACCGGCGGGCGCTGGAAGCGCTGCGTCACAACGTCGAGTTGGTGGACCTCCCGGGCTGCGAGATCGTGGCGCGCCCGGTCGAGGCGGCGATCGCGCACGGGTTCGGGGCCCGACGCTTCGACCTCGTGTTGGCCGATCCGCCCTACGACCTCGACGAGGACGCGGTCGCCGGCCTGCTGGCGTCGCTGGTGGCCCTGCTCGCCCCGGGGGCCATCCTGGTCGTCGAACGCGGCTCGCGCAGCCCCGCCCCACGGTGGCCCGCCCACGTCGAGGTGCACGAGCCACGGCGCTACGGCGCCGCCACGCTGCACCGGGCCACCTACGCTCCGCCCGAGGCACCCAACGGGACGAACGGAGCGTCGTGAGCACCAGCGTCATCTGCCCCGGGAGTTTCGATCCGCCCACGCTCGGCCACCTCGACGTCTTCCACCGGGTCGCCGCGAGCTTCGACCGGGTGGTCATCGCCGTGGTCGTCAACCCGGACAAGGCCGGCACCTTCACGCCCGAGGAGCGGCTCGAGCTGATCGCGGCGAGCCTCGGTGAGCACGAGCACGTGGAGCTCATCACCTTCGAGGGGTTGCTCGTCGACCTGTGCCGGGATCAGGGTATCCGGGTCGTGTGCAAGGGCCTGCGGACCGTCGGGGACTTCGAGTACGAGCACCAGATGGCCCAGATGAACCGCCACCTCGCCGGTGTGGAGACCGTGTTCCTCTCCAGCGCGCCCGAGCACGCCCACCTCTCGAGCTCGCTCATCAAGCAGATCGCGGCCGCCGGCGGCCCGCTGACGGGCCTCGTGAGCCCGCCCGTGCAGGCCGCGTTGCAGGCCCGCTACGCCTGACGCGGTGCCCGTGGCGGGACGTGCCGCGTCCCCCGGGGCCCCGGCCGTCCGGCGGCGCCCCGTCCGTCGGGCGTCAGCGCTGCGGTCGGTAGGCTCACAGGCGGTTGCGAACAGGTCCCCGGCCGACATCGCACCGTCCCCCGCCCCCTCCCCGTCCCCCTCGAGGCCAGCGATGTCCGATCACCGCGGGGTCCCCCCCGACGTCGAGGCCAAGCTGCACGAGCTCGAACGGCTCGTCGGCGAGGCCAAGGCCGTCCCGCTGTCCGCGTCGGTGATGATGAACCGGGTGGACATCGAGGGCCTGGTCGCCGACCTGCGCGACGCGCTGCCCGACGAGCTCGCCCAGGCCCGGTGGATCATCAAGGAACGCGACGAGATCCTCGACCACGCCCGGTCGGACGCGGACCGCCTGCTCGACGACGCCCGGACCGAGCGGGACCGGCTGATCTCCGAGCAGGAGATCGTCCAGTCGGCGGCGGACGAGGCGGCCCGGATCATCAGCGAGGCCCGCAACCAGGGCCGACAGATCCGCCTGGAGGCCGAGGACTACGTCGACGCCAAGCTGGCCAACTTCGAGGTCGTGCTCAACAAGACCCTCGGTGCGGTCGAGCGGGGCCGCGCGAAGCTGCGCGGCAACCTCGAGCACGATCAGCTCGGCTCCCAGGAGCTCGACGACGATGCCGATGCGTCGGCGGCCGACGAGCTCGAGGACTCCCCGGTCCGCGACTGATCCGACACCCGGCAGTGCCCGTGCTGCACCCGACGCACCCGTCGGAGCCGCGCGCGGCTGTGGTACCGTTCCGCGGTCCGATCCGTCGGGCTCGTCTGCGCGCGCGGTGGCAGCACCCCGCGTCCGCGACGCCGAGCCCCTCCTCGTCGGCCCCGTCGTCACGAACCGGCCGACCACCTCGCCGGTCACGTCCGTCAGCAGGGGCCGTCGCCGGATCGACCCACCGTGGTGACCTCGCGTGGTGACACCGTCCGTGTCGCGCCGTCGGCGCCGGGACCGGCCGGGTGCACGCCCAGCCGCGACCACCACCGATCGACCACCCACCGCCACCAGCCCGAGCTCGCAGGAACCGATCGTGCGCATCGTCGTCACCGACCTCGTCGGCCACCCGGGGGAGACCCGGGCGGTCGACACTGCGGTGCCCGCGTCGGCGTTCGGGGACGACCCCTGGGGGCCGACGGTGGACGCCGTGCGTGATCCGATCGGGCTCGACCTGCACCTCGACTCCGTCGTCGAGGGCATCCTCGTGCGCGGCACCATCCACTACGACGTGCAGATGCCGTGCGGCCGTTGCCTGGTGCCCCAGGACGAGCAGGTCGACGCGAACGTCACCGAACTCTTCCTCGACCCCGCCAAGCGCGAGGAGGACGAGGAGGACGATCCGGGCTACGAGTTGATCGACGACGCCACGGCGCTCGACCTCTCCACGCTCGCGCGTGACGCGCTCGTGATCGACCTACCGTTGCGGGTGCTGTGCCGCGAGGACTGCCAGGGCCTGTGCCCGACGTGCGGCGGCGACCGCAACCTCGAGGACTGCGGGCACCGCGACGAGCCGCTGCGCGACCCCCGCTGGTCCGCGCTCGCCGACCTGGAGCTGCCCCGCGAGTGACCGCGGTCCACGCGACCGCCGTAGCCGCCCCCCGACCTCGGGACCGTCCCCGGTCCCGCCCCACCCATCCGAGCGACAAGGAACGACGATGGCCGTCCCGAAGCGCAAGCTCTCCCGTTCGCGCACCCGGCACCGCAAGGCGCAGTGGCTGAAGACCACCAAGCCGACGAACTCGACCTGTCCCCGCTGCAAGGCGCCCAACCGTCCGCACACCGTGTGCGCGACCTGTGGCACCTACGCGGGCAAGGTCGTCGTCGAGTGACCACCGCGCGATGAGTGCGCCGGCCGCGCCGGCCGGTGATCCGGCCCCCGACCTGCAGGCGCTGCTCGAGCGCCTGCAGGTGCACCTCGACGACGTCGGGGTGCTCCGGCGTGCGCTGACCCACCGCTCGTGGGCGTTCGAGAACGGCGGCGTGGAACCCAACGAGCGCCTGGAGTTCCTCGGCGACGCGGTGCTCGGGCTGGTCGTCACCGACGAGATCTTCCACGCCCACCCCGACGAGCAGGAGGGGCGGCTCGCGAAGGTCCGCTCCGCGGCCGTCAAGACGGCCTCACTGGCCGAGGTCGCCCGGGGGATCGGGCTCGGTCGCCACATCCTGCTCGGGGTGGGCGAGGCCCAGTCGGGCGGCGCCGACAAGGACTCGATCCTCGCCGACACGCTGGAGGCGGTGCTCGGGGCGGTCTACCTCGACCAGGGGTTCGCGAGCGCGTACGACCTGATCGAGCGCCTGTTCGCCGAGGTCCTGGTCGAACTCGCGGATCGCGGCGCGGCGCTGGACTACAAGACCTCCCTGCAGGAGCTGACGGCCGCGCACTACGAGCTGCTGCCGCGCTACCAGGTCACCGACACCGGACCCGACCACGCCAAGGCGTTCACGGCGACCGTGTCGGTCGCCGGCGAGGTGGTCGGTGCCGGCGAGGGACGCAACAAGAAGGAGGCCGAGCAGCGCGCCGCGCGCGAGGCCTACCGGGAGCTCGCGGCCCGGATCGATCGCGCCGGCGGTCGCGCGCCGGATCCGGCCGATGCGTCCGGGCCATCCGTACCGCGCGCGGTCGGTGACGGCTCCGACGTCGGCTAGCGTGGGGAGTTGGCTGTCCTCTGTCCACGGTCCTCAAGGGAGTCACGGTGTTGGAACTGCCCGAGGTTGAGGTACTGCGCAAGGATCTCGAGAAAGAGGTCGTGGGCAAGAAGGTGAAGGACGTCACGGTCCAGACGACCTCGGTCGTGCGTCCCTACCACCGCAACCGCCCGGAGTTCATCAAGGCGCTCGAGGGCCGCAAGGTGGAGGCGGCCCGCCGGCGCGGCAGCGTGATCTTCCTGGACCTCGACGACGAGATGACCTGGGTCATCGACGCCGGTGCCAACGGCTCGCTGCACCGCGAGACCGCGACCGAGTCGCTCGGGGACGACACCCACCTCGCGGTCTCCTTCACCATCGGTGGTGCGATCCACCTGTCGGAGGCCTCCGAGGAGCCCGAGATCTCCACCGGCGTGGTGCCCACGACCGAGGCGCTCGAGGCGGCCGGGATCTCCACCGATGCGCTCGACCTGCTCGATGACAACCCCACCTGGATGGAGTTCGGGCACTTCCTCGCCGCGGCGGACAAGCCCTTGCGGCTGCTGCTGATCGACCCGACCTACATCGTGGGCATCGGGCCGATCTACTCCGACGAGATCCTGTGGGAGGCCGGGCTGCGTCACGACCACCCGAGCTCCACGCTGTCCACCCAGGAGGTCCGGCGGCTCTACCGGGCGACCCAGGAGGTCATCCTCGCCGCCATGAAGGCGGCCGGCTCCAGCCTGGACGAGGCGGAGGCGGAGGCCGCGATCGACGAGGACGGCGAGGTGGCCGAGCACCTGAAGGTCTACGGGCGCGACGGCCTGCCCTGTCTGCGTTGCCGGCGGACCGTGGTCCGCACGCGCATCAAGAAGGGCATCTACACCTACCACTGCGAACAGTGCATGATCTGAGCACTGAGCTCTGAGCTCGGGCGCGCGGGGGGAGCGGCTCGCGTGTGGTGCGGGTCGAACGTCCCTGGACGAGGTGGCGACGCCGGCGCTAGAGTCGGACCCACAGGCTCGGGGCCTGCGACGCCGCGCGCGTACACGCGCCACCGTCGAGACGAGGGACCATCATGGGCAAGGCGCTGTTCGGCGCGTCGGTCGACGCGCGCAGCCTGCAGTTGATGGACGAGGTCCGCAGCCTGCGTCAGCGTGTCGCGGAGCTCGAGGCCGCCCTGGAGGCGGCGCAGCAGGCCGCGCACGAGGCGGAGCGCACCGCGGCGGACCACGAGCCCGCGGTCGGCTGACCGCGCCACGCGCGGGCCCGGGCGTGCGCGTCCGCCGAGCGTGCATCCACCCGCCGCGCGTCGGCGTCGGTGAGGTGCAGCGCTAGCATCCCCGGCCGTCGTCCGACCGATCCGTCCGACCGATCAGCAGGGCGCGGCTGTGTCCGCGCTGCCGCCGCCCGTCACGCGCAGGAGGGTCCGTGTTCCTCAGGTCCCTGTCCATGCGCGGCTTCAAGTCCTTCGCCGACCGGACGGTGCTCGAGGTCGAGCCCGGGATCACGGTCATCGTGGGTCCCAACGGGTCGGGCAAGTCGAACGTGGTCGACGCGTTGTCGTGGGTGCTCGGGACCCACTCGGCCAAGAAGGTGCGCGGCGGATCCATGTCCGACGTGATCTTCGCGGGTTCGCCGACCAGGAACCGCGCCTCGCAGGCCCGCGTGGAGATCGTGATCGACAACGCGGACGGTCGCCTGTCGGGCGCCGGGCTCGGGACGGCCTCGTCCGCGGGCGACTTCAGCGAGGTCCGGGTCGCGCGCACCATCCACGCCGACGGCGAGTCCGGCTACGAGATCAACGGGGTCGACGTCCGCGCGCTCGACGTCCAGGAACTGCTGAGCGACACCGGGCTCGGCCGGGAACTGCACACCATCGTCGGTCAGGGGCAGCTCGACGAGATCCTCAATGCCAAGCCCGAGGAGCGCCGCCGCTACATCGAGGAGGCCGCGGGCATCCTCAAGCACCGGCGGCGTCGCGAACGGGCGCTGCGCAAGCTCGACCAGGTCGACGAGCACATCGAACGGCTGCGGACCGTCCTGCGTGAGCTGCGACGCCAGCTGCGGCCGCTGGAACGCCAGGCGGAGGCCGCGGACCGCTACCAGGCCCTGCAGGCGGACCTGCGCGCCACGCGGGTTCGGATCGCCGCGGTGGAGCTCGATCGTCTGCAGCGGCAGGTCGACTCCGAGGGGCGCGACGACCAGGACGCCGCGACCGCGCAGCAGCAGGCGGAGGCGGCGCTGGCGCAGGCACGGCAACGGCTCGCCGCCCTGGACGCGGAGGTCGCCGAGCGCGGGCCGGCGCTGGAGACGGCGCGCCAGACCACCCACCAGCTGACCTCCCTGGCCGAGCGGATCCGCGGGACCGCGGACCTGATCGAGGCCAAGCGTCGCCACCTCGTCGAACACGTCGAGGAGCCGTTGGCCGGCCGTCCCCCGGCGGAGCTGCGGGCGCAGGCCGATCGGCTCGAGGTCGAGCACACCGAGCGCGCCCGCGAGCTCGAGGAGGACCGGACCCGCTTCGAGGGCGCCACCTCGGTGCGTCGCGAGGCCGAGCAGGCCCGACGTGCCCACGAACAGCAGCGCCAGACCGAGCGCCGGCGCCGGACCGAGGTGCGCGAGCGTCGGTTGCGTTGGGAGGGTGAGGTGTCCGCCCTGCGCGGCTCGGTCGCCTCGGGCGAAGCCGAGCTCGGACGGGTCGCGGCGACCCTCGAGAGCCTGGACGCGCGCGTCGCCGAGGCCGAGGTCGAGGTCGCGGGCGTGCAGGACGAGATCCAGGAACTCGACCGCCGTGAGGTCGGGCTGACCGACGCGCTGGAGACCGCGGAGACCGACGTCGAGCGCCACCGCAACGCGATGGAGGACCTGGCGGCGACGTGCCGCGACCTCGACGCACGTCGGGCCTCGCAGCAGGCCCGTGCCGAGGCACTGCGCGCCGCGCTGGCGGACAGCGACGGCGGCACCGCGGCCCTGCTCGAGGCCGGGCTCGACGGGGTGCTCGGCGGGCTGGCGGATCACGTCCGGGTCGTCGGGGAGGCGGACGCGGCGGTCGCGGCCGCGCTCGGCCCCCTCGGGGAGGCGGTCGTGGTCACGACCGCGGAACGGGCCAGACGGGCGGTCGCGTGGCTGCGGGAGAGCGAGGCCGGTGCCGCCGTGGTCCTGGCCGCACGCTCGAGCCGCCGTGAGCACGTGGCCGACGCGGAGCTCGCCTCGCTGCTCCACGACGCCGGCGCACGACCGGTCGCCGAGCAGCTCACCGCCGTCGAGGGCTCGGAGCTCGCGGAGGACGTCGTCCGGGCCCTGGCCGGGGTGCTGGCCACCACGTTCCTGGTCCGCGACTGGTCCGCGGCGGTGCTGCTGCACGGGCGCCACCCCCACCTGACCTTCGTCACCCCGGACGGTGACGTGGCCGGCCCCCACGGCTACCGCGGCGGCGGCGCACCGGAGGGTTCCGCGGTGCTGACCGCGACCGCCGCGGACGAGGCGGCGGCCGAGGCCGACCGGCTCGGCGTGGAACTCGCGCAGCGCCAGGCGGAGCGGGACGCGCTCGGGCAGACGCTCGAGACGGCGCAGGCGGCGCTGCGCGAGGCCACGGAACGGATCAACGCCTCCGACGCCAGGATCACCGGCGCGGCGGAGCGGCTCGCACGGCTCAACAAGGAACTGCACGCCCTCGCGAACCAGCGGGAGGTCGTGGCCGGGCAGCACGCGGAGCTCGAGGACGTCCTCGCCCGCGAACGTGCGCAGTTGGAGCAGCTCAGCGAGCGCGGCCCGGAGGAGCTCGACGACGACCTCGACGACCACCCCGACGAGCGGGCGATCGAGCTGGACGAGGCCGTCGAGGTGGCGCGGGAGCGTGAGCTCGAGGCCCGGGTCGTGCTGGAGCGGACCACGGAGCAGCTGCGTCAGCTCGCCACCCAGGCCGCGGCGCTCCGCAGCGAGGCGGAGGACGTCGAGGCCGCGCTCGCGGATGCGGCCCGCCGCCGCGACGCCCGCCGCGCGGGCATCGAACGGTGCGCGGAGCTGCAGGTCGTCGCCCGCGACGTCCTCGCAGCGCTCCAGGAGAGCATCACCGCGGCGACCGAGGAGCGCGATCAGCTGGCCGTGACCCTCGAGGGCCGCACCCAGGAGCAGCGCCAGGCGCGCGCGGAGGTCGATGCGCTCGCGGCCGAGCTCAGCACCGTGCGCGACCGCCGGCATGCGGCCGACCTGCGCCGCCAGGATGCGACGACGCGGCTCGACCACCTGATCGCCAAGGTGCGCACCGAGCTCTCCCTCAGCCCGGACGAGATCCGCGCCGAGCACCCCGAGGCGGCCGGCTACGACCTCGACCAGCTCGTCGAACGCGAGGACGGACTGGTCCGCAAGGTCGGACTGCTCGGTCGGGTCAACCCGCTCGCGCTGGAGGAGTTCAAGGCCCTGGAGGAGCGTCACGCGTTCCTGTCGGACCAGCTCGACGACCTCCGCCGCTCCAAGCGGGACCTCGCCGAGGTCGTCGTCGCCGTCGACGAGCGGATCCGCGACATCTTCGGGGAGGCGTTCGAGGACGTCCGTCGGGAGTTCGAACTCACCTTCTCCACGGTGTTCCCCGGCGGCCACGGGCGGCTGGTGTTGACCGACCCCGACGACCTGCTCGCCACCGGGATCGAGGTGGAGGCCCGACCACCGGGCAAGAAGGTCACCCGGCTGTCGTTGCTGTCGGGTGGGGAGCGGTCCCTGACCGTGCTGGCCTTCGTGTTCGCCATCTTCCGCGCACGACCGAGCCCGTTCTACGTCCTGGACGAGGTCGACGCGGCACTCGACGACGTCAACCTGCAGCGGCTGCTGAAGGTCGTGCGCTCCTTCCGTGGCCACGCGCAGATCATCATGGTCACCCACCAGAAGCGCTCCATGGAGATCGCCGACGTGCTCTACGGCATCACGATGGGGCCGGATGCGGTCACCAAGGCGGTCGCGGAGCGGCTGCGTGAGGACCGCCAGCAGGCCCTGGAGGCGCGCGCGAGTGACGCCCCGACCGAGGCAGCGGAGCCCGATGGCCTCACCGAGCCCGCCGATCCGGCCGAGCCCGCCGATCCGGACGGACCCGCCGCGGTCGTGCTCGAGGAACCCGCGACCACCGGCGGCTGACGCCGTGCCCGCTGCCCGTCACCACCGCCACCTCGGCGTCATCACGAAGGATCCGTCATGTCGTCCGTTCTGATCGCCTCGCTGCTGGCCAGCACGACCCTGCTGGGGCTCGACCCCGTAGTCGTGGTCGTCGCTGGGCTCGTCGTGCTCGCCGGAGGCGGCGTGGCGGTCGCGCGCCGTGCGCGGCGTGGCACACCGACCGACCACACGCCCGCCGACGAGCGCCGGGAGCCCGCCACCGAGCTGGAGGCCGAGCCGCTGCCGGAGGCGGAGACGCTCGACGACGTCGAGGTCGAGCAGCAGCCGCAGGTGCTGCTGCCCCCCGGGGACCGACCCCACCCGGAGGTGACCGAGTCCCTCCCGGTCGAGGAGGAGGTTCCCCTCGCCGAGCGGTTCCGTCGGCGCCTGACCCGCACGCGCAACGTGCTCGGGTCGTCGGTCGCCGAGCTGTTCGGCCGTGGTGTCACCGAGGAGGCGTGGGAGGGGCTGGAAGAGGCGCTGATCACCGCCGACGTGGGGGTGACCGCGACGATGGAGATCGTCGAGGAGCTCAAGCGCCGCAGCCGGGACGAGGGGGCGACGACCGCGGAGGCGGTCCTCGAGCTGCTGAAGCAGGAGCTCACCAACGCGCTCGGGACCGCGGACCGCTCGCTCGCGCGGGCCACCGACGAGGGACCCACCGTCTGGCTGGTCACCGGCGTGAACGGCACCGGGAAGACGACCACGATCGGCAAGCTCGCGGCGGTGGAGGCCCGGGCCGGCACGACCGTGACGCTCGGCGCCGCGGACACCTTCCGGGCGGCCGCCGCCGAGCAGCTCGGCGTCTGGGCGGATCGCACCGGCGCGCAGCTGCTGCGCAAGGACGAGGGCGCCGATCCGGCCTCCGTGGCCTACGAGGCCTACGACGCGGCGGTGTCCAACGGCAGCGATCTGCTGATCGTCGACACCGCTGGCCGCCTGCACAACAAGCGTCAGCTGATGGACGAGCTCGGCAAGGTCAAGCGGGTGCTGCAGAAGCAGGCGGGCCCGTTGGAGGAGACCCTGCTGGTCCTGGACGCGACGACCGGGCAGAACGGCATCGCCCAGGCGCAGGCGTTCCTCGAGGCCGTGGAGGTCACCGGCATCGCGCTGACCAAGCTCGACGGCTCGTCGAAGGGCGGCATCGTCGTCGCGGTGCAGCGCGAGCTCGGACTGCCCGTCAAGCTCGTCGGGCTCGGCGAGGAGATCGATGACCTCGCGCCGTTCGATCCGCAACTGTTCGTCGAGGGGCTGTTCGCCGACCTCGCGTCCTGATCCCGCGGGGTCAGAGGGGGTGGCCGGCCGCCTTCAGACCGCGCTTGCACGCGCGCTCGAGCCGCCACTCCACCCCGATCCGCTCGCGGACCGAGCGTGCCCGTGACGGCGGTCCGGTGCCGTCGACGGCGTCCACCTCGAACCCGGTCGGGGTCATCACCCCGCGCCACCGCCGCTGCCACGGCTGTTCGAGGTCGGGGACGTCCGCCCCGTAGGTGTGCACCAGCGCGGTGCGGTCCGCGGCGGGCAGGGGCGCGTCGACCTGCAGCGGGTCGGTCGACGGCAGGGTGCAGCGCTGCACCGTGAGCTCGTCGTCGCCGAGCAGCAGCAGCCCGTCACCCGCCGGCAGGGGGTGCACCGCCTGTAGGGCCGCGAAGCGCACCAGCAGCCGGGGGAGGTACCACCAGTGCTCCTTACGCTGGAGCATGCTGTCGATCCGCCGGCGGTCGGGCGGGTGCTTGGCGATGAACTGTGGGAGCAGTCCCCGTTCCTCCAGGGCGTCCCCGGTCGGGTCCTCGGTGAGGGTCGCCCGTGCGGCGGCGATCACCGGTGCCGCCTCCCGCGACGCCGGGTGCTCCGTGACCACGAGTCGCACCTCGCTCGCCGCGGCCAGGGCACGGGCGAGCTCGAGCTCGGCGTAGGGCAGCGCGAGCGCCGGCTCGTGGTCGAGCAGCACCGGCACGACCACGGCCGCGTCGGGCACACCGGCAGCGCTCCGCCACCCCACGACCGCCAGTTGCGCGCGCCGCCACGATGCGATCACCGTGTCGCGCGTCCGTTGCTCACTCAACGTCGCACTCCGCCCACTGCCTGCGTGGCCCTGTCCGTTCGGGCAGGGTGGACCGTACGCGATGGGGTGGCCGGGAGACCGCCCCATCGCCCGTGTACGGCGCTCCGAGCGCCGCAGCACGACGCACGGGCAGCCGCGTCAAACGCCCACGATCGGAAAGGGAGATCCGATGCCTGCAGTGGTGGTGCTCGTCGTCGTCTTCGGGATGTTCTACCTCGGATGGCGCTACTACTCCGTCTACCTGGCGGATCACGTGTACGCGCTGGATGACGGCAACGTCACGCCGGCCCACACGATGCAGGACGGGGTGGACTTCGTCCCGACCAACAAGCACGTGCTGTTCGGGCACCATTTCACCTCGGTCGCGGGCGCGGCCCCCATCGTCGGGCCGGCGATCGGGGTCTTCTGGGGCTGGGGTCCGGCGCTGCTCTGGGTGGTGATCGGCACCATCTTCGCCTCGGGCGCGCACGACTTCGGCTCGATCGTCGTCTCGGTCCGCAACCGCGCGCAGAACATCGGCACGCTGACCAAGTCCGTGATCAACCCCCGCTCGCGCACGCTGTTCCTGTTCATCATCTTCTTCCTGTTGACGCTAGTGAACGCCGTGTTCGCCGTGGTCATCGCGAACCTGTTCGTGGGCAACCCGGGTGCCGTGATCCCGATCGTGGTCGAGATCCCGATCGCGATCGTCATCGGGCAGTACATCTACAGGAAGAAGACCAGCGCGCTGCTGCCCTCGATCGTCGGCGTCGTGCTGCTCTACATCCTGATCCCGATCGGGGAGGCGAACCCGATCACGCTGGATGCACTGGGTGAACTCGTGGGCCTGAGTGCCCGCGACACCTGGATCGTGCTGCTGTTCATCTACGCCTTCATCGCCTCGCGGATCCCGGTGTGGATCCTGTTGCAGCCGCGCGACTACATCAACAGCCACCAGCTGTTCATCGCGCTCGGGGTCATCTTCCTCGGTGTCGTCGTCGGCATGGACCGCATCGTCGCCCCGGTCCTCAACACCAACCTGCCCGAGGGCAGCCCCCCGTTCTTCCCGCTGCTGTTCGTCACGATCGCCTGCGGCGCGATCTCTGGTTTCCACTCGCTCGTGGCATCGGGAACGACGTCCAAGCAGCTCGACAAGGAGACCGACGCACGCCACGTCGGCTACCTCGGCTCGCTGGGGGAGGGGGCGCTCGCGATGGGCGCCATCCTGGCGACCACGGCCGGCATCGTCGCCTTCGGCGGCGCGAGCTTCGACGAGCGCTACGCCGACTTCGGCACCGCCAGCGGCGGGGCGGTCGGCAACTTCGTCCAGGGCATCGCCGGCTTCGCCTCGCACCTCGGGGTCCCGCTCAACATCGGCCAGGTGTTCGCCGCGGTCGTGGTCATCTCCTTCGCCGCGACGACGATGGACACCGGGGTCCGCCTGCAGCGCTACATCCTGCAGGAGCTCGGGGACATGGTCGGCCCGACCCAGGCGGGGCTCGGCGGTGGCTTCCGCAAGCTCACCCGCAACCTCACCGCCGTCACCGCGCTCGCCTGCATCGTCCCGTTGGCGCTGGCGGTCGCCCCCGGCGGCGGCGAACAGGGTCTGGCCTTCGGCCGGCTCTGGACGCTGTTCGGGACCACCAACCAGCTCACGGCCGGCCTCGCGCTCGCCGTCATCGCGGTCTACGTGACCAAGAGCGGCCGCAACGCGCTCGCGCAGATCATCCCGCTGTCGTTCCTGCTGGTGATGACCACGTGGGCACTGTTCCGCCAGCTGTTCGACCTGATCCGCGACGGTGACTGGCTGCTGACGGTGCTGGACCTGATCATCCTGGTGCTGGCGGTCTGGCTGATCGTCGAGGCGGTCACGGCGCTGCGCAAGGCCCGGGCCGGGGAGCCGGTGGGCGAACCCGCCGATCAGTCGACCGAGGACGCCTGAACCCCGTGACGCACACCGCAGCAGCCCACCGGGTCCTGCTGGTCCGCGAGTGGGGCCCCCCGCCCCCCCGCGCGGGCGGGGGCGGCCGGGGGGGGGGGGGCGCCGCGGGGCGGGGGGCGCCCCCC
>JAFIEQ010000195.1 GCA_020832455.1 Nitriliruptoraceae bacterium
GTCCGGGGCGTCGGCACCCGGTAGCCGTGCACCCAACCTGCCCCGCGGGCGGGGGGCCCCCGGGCCCGGGGGGCGCTGCCCCGCGTGGCGCAGCGCACCGACGTGCTCGAGGTCGGTCAGGGTCCGTTCCCCACCCAGGTGCGAGAGCAGCCGCGCGGTCAACCCCGTCGTCTCCGAGATCGCGTGGTGCACCGCTGGGATCCCGCGCTCCCGGGCGAGCTCGCCCCAGTGGTGGATCGTCTCGTGCAAGGCGTCGACGAGGGGTTCCTCGGCGTCGATGAGTGCCGCCGGGTCCGTCGCGAGGAAGGGCCCGGCTGCCACCCGTCGGACGGCGGCGGCGTCGCTCGGTCGCAGGAGCGCCTCGAGCAGGTCCGCCCACGCCGCGGCGGCGTCGGTGGCGAAGACGCTGCCGACGCTGTTGAGGACCGCAGCGATGCCGTGGTCGATCAGTGCCCGCTGCACGACCAGCGCGTCGTGGTTCGAGCGGACGAGCACGGCGACGTCGCCCGGGCGCAGGTCTCGGTGCCCCTCGGTGCCCGGGATCTGGAGGGTGCCGGGCGCGAGCAGCCGTGCCGTCTGTGCGACGACGTCGTCGACGATGAGGCCGGTGCGCGCGCTGGTGGCGGTCGGGGGGCGGGCATCGGGCCCCTCGTGCAACACGGCGCGCAGGACCAGTGGCTGGCAGGCGTCCGGTTCGCCGCGCAGCCGGCTGCCCTCGTGACCGGGGGCGGCATCCACCGGCACGTGCTCGATCCCGGTCTCCCCGTAGACGCTGCCCGCGAGCAGTCGGTCGAGCGCCGCGAGCAGCGCCTCGTCGGACCGCCAGTTGGTCGTCAGCGTCCGGCGATCGGTCGCCTGTCGCGTCGCGGCCAGGTAGGCGCCGACGTCCGCGCCACGGAAGCGGTAGATCGCCTGCTTCGGGTCGCCGATCAGGACGAGCGCGCGCGGGTCGGCGGGATCGGCCGCACCCCGGAACAGGGTCTGCAGGATGTCCCACTGCACCGGGTCGGTGTCCTGGAACTCGTCGATCAGGGCGATGCGTGTCCGGGTCCGCAGGGTCTCCACCGCGCGGCGACCGGTCGTGCCGGCTCGCAGCGTGGCGCGCAGGACGTCCAGCAGGTCCTGGTGGCCCACCACCCCGAGGCGGCGCTTGCGGGCGGCCAGGCGGTGGCGGGCGTCGCGAGCGACCCACGCGATGAGCCGGCCGGTGGCCTCGTCGTCGCCCTGGTCGGCGCGGTCGTCCTCGTGGGGCTCCTCGGTGGGCACCAACGGCGCGTCCGGGGTCCGGCAGGCGGCCTCGACCGCGTCGAGGACGTCGGTCAGGCCGGGGGCGCCCGGTCGATCCGTGAACCGCTCGATGAGCAGGTCCCGGGTGACCTGCTCGACCAGCGCCGTCTCGTCCTCGAGCACGGTCAGCTCGTCCGGGAGGTCGACGGCCAGACCGAGCCCGCCGAGCACCTGCTGGCACCAGCCGTGGATGGTGGCGATCTGCGCCCGATCGATCCCGTCGAGGGCCTCGACCAGACGTCGGTGCCGTCGGGCGAGCTCGTCCGCGTCCGCGTCCGCCAGCGCGTCGAGCACCGGATCCTCGGTGGCGGCCGACCGGCCGTCGAGCACACCGGCGAGGTGGTCGCGTGCACCGACGAGCCGCTGGCGGATCCGGCCGCGCAGTTCCGCGGTGGCCGCGCGGGTGAAGGTGACCACCAGGATCTCGCCGAGGTCGATGCCGAGCTCCGCGACGTAGCGGGTGACCAGCGCGGCGATCGCGAAGGTCTTGCCGGTCCCGGCGGACGCGTCGAGCACGGTCGTGCCGAGCGGCAGGGGACCCCCCACCTCGAAGGGTCGTGCGCGGGGCGTGGGGAGCACGTCGGCGCCCGGCTCGGAGCCGCTCATCGGTCGTCCCGCCGTTCGTGGTCGAGCATCGGACGCCACAGGACCTCTGCCAGCCGGGTCAGGCGCGCCCCGTCCGGGCCGGGTGCCACCTCGGTGTCGAGCTCGGGCAGCGCGGCCGTGACCCCGTCGTCACTGCGGGCGAAGACGGGCACCGGCGGGTCGCTCGGCACCGCGGCGACGTCGAGCAGGGCCGCGAAGTCGCGGTCCGGCCCGAACGCCAGCCGGATCGCGGGAGCCAGGCTCTCGCCGGTGACCGGGGCGAAGGCGCTGTCGTCGAAGGCGTTCGCGCCCGGTCCGGTCCACGATGCGGTCGAGGCGCCGACCCGCACGTTGGCGCGGGCCTGCGCGAGCGCGGCCGAGGTGCGCTCGAGCAGCGGCAGCGGGCGACGCAGGGCGGTGCGGGCGAGACCGATGAGCCGCAGCAGTTCCGCGGTGGCCCACGTCCGGCGTTCGTCCGGGGACAGGTCGGGCGGACGGGCGGTCGCGACCTGGATCGTGGCCGGGTCGCGGACGCGGCGCTCCTTGCGCTTCTCCGGGATCCGCCCGATGGTGACCGCGTGCCAGTCCCGGTCGGGGGTCGCGGCGGTCAGGGCGAGGACCGCCAGCCAGGACCGCAACCGGTGCGGGGGCGTGAGCCGTTGGTACTGCAGGCGGCGCACACAGGTGCCCACCAGTCCATCGACGGTGCCGACGACCCGGACCGCGTCCGGCAGGTCGACCACCAGCTCGCGGGGCGGCTCGGGTTCGGTCGCGATCCCCAGGTCCTCGGCTGCCTGGAGCAGCCGCTGCAGGACCGTGGTGACCTCGTCGAGCCCCGACCCGGCCAGCATCCCCGGCGGCAGACCACCCCGGCCGCGCACCAGCTCCAGCGCCCGGTCGAGCGCGGCGCCCTCGAGACGGTCCTCGAGCAACGCCCGTCCGACGTGGTAGGCGTCGAGCCCGCCGAGCTCGACCGCGAGCTCGTCGGTCTGCGTGGCCTGCCGTCGGGGGAAGCGCAGCCCTGCCCGCGCGTCGAGGTAGCTCGGCACCGGACGCAGCAACGCCTCGTGGAGCCGGTCGAGTTCGATGGTCAGCGAGCGGTCGCTCGCACCGAGCCACGCGTCCGGCTCCTCGACCGGGGCGGTGGCCGACACGACCTCGACCCGCTCGAGCGGGTCGCCGAAGGGCATCGTCGCCGCCGCCCGTGGCGCGAGCAGGGCGCGGGCCCCGGCCACGTCGCCGGGGTCCGCCCCGCGGATGCCGTCCCAACCGTCGAGTGCCCCCGGTCGGAAGTTGTCCGGGTCGGAAGCGTGGAGCCGATGGGTGACGGTCCGCGCCGTGCCGGCCGGGACCCCGTCCGCGGTGACCGCGGTGCGGTCGAGCACGTCCAGCAGCTCACCGATGGGGACCGCCGGGGGACGGGGGTCGCCGGTGCGCTCGTCGGCGCCGGTCGTGGTCACGATGACCGCGTCGCCCGCCGCGAGGACCGCGTCGAGCAGGAGTTGGCGGTCCTCCGAGCGGGGGTCACGATCGCCGACGCGTTCATCGTGGTCGAGCAGGTCGTCCCCGTCGAGGCGGGAGCGACGCGGGAACGCGCCGTCGTCCATCCCGACGAGGCACACGAGGCGGTGGGGGACCGAGCGCATCGGCACCAGGTCGCACACCGTCAGGTCCCCGGTGCGCTGGTCCGCGCGGCCGCCGCGGGACGCCAGTCGGGCGGTGAGCAGTCCGACGACCTCCGCGGCGTGGAGCGGCACGTCGACCCCGGCGGCCTCGGCGTCCTCGCGGATCTCGTCGAGCACACGGTCGAGGGCGAGCCGCTGCCACGGTGCCTCGCGGTGATCGGCCAGTGCGTCGAGCGCATCGGACAGCGCGGTGACCCAGGTCGTCAGCTCCCGGGCCCCGGACAGCGAGCGACGTGCATCGCGGAGGCGGACGATGCACTCGGTCAGCCGGCCCACCAGGTCCACGTCCCCGTCGGCGACGTCGTCGTAGGGCACGACCCCGAGCACGGTCCGGCGATCCTCGTCGCTGGTCGTCACCCCGACCAGCAGCCGGGCGAGGCCGGCCGCCCAGGTGCCCTCATCGGTGTCGAGCCCGAACTGCGTGCGGTGCTCGGCGTCCAACCCCCAACGGATCCCGAGCGGCTCGACCCAGCCGGCGATGCGGTCCAGGTCCTCGTCGGTGAACCCGAACCGGGCCCGTACCGGCTCCCGCGCCAGCAGGTCGAGCACCTCGCTGACCCCGAGCCGCGCATCCTCGAGACCGAGCAGGCGCAGCGCGAGCACGGCCGTGGGGTCCTGCGCGGCGAGCGAGCGGTCGGCGATGCGGACCCGGAGGTGGCCGGCCCGCAGCTCGCCCGCGGCCGTGTCGGACGGTGTCGAGGGGTCCGCGGTCGAGGTGGGACGCGTGAACACCGCCTCGATCAGCGGGGCGATGGCGTCGAGGTCGGGGCACAGGACCACGACGTCGCGGGGCTCGAGGGTGGGGTCCTGCGCGAAGCGGTGCAGCAGCACGTCGCGCAGGACCT
>JAFIEQ010000031.1 GCA_020832455.1 Nitriliruptoraceae bacterium
CCCCCCCCCCCCCCCGGCGCCCCCCCCCCCCCCCGCCCCCCCCCCCCCCCCCCGCGGGGGGCGGGGGGGGCGGCGGCCCCCGCCGCCCCCCCCGGGTCGATGCTGCTCGGCGTTGCCGCTGCCACCCCGAGCTCAGCCCTGGGCCTCAGCGAAGACCTCCGGGTAGACGATGCCGACCGCTTCGTCGAGCACGAGCCGGACCGCCCGGGTCCCGCGGTAGTTGATCCACGGCCCGGTGTCCACGAGTTCGACCTGCCCCTGCTGGACGGCCGTGAGCTCGTTCCAGATCGGGTTGTCCTCGAACTGGTCGGTCCACGGATCCCCGCCGAACCCGGCGTCGAGGTCCGCGACGAACAGCCACTCCGGGTCCTGTTCGAGGACCTCCTCGAGCGAGAACGGCACCAGCCCGGTCGGATCGTCGGGGTTGACCGGCGCATCCCAGGGGTAGTCGAACACCTCGTCGAGCACGCTGCCGTACAGGGCACCCGCCACGGAGACCGTGAAGTCGGTCCCGAACCCGACCATGTGCAGGACGCGCGCGTCACCCGGCGCGTCCGCTCGCAGGGCGTCGATCAGTCGCTCGGTCTCGTCGATCGCGTCCTGCGCCGCGTCCGAGCGGTCGAGCAGCGCCCCGATACCGAGCAGGTTGTCGTAGGCGGCCTCCAAGGTCGGCACGCCGAGCGCGACGAAGGGGGCCACCGTCTCGTAGCGGTCGCGGTTCTGCGACTGGAACCCGGTCAGCCCGATCACGAGATCCGGCTCCATCGCCGCGAGGCTCTCCAGGTCCGGGTCGTCGAACGAGCCCTCCAACACCGGGATCTGTTCGCCTGCGACACCGAAGTAGCGCTCGTCGGTGACCAGGCGCGGCCCCAGGATCCCTGCCGGCTCGACATCGAGTTCGGCGAGGATGTCCACGCATGGCCCGGTCAGGCACACGACGCGCTCGATCGGCTCGTCGAAGCTGACCGTGACACCTTCGGCATCGGTGAAGCTGCGCTCGACGTCCTCAGCGGGATCCGCCGACGCGTCGTCGGCGTCCGCCTCGTCGTCGTCCACCGCGTCGTCGGCGTCCGCCTCGTCGTCGCTGGTGGCCGCTGCGGCGTCGTCACCATCGTGCTGGGCGTCCTCGGTGGCGGCCGTATCGGCGCCACAGGCGGCGAGCAGCAGCGCCAGCGCGGTCGTCGTCAACATGGACCGCCGCGCGGTCCGTGCCCCGTGCTTCATGCGTCGTCCTTCGTCGTCGGTTGGCGGGTCGGTCGCGCCCGCGAGTAAGACAGTAACACGTCTCGGAATCATTCCTATATAGTGCCAGCGCCGCGACCTCGACATCTGGATGTGCGTGCTCCTCGACCGCCGCCTGCTCCGCCTGCTGCAGCTCGCGCCTGCGGCGACGCTGCGTTCCGCGGTTCCCGGCCTGCTCGCCGTGTTCGCCACCATCGGGCAGGCGCTCGCCCTGGCCGAGGTGCTGCGTCAGTCGCTCGCACCGGGATCGGGTGAGCTGCGTGGACCGATCCTGTTGGCGGTCGCCAGCACCGTGGTCCGGGGCCTGGCGGGGTGGCAGCAGGAGCGGTCGATGGCGCGCGCCGGTGCCGAGATCCGACGGGTCCTGCGGGCCCGGTTGCTCGACCGCGTCCTGCAGCGCGGCTCGGTCGCGTGGACGTCGGATCGAGGTGGCGATGTCCAGACGACGATCGTGGACGGCGTCGACGCCCTGCAGGGCTACCTCGCCCGGTACGCCCCGCAGGCCATCATCAGCGTCCTCGGATCCGCCGCCCTCGTCGGGGTCCTGGCCGTCATCGACCCGGTCGTCGCGGTCGTCATCGGGCTCGCTGCGCTCGCCATCCCGCTCACCCGGCCGCTGTGGTACCGGGCACTCGGCGACCGGGGACGCAGCCACTGGATGGCCTACCGCCAGCTCGCCGGACGGTTCGTGGAGTCCGTCCAGGGCATGGCCACGCTCAAGTCCGTCGGCGCATCGACGCGCTACGGCGATCGGATCGCCGCCGACGCCTCGGCACTCCACCGCGCCATGATGGGCCAGACGGTGCTCTCGCTCGGCCACGCGTCCGTGGTGGCGTTCCTCATGACCGCCGGCGCCGCCGCCGGGGTCGCGGTGGCCGCGATCCGGGCGGTCGGTGGCCAGCTCGACCTCGCCGGTCTGCTGCTGGTGCTGTTCCTGTCCAACGAGGCGTTCCGTCCGATGGTGGAGCTCCAACAGCGCTGGCACGACGGATTCAGCGGCCTGGCCGCCGCGCCCGCCGTGCTCGAACTGCTCGACGCCGCGGACCCGCGCGTGGCGACGGGGGGCGACCGGTCGCCGCCGAACGCACCGCCACGGATCGACGTCGACGAGGTGACCTACACCCATCCTGGACGGGACCGACCCGCACTGACACAGGTGTCCCTCCACCTCGAGCCGGGGGAGACCGTGGCCCTGGTCGGCCGCAGCGGCGCAGGCAAGTCCACCCTGGCCATGCTGCTGCAACGGTCGGTGGATCCCGATGCGGGTGCGATACGCATCGACGGCGTCGACCTGCGCGGGTTCGCCGTCGAGCATCTGCGGCACCTCGTCGCGGTCGTCTCCCAGGACGTGCACCTGTTCCGTGCCAGCGTGCGCGACAACATCGCGTTCGCCGACCCGGATGCCTCGTCCGAGCGCATCGAGGCGGCGGCACGGATCGCGGACCTGCACGAGCGCATCCTCGAACTGCCCGACGGCTACGACACACCGTTGGGCGAGCGGGGCGCGGGCCTCTCCGGCGGCGAACGCCAACGCCTCGCCATCGCGCGGGCGGTCCTCGCCGACGCACCGGTGCTGATCCTCGACGAGGCGACCGCCAGCCTCGATGCGTCCCACGAGCACGCGGTCGACGTCGCACTGGCAGGTCTGCGACGGACCCGGACGACCCTCGTCATCGCGCATCGCCTGTCGACCATGGCCCGGGCCGACCGTCTGGTCGTGCTCGACGCCGGTCGGGTCGTCGCCAGTGGCAACTACCGGTCGCTGGCCACCGGCGACGGACCGGTGGCCGCGATGGTGGCCGCCGAGCGGGAACTGCTCGAGGGGGTCCGGTCATGACCACGCGACGACGCTGGCAGGCAGGCGCCACCACTCCGCCACCCACCCACCGACGGGGACTCGTCGCCGGAGCGAGCGTGCTCCGCGGCCACCTCGGTGTCTTCGCGGCCAGTCTCGCCTTCGCCCTGATCCAACAGTTGGCCCTGCTGACCGCAGCCGTGCTCGGCGGCGTGGTGGTCGTGATCGCCGTGACCGACGGATCCACGCAGCGCCTGGGCCCCTGGCTCGTGGCGCTCGCGGCGAGCGTGCTCGTGCGCACCGCCGCCATGTGGTGCGAGGCCTGGTTGAGCCACGATCTGGCCTTCCGGCTCCTCGCCGACATCCGGGTCTGGGTGTACCGCGCGGTCGAACGACTCGCGCCGGGAGGCCTGGACGATCGCCGGACCGGGGAGCTCGCCAGCACCGCCATGGCCGACAGCGAGCGGCTCGAACTGCTCTACGCCCACGCCCTGATCAACGTGGTCGTCGGTGTGGTCGTCCCCGGGACCGCCATCGTCGCGCTGGCCACGGTGCACGGTCCACTGGCGGCCGCGCTCACGGTCGTACTCGCGCTCGCCGGGACCGCAGGGGTGGTCCTTCCTCGGCGTGGTACCGCCGATGCGCGGGCCCTGCGTGACCGGCTGGCGACGGTCCGGTCGGAGGTCCACGACACGCTCGAGGGTGCGGCGGAGATCGCGACCTACGGGCAGCAGGACCGGCATCGCGCGCAGGTCGAGGCCGCGGACCTCGCCATGACCGAGGTCCAGGTGCGGCAGGCGTCCCGCACCGGCGTGGTCCACGCGATCGGCCTCGGCCTGCCGGGTGCCAGCGCCATCGTGGTCGTCATCACCGGGCTACTCGCGCGTCCCACGGTCGACGCCGAGGTCCTGCTCGTCGCGGCGGTCCTCGCGACGGCCGCAGCGACCCCCGTGGTCGCCGCCATGAACAACCTGCGTGAGCTCCCCGGGCTCCGGGCAGCGGCGGATCGGGTCTTCGCCCTCCTCGACGCCGAGCCACCCACGCCGGACGACGGTTCCCGGACGCGACTGTCGGGGCCCGCGTCCATCCGGATGGAGCGCGTCGACGTCCGCTACGGCCCGGACCAGCCGCTCGCGCTCCGAGGCATCGACCTGGAGGTCACGCCCGGGGAGACGCTCGCGCTGGTGGGGCGGTCCGGTGCCGGGAAGTCCACGCTGGCCACGGCGCTGTTGCGCCACCTCGACGTGGATGCCGGGGCGGTGCTGCTCGGCGGGGTCGACGTACGGGACCACTCGCTCGCGGCGCTACGCGACCTGATCGCCCACGTCCCCCAGGAGACGTTCCTGTTCCACGACACCATCGCCGCGAACCTCCGCCTCGGCGCACCCGGCGCCTCGGACGAGCAACTCGAGCGCGCGTTGGACGCGGTCGGGGCGCTCGGCCTCGTCCGCTCCCTCCCGGACGGGCTGGACACGCTCGTCGGTGACCGCGGCGCACGCCTGTCCGGTGGCCAGCGCCAACGGATCGCCCTGGCGCGGGTCCTGCTGCGTGACCGGCCCATCCTGGTCCTCGACGAGGCGGTCAGCCATCTCGACCTGCTGGCTGAACGCGACCTGCACCGCGCCTTCGAGGCGTCACGCCGCGGTCGGACCACCGTCGTCATCGCGCACCGGGTCTCGACCATCCGCGCGGCCGACCGTGTCGCCGTCCTCGAGCGTGGCCGCCTCGCCGACGTCGGCACCCACGAGGTGCTGCTCGAGCGCTGTGCGACGTACCGCGAACTGCTGCACCACCAGGTGGCCGACGACCACCGTCCGACGATCCCCACGGGAAGGAGGTGACCGCCATGGAGGAGGAACTGACGTTGCAGGAGGACCACGAGGTCCTCGAGGAGCTCGGCACCCGCACGGGTGCCGTGGCCCTCTGCTCGAACAACCACGCCGTCGTCCGCGCATCCGCGTTCGCGTGGGATGACTGACTGACCGATCGGCAGGAGGTGGGCGGCCACGGCCGGGTCGCCCACCTCGCCATCCACCCCGCTCGGCCCTCCCCGGTCGCACTGCGCCTGCCGCCCTCGCCCTGTCCGCCACCAGGAGCCTGCATGGTCCCCTCGCCCCGCCCCCTGGAGCTCGTGCCCGACGCCTGCCTCTTCCGCCGGACGGACACGTGGTACCTGGCGACGAGCACGCAGATGCATGCGCTGCGCGCGGAGCCGGCCGCCATCGACCGGTTCGTCCAGGCGGTCCGCGCCGACACGTTGCACAGCGAGCTACCACTGACCGGTCCGCTCGAACGCGCCGGGCTGCTCCGTGATCGCCGTCGAGCGCACGGCACCGTCCTCGTCCCCGACGACACGCTGCGTGCCCTGCTGACCGCTGTGACGCCGAGCGCGTCCGACGCTGACCTGCAGGTCGTCGGCGAGGCCGACCTCGGCCGCCACGGTGCCACGGTCGTCGTGGTCGATGACGAGGGGCGGGGCCCGACCGGCATCGAGACGCGGCGAGCGGCCGGCCCCGACGCGCGGCCCTGGCTCCCGTGGTTCCAGGACGGCACGGACCTCGTCGTCGGACCGTTGCTCGGCGCACGGACCATCGGCCTGGACTGGCGCGACGTGGTGCTCCGGCGCCGTTCGGCCGCACCGAGCCCTCCCACGCTCGAACACCTCTGGGAGGCCCAGGCCGATCGAGCGCTGCTCGTCGGCCCGGGCGACGCCGGTGCCGCGCGAGCGATCGCCGCCGGCCTGGCCATCGCACAGATCACCGCCTTCCTGACCGACCGCTTCGACCCCGGCCTCCAGCAGGTCGTGTCCGCCGACGGCCGTGGCTGGTCCGACCACCACGTCCTCCCCGTCCCCTCCTGCGCATGAGTCTGCCCCTGCGTCCGCCACGCCCCGGAGCGCGTGCCCCGGAGCCACGGGTCACGCTCGGCGTCGGACCGACCCGCAACGGGGTGCGGCTGCCCGCCGACGTGATCCACCCCCGCGCGCCCGCCCCCGTGGTGCTGGTGCAGACCCCCTACGGGCGCACCGAGCTGTTCGCGGAGGCACGAGCCTGGGCACGGGCGGGTTTCGCCTTCGTCGTCCAGGACGTGCGGGGGCGCGGCGACGCGGGCGGCGAGTGGGCGCCCTGGGGGCCACACGAGCGGGAGGATGCCGCGGCCACGGCCCGCTGGGCGGTCGAACAGCCCTTCAGCGATGGACGACTGGTCACGGTGGGCACGTCCTACGAAGCCAGACTGGCCGGACTCACCGCGGACGAGGAACCGACCCTGGTCCGCGCGGTCGCCCGGATGCTCCCGCTGGATCTGCCATCGGATCTCGACGGAGGCGATGGGGCACGCTGCGCCGAACGGTTGTGGTGGTGGGCAGCCCAGGCCCCCGGGCGCCACCCGAGGCCGAACCAGGTCGCCGCCCGCTGGTCCGAGGTCGAGCAGGCGCGGGACGAGGACCACGCGATGGCGCTGTTGGGGGCGCGACCCATCGAGGCGTCCTCGTCCGCGTCAGCGGATGCGACCACGACGCACGGTCGCCCGACCGTGCACGTCGGCTCCTGGTTCGATCCCAGCCTGCACGCGGTCCTGCGCGCGACACGGACCCGCACCGACGCGACGAGCGCCGCGCGTCGGGACCGTGCGGCGCCGGACCCCACCGATCGGGTCGTGGTCGGCCCGTGGCAGCTGCCGCTCCACCGCCGGCCCATCGACGGGTGCCTGCTGGACACCACCGGCACCGGACACCCCTCGCGCGATGCCCTGCGGTTCGTCCGCGCGGTGCTCGACGGGGTGCGGCCGCCACCCGATCGGACCTTCGTGCTCGGGGCCGGCTGGCAGGACGGTCGGCCGGAACCGACGCCTGGCCGACTACGACCGGGTGCGGGTCCTACTCCCCGCTGGTCGGCCATCCCGTCCGGCCGCGTCGTCGCGACCCCGGATGGCCACCCCTTGCCCGACGCGGTGCCCGGCGTCACCGTCGTGCCACTGACCGGGATGGGCGGGGTGAGCTCGCTCGTCGGGATGCCGGTCGTCGAACTCGAGGTGCGCGGTGGACCCGGCACCCGGCTGATCGCTCGCCTCGGCCTGCGCGACGGCCACCGAATCACGGGGGCGCGGGGCACGGTCGCGTCGACCGGGGGCGCTGCCAGGGTGCGCGGCCCCCTCACCCCGATCGCCGTCGGGATGCGCCCGGGCAGCGCCATGGAGTTGCACCTGTCGAGGAGCTGGTGGCCGCAGTACCGGTCGTCGCGATCCGGCGCCACCGTCGTCGAGGTCCGCCTCGACAGCGCATCCGTGACCTTCCACGACCCCTGGCTGGAGCTCCGCCGATGAACCGACTGGACCTCGCCGTCGACCCCCGCGTCGGCATCGTCACCGGGTTGGATGCGATGCCGCTCGATCCCGCGCTACCCGATCGGCTCCGGCTGTGGTCGGCCCGGGTCGCGGACACCGCGGTGTTCGGGCCCTGGTGGGCGGACCGTGTCGCGACCGGGATGGCCTTCGACGACGATCGCGCCGCTCGCAGCGGGGCCATCGGCGAGGCGCTGGAGCGGTACTGCGCGAACCGTGTCCCGCGCGGCCTGGAGCGCACGAGTTTCGCCGCGCTGCAGGTCGCAGGCCGTGATGCGCTCGACCCGCGCCACTGCGCGTTGTACGCCGACCGGCAGCACCACGAGCCGGGCTTCCCCTTCGTGCCGCTGACCGCGGACCTCGAGGTCGCCTGGGCCGCTGGGCGCTCCCTGCCGAGCGGCGAGGCGACCCTCGTGCCCGCCTCACTGGTCTACGCCAACTACTTCCTGCCCCCGCGCGATCGGGAGCCGCCGACGAACGCGCTGATCTACGCCGGCCTCGCGGCTGGCCGCGACCGCGCCCACGCCCAGGCCAACGCGCTGGAGGAGCTCGTCGAGCGGGACGCGACGATGATCTGGTGGCACGGCAACGGCCCGGTCATCCATCTGACCCCGCCGGCGACCCTGCGTGCCGCGGTGGCCTCCACCGCCGATCCCCGCCTGCGGTGGACGTGGTTGCTGCTGCCCACCCGGCTCGGGCTCCCGGTCGTCGCCTGCCTCGTCGAGGACCCTGAACTGGGGTTCTCGCTGCTGGGTGTCGCCGCCCGCCCGAGCGCCGAGGCCGCGGCCACCAAGGCAGCCGCGGAGGCGGCCGCGCTGTGGTCCCTCGGGGTCGGGTTGTTGACCCCGGGGAGCCCGGTGTGGTCCGCGATCGATGAGCACCGCCTGCTGGATCGGTCGCTGCTCAAGCCGTGGGACCCCGACCGGGCGTACCGCCAGGCGTACCGGGACGACTGGCACGACGTCGTCGACCTCGTCTGTCAGACACAGCTCTACCTCGACCCGGCGATGGACCCCTTCCTCGCACCGCTGCGTGACCCGGACGAGACGCGGCCGCTCGCGTCGGTGCCGGCCACGTCCCCGACGGACGCCGACCGGCTGGCGCAGGTGATCGCGGCACACACCGGTCACGCCCCCGTGGCCGTGGATCTCACCACCCCGGACGTCGCTTCCACCGGCGTCCAGGTCACCCGGATCGTCGCGCCCGGCCTGCTCTCGAACGCCCCTGCGGCGTTCCCGCTCCTCGGTGGGACGCGGCTCTACGAGGAGCCGGTGGCGCGGGGAGGGCGGCCCCACCCGCGCGCGCCCGCGGAGCGGCCCACCCCCCCCCTCCCCCACACGTGATGGCACGGCGCCTGGGGGGCGTCGACCGGCGGTGCGCATCGGGCACCGACGGCGTGGATCCCCGCAACGGTCCGATCCTCGGCCTGCGGACCGAGCGACTGGCGCCGCCGGCCCCGACCGGCACGGTGGTCACCACCGCCACCCTCGCCGTACCCGACGGGCTCGGCCCGTCGCTCGACAACCGCCTCACGGCTGGCTGCGCGCTCGGCGACCCCCGCCGAGCTCGAACCGCGGCCATCGGCGAGGCACTCGAGCGCTGGTCGGCCGCGACCCCTGTCCCCGTGACGCGGACCGCGAGTGCCGAGCAGCTCCGCCACGAGGGTGTCGCCCACGTGGACCCCGTCACCCTCGCGCTCCACCACCCGGTCCAGCTCGCGGCACCCGGCTTCCCGTTCCACGGACCGGACCGCTCGCAGGCGACCACCTGGGTCGACGCCCACCGGGCAGGACCGCGCACCCCGGTGCTCGTCCCCACCAGCCTGGTCGCGCTCACGCCCGAGCCCTCGGCGCCCCATTACCCGGTGAACGCGGGCGTCGCCGCGCACCGCGACCTGCGACGAGCGACGCTGGCCGCCGTGGCCGAGGTCGTGGAACGTGATGCCTTGGCGAGCACCTGGGAGCATCCTGGCCGCCGGTTCGGGGTCCTGCCGCTGCCCGTGGCGCTCCAGGCGGTCCGGGGACTCTCCCTGCACCTGGTGCCGCAACGGCGAGGCATCCCGGTGGTGCTCGCCGCCCTGCGTGACCTCGACCACGAGCGGGTGACCATCGGGTGCGCCGCCACGGCGCGCTGGGTCGATGCCGCGGTGCGAGCCACCTGCGAGGCCGCCCTGCTCCACCGGGCAGCGGGGATGCTCGACGACCCCCGCTCGGCACTCTGGCGCGAACTCGCGGACGCCGAGGTCCTGCTCCCCCACCGACGCGATCGGGACTACGCATCGCTGCTCGGACCCGAACGCCGCGAGATCGGCGACCCCTTGGTACATCTGCAGCTCGCGCTCGACCCCACGATCCGTGCAGGCGTCGAGGATCGACTCCGGGGCCCCGACGTGCGACCTCCCCGCGATGCGCCGGGCGCGCTGCAGGCTCTGGTCCGCGACGCGCTGGTCGTGGACCGCACGACCGCGGACGTGCGTCGGCTCGGATGGCGGGTGGCGCGCGCCATCCTGCCCGGCGCGCGGGCCACGGCTCCCTGGCCGTTCGCGTTCCTGGGCGGACCCGACCCGATCGATCCACGCGATCGTGTGCTGGTCCCCCTGCCCCACGCGTGATGTCCGGGATCGACCAGGTCATCGCCACCTGGTTCGGCCGCGCAGGGATCAGCGGTCCGGCACTGACACCCGACGGGCGGAAGCTGACCGCACTCGGGCCGCACCCGGTGACCGGTGCCGCCACGGTGCTGGCGCTCGACCTGACCTCGACCGCGGCGGACATGCGACCGCTGCTCCCCGCACACGCCCGCGATCTTCGCTTCCAGATCCCGACCCGTGACGGCACCGGTGTCCTGGTCGTCGACGATCCCGAGATCGACCGCAGCTTCGACATCGCGTACGTGCGGTGGGACGGAACCCGCCGGTCGCTCGTCCCGGCCGGGCTGCGGGATGCTCGACCGCTCGACGTCCCGCGGGATCGACCCCACGAGCTGCTCATCCGCGCGACCACACCGGATGGCGACCGACCCGTCCTGGCCATCGACCTGCGCACGGGCGTCCCGACGGTGCGCCAGCCCCACCTCGCGGCACTGGATGTGGTCGTCGGTCGGGACGGATCGACCGCGGTCACCCGCGTCGCCCGGCCGCAGGGCGGCGTCCGCCTCGAGCGTGTGCGCCTGGGGTCCCCGATCCCACCCGAGCTGCTGGTCGATCGGATCGCGGACGCGGTCGAGGCGATCCCGTGGGCGCTGGAGGGCCACGACCGCCTGTGGATCGGCGCGACCGTCGAGGGGGACACGCGGCGGTTGTGCCGGCTCGACGTGGGCCGCACGACCGTGACGAGCGTCGTCGCCGTGGACGGGCTCGACGTGGACCCTCCGCTGCTGCACACGTCGAGCGGACAGGTCATGGCTGCACGCGTCGTCGATGACCTTCCCGGTCTGGTCCCGATCCCCGTGGACGCGGACGCGCCCGCACAGGAACACCGGCGACACCGGCGGCTCGTGGAAGCCATCCGCGCGACCACGGCGGACGGGCGCTCGCTGCAGCACTGGGACCTCGCCGGCGGCCGTGAACTGCACACGGTCTGTGCATCGGGGGCGGCCCCGGTCACCGTCGGCGGGGCGCGGGACAGCCAACGAGGGGGGGCCCACCGCCCGGCGCGGGGCGCGGATCGACCCACCGGCCGGCGCGCCGGCCCGGCGAGCGACGGCGTCGAGCTCCGCAGCTACCTGACGACGCCCACCGATCACGCGGGCGCGCTCGTGCTGCGGGTCCACGGTGGACCCTGGGAACGCGACGATGCCTCGTGGGATCCGCTCACGCAGACGTGCGCACGCGCGGGTATCGCGGTGCTCAGGGTCAACTACCGCGGCTCGACCGGGTTCGGTGCCCGGCACGCCGCCGGGGCGATCGACCAGTTCGACCGGCGCGTACTGGACGACCTCAGGGACGCCGTCCGCCACGCCGTCAGGATCGGGATCGCGCGAGCGGATCGGGTCGGCGTCATGGGCCACTCCTTCGGGGGCTACCTGAGCCTGCTGCTGGCGACGCGCGAACCCGCGTCCGTGGCGGCCGCGATCAGCTGGTCCGGACCTGCGGACCTGCGGGCCAGCCTGGCCGCGATGTCCGAGCGTGCGGACCGGGCCTTCAACGGCACGTGGGTCCGGGCCGCGGGGGACCCCACGACCGCTGCAGGACGAGCACGGCTGGCCGCCGCATCACCGATCACCCACGTGGCTGCCCTCCGAGCACCCACCCTCATCATCGGCGGGCTTCGCGACCCCCGGGTCCCACCCGCGACCCTGCGCTCGTTCGCCCATCGAGCCCGCGCTGCAGGGGCCGACGTCGCCGAGTTGCTCTTCGAGGACGAGGGACATGGGATCCGGCGGCCGGCGAACCGCATCCGCGCCATCGAGACGATCGTGACCCACCTCCGGCGTCACCTGCTGGGAGCCGAACGCCAGGGCTGACCCCCGAAGGTCACCCGTCGTCGAGCAGCCGTTGCCACCGGCCCTGCCGGTAGCGCAGGACGGTGAGCACGGTGCGCATCGCCCAGCTCCCCGCGAGCGCGAGCACGATGCCGGCCAGGCCGAGCTCGAAGCGGGTCACCGCCAGGTAGGCCAACGGGATCGCGACCCCGATCTGCGAACCCGTCCCGATCCACATGATCCCGCGTGTGTCCCCGCCGGCGCGAAGGACCCCGGTCAGCGGCATGGCGACCAGCATGCCGAGCAGCACCAGTGGGAGCAGTCGCGCCGCGGGAACGGCCTCGGCGATGACCGTGACGTCGTCCGTGAAGAGCCCGAAGAACCACCTGGGCGCGATCACCGGGGGCAGGACCAACGGCGTCGCCGCGAGCGCCATCAGCAGTGCCCCCGAGCGCCGGTAGGCGGCGACGCCGTCGAGATCGTCGGCGCCGAGCCGCTGCCCGGCCAGGATCGCGATCCCGGTCGAGCAGGAGAAGACCACGGTCCACAGCAACATGATGGTCACCGCGATCGCCCGGTGACCGGCCAACGCCGCGGTACCGATCAGCGCCACGATCCCGACCAGCACGACGTCCGCGCCGTACGCGATGGCCCCGAAGGAGGCGTCGGGCCAGCCGATGCGCCACAACGGTCGGAGCAACCGTTCGCGGTCCGACCGACCCCCTCCACCAGCCATCGGGTAGCTGGGGGCGAGCCGCCGCCGTGCGAGCATCAGGACGTAGCCAGCCCCGATCGCGGTCGACAGGACCGTCGCGAGCGCGGAGCCGATCGCACCCAGGTCGGCGCCGAACACGAACAGCAGATCGAGGGGGATGTTGATCCCCGCGACGATCACGGCGAGTTGCATCGCGACCTTCGTCTGCGTCAGTCCGCCGAAGACACCGCGCAGGTGCGCGCTCAGCCCGACCAGCGGCAGACTGAGCGCGAGGATGCGCAACACGGTCGTCGCATCCTGCGGTGCAGCGTCCCCCGACAGCGCAGCGACGATGGGTCCGGCCGCCACGACGACCACCAGCGCCACCGCCCCACCGAGCGCCGCACAGGCCAGGCCGCCGACGACGATCAACCGCCCGACCCGCGCCGTGTCGCCGGCGCCGGTCCACCGGGCGACCAGGACCTGGACCGCGGAGCCGAACGGCAGCAGCAGCGCCGATGCCAGCACGTACACCGGCAGCACCAACGCCACCGCCGCGAGGTCGGCGGTGCCGTAGCGCCCGACGATCACGGTGTCGGCGAAGGCGAGCGCGAGCGTGGACAGACTGCCGACGATCAACGGCCACGAGACCTGCGCTGACTCACGGAGGCGTCCGGGCGGCGCCTCGGCGCCCGCGTCGGTGGTCATGCTGCCCATCCTCCTCCGGACCGCGCTCGACATCCGACCTTGGGCCTCGGATCGCGGTACCCGGCACCTCGAAATATCTAGGAATGATTCCGAGATGAGTTACCGTAGCGGGCCGGTCCCGACACGACCACGACGAGCGAGCCGATGAGTCCACCGCAACCGGCGCCCAGCGACTGGCGTGGATGGTTCGACGCGTGGGAATCCCACATGTCCGCCCTGATGCCCGGTCGTGACATGGTCCTCGGCCTGCTCTCCAACCTGCTGGCACGCACCCTCGGGGCGACACCCCTGATCGTGGAGCTCGGGAGCGGGACCGGTGGACTCGCGCACCGCATCGCCCGGAGCCGACACGATGCCACCGTTCTCGCCCTCGATCTCGATCCCCTGCTGCCCGCGATCGGGCGACGGGTGCTGGGTGACGAGCAGGGTCGCGTCGTGCGAGGCTCGGTCGATCTGCGCAGCGCCGACTGGTGGGCCGACCTGCCGTGTCCCGTCGACGCCGTCGTGACCGTCGCGACGCTGCACGTGCTCGGCGACCGAGGCACCGATCGGGTCCTGCGCGACCTCGCCGGCGTGCTGCGAACGGGCGGCCTGCTCCTCGACCTCGACTGGGCCGTGCCCGAGGTTCGTGATCCCGTCCTGGGGACCGCGCTCAACGTGCTGTCACACGAACGCATCGCCAGCGTCGGTCCGAGTGCCTTCTCCACCCATCGGTCCGCGCTCCGATCGGACCCGCAGCTCGCCGAGCTCGAGCAGCGGCGTCGGAAGCGACTGGGCCCACCACCCGCGGTCGAGCCGCCCTACCTCGACGCCGCGGGCCACCAGCGGGCGCTGCGCGAGGCTGGCTTCGCGGACGTGGTCGAACTCTGGCGCCACCTCGACCTCGCGCTGTTCGCGGCCGTGCGCTGAGCAGTGCCGGACGGCGCAGTGGATGGACCCGTGGCGCCGGGGCCCCGACGACGAACGCCTCGACGCCGGAGCGACGAGGCGTTTCGTGGTGGAGGTGATCGGATTTGAACCGACGGCCCCTTCGTTGCGAAGCAAGGCCTCATGGATGACGGGCGATTGACCACAGAAAGTCGATTCGAGCCCGTACGAGCGAGAATGCGGGCGTAGACCGTGCATCTCGACCTGACCGACCTCCAGGCAGCGGGAGGCATGCGGAGGCGTAGAGAGGCAGGCAGAGGCAGCCGCGTGTGTACTTTTGGGTACTTCTCGCCGCATGACCACCGACTCCCCTCGGTCTTCCAAGACCGTAGCGCTTGCCGCCGACGCACTCATTGCAGCGCTTCCAGGAACAAGCCCGACCGCGACCGCTCGACAACAGCGTTGCGCATCGGTCTCGGAACCCGGCAGGCAGGTGTCGAGCGGAGCAGGTTCAGCTCGCCGTCGCTGTGACCTCGTGGTCGAGGCGGTCGCCGAGTAGGTCGGCCTGGGTGTCGAGGTCGTACTGGCCCTGGAGGTTGAGCCAGAAGCGGGGGGTCGTGCCGAAGTATCGGGCCAGTCGTAGGGCTGTGTCGGCGGTGACTGCCCGCTTGCCGTGGACGATCTCGTTGATGCGGCGTGGCGGGACGCTGATGTCCTTGGCGAGCCGGTACTGCGAGAGGCCGGCCGGTTCGAGGAACTCCTCGAGCAGGACCTCGCCGGGGTGAACGGGTGGCAGCTTCGTCATGGGTTTCACCTCCTAGTGGTAGTCCACGATCTCGACGTCATAGGCGTTGCCGCCTTCGAAGCGAAAGCAGATGCGCCACTGATCGTTGATGCGGATGCTGTACTGGCCGGCGCGATCACCCTTGAGTCGCTCGAGCCGGTTGCCGGGCGGGACCCGCAGATCGCTGAGTTCCTCGGCGGCGTCGAGCATGCGCAACTTGCGAAGCGCAGCCTTGCTCAGTTCCGGCGACCACTTCTTGACCCGCTGCCGTCCGGCAAGACGTTCGGTGTCCCGATCGCGGTACGTGCGGATCATGACTTTGATAGTAACGGCACGCGTTATGCCTGGCAATGCTCGACCAACAACCCGCCGAGATCGCCTCGCCGCACCTGGACGCTGGTCGCTGCAACGGGCGTATCTGACTGATGCGGCAGGCTCGCGTCGTCGTCCTTTGTCAGGCGAGACGTTCGGTGATCCAGGTAGCGAGGGTGTAGTGATTGACTCTCCGGAGCACAGACGGCACCTTGGCGGTGGAAGCTTCACACTCAACGGGGGAAACATGTTGCGTACTCACTCTGTCCGGCTGGCTCTTGCTGCGGGTGCAGCGCTTGCATTGCTAGCGGCACCAGCAGTGGCCAATCCAGGGACCGCGAACTGTCCATCAGGACAAGTGGTAGTGCAGTCCAACTCGTCAGGGTCCACGTCCCATCTGGCTCCTGACGGAGCGGCTCCGATCGCGACGTACGAGAACGGGACGGAGATTCTCTCCCGGTCGACGGCGACGGGCCGATCGTCGACCACGTGGCGAGTTGTCTCGACTCGTGTCGTCCAGAGCGCTGGAACGAGTTGCACGGGTGTCTAGACCGGTCGAAGTACGCACGCTCCTGCTTACGGCCGCGTCAGCGACGGTACTTGTGCTCGCTGGATGCTCCTCCAGCGACTTGCCCGCCAGCGAGCCCGCCGACGTCGATGACACCCCACTCGACGAGTCTGCCACCACACAGCCAAGCACCAGCGACGTTGATGAAGAGCCCGTGCCGTTGGGTGATGGGTCGTGGCGCGAGTTGGCGCAGGACGACGGCAGTTTCCACCCGGATGAGTGGGCGGGGGCGCAGGCGGCGTGTGTGCGTGAGCAGGGGTTCGCGGCGGAGGGTGACAACGCGGAACGTTCCGTGCGTTTCGAGCCGGTGCCGGACGATCAGCAGGAGGCGGCGCAGGAGGCGATCACATCCTGCCAGCAGCAGGTGCAGATCGATCCGCGGTTCAACGAGGATCCTGATGAGCAGCAGCTGGAGGCGACCTACGACTGGTACGTGAACGAGACGATCCCGTGCCTGGAGGACGAGGGGTTCGAAGCCAACTGGGACGTGCCCACGTTCGAGACGTTCGCGGCACGGTGGCCCACGGCGGAGCAGTGGAACCCGTGGTTGCAGCTCACCGTGCCGGTGGCGGAGGTCGAGCGGGCGCAGGTCACCTGTCCGGGGATTCCGTTCGACGAGTTGTGGGAGTGAATCGCTCCCGCGGGGCCAGGCCGTCCCAGTGGGTGGCCGGGCTGGTGGCGGTCGTGGTGGTCGCTGGTATCGGGTTCGTCGCGGGTCGTGGGGTGATGCCGCCGGCCGCGGACCAGGGGATCGCGGCTGCGCCGGTGGTCGCTGAGGTCGCCGAGCGCACGGTGGGGTCGTCGCTGTCGTTGACTGCGTCCGTGCTTCGTGACGGGGAGGTCGTGGCTCGCTCCCGGATGCCTGGGGTGGTCACGGAGTTGACCGTCGATGGGTCGGCGCTGGTGTCCAGCGGTGACCGGTTGGTGCTGGTCGACGAGCGCCCGGTGCTGGTGGTGGAGGGTGCCGTGCCGTTCTTCCGGGACCTGGAGTCGGGGCTGGAGGGGCGGGATGTGGAGCAGCTGCGTCGCTGGCTTGTCGGTGAGGGCTTCGAGCTCGATGGGGAGGGGGCGTTCGACGCTGAGGTCGAGACGGCAGTGCGCGCATGGCAGGAAGAGCAGGGCGTACCGGTGACGGGCACGGTTGAGGTCGGGACGTTCGTGGCGGTCGAGGGGCTTCCACGTCGGCTCGGTCTGGTCGAGGACGTCGAGGTCGGGTCGACGCTGACGGGTGATGACGAGGTCGTGATCGCGGTCGCAGACGAACCGAGGTTCGAGCTGCGGGTGAGTCCAGGTCAGGTCGATCTGATCGCGGACACCGCGGTCGCGATGATCGATGACCGCTGGGAGGCACTGCTGACCGATCGGCGGACCGAGGACGGCGAGGTCGTGTTCGCGCTGGAAGGGCCCGACGGTGGCCCACCCTGCGGTGACGGCTGTGACGAGGTGGCCGTGGCCGGCTCGGCCACGTTGCCGGTGGAGCTCGTCTCGGTGCCGGAGGTGACGGGTCCGGCGGTGCCGATCGCATCAGTGACGACCCGAGCGGACGGATCTGCGCAGGTCGTGCTCGCAGACGGCTCGGTGCGGACGGTGGAGGTCCGTGGTGCCGCAGGCGGGTTCGCGGTCATCGAGGGTGTCGAAGTCGGTGAGGTGGTCCGCGTGGTGCGGGAGGAAGCCGGGTCATGATCGTCGGTGACGGCGTCGGCTTCGCGTACCCGGACAGCGCGGAGCTGTTCGGTGGGTTGGACCTGAAGGTCGCGCCAGGAGAGGTCGTCGCCCTGACAGGCGCGTCAGGGCGGGGTAAGTCCACGCTGCTGTATGTGTTCGGGCTGCTGCTGCGGCCCGGTGCGGGGCGTATCACGATCGACGGGCGGTCTACAACCGAACTCGACGATGCGGAGCTGTCCTGGCTGCGTGCCAACCGGATGGGGTTCGTGTTCCAAGACGCAGCACTCGATCCGACCCGCACCGTGTTGGACAACGTCACCGAAGTGGCGGTCTACCGCGGCCAACCACGCGCCACCTTCATCGACCGTGCCCAGGAACTGTTGGAGCAGACCGGGGTGCAGCTGCGTGCCGGTGCCCGACCGACCCAGGTGTCGGGTGGGCAGGCCGCCCGCATCGGGTTGTGTCGGGCGCTGGTCGGTGACCCGTCGGTGGTGCTCGCCGATGAGCCGACCGGCAACCTCGACCTCGTCAGCGCCGGTCAGGTCCTCGACGGCCTCGCCGCGGCTGCCCGAGGTGGGGCGAGTGTGCTCATCGCCACCCACGACCCACGGGTCATCGAGCGGTGTCACCACGCGGTCGATCTGGACCGCTCGTGATGGGCTGGCTGCATGCGACCGCGCTCGAGTCGTGGCGGGCGATGCTGGCCGCACGGGCGGCCTCGGCACTGATCGCGTTCATCGGTGCCGCCGTGGCAGCCGCGATCATCGCAACGACCGGTCAGGTCGCTGCGACCGAACAGCAGGTTCAGCAACGTTTCGAGGACGCCAGCAGCCGGGCGTTGACCATCAGCTCCAGCGACCCGGCCCTGTTCACCCCGACCCTGATCACCGACATCGCTGCACTTTCCGGTGTGGACGCCGTGACCGGCCTCACCCCGCTCGGCGACGCACGCAACACCGTGCTGGGCACCGCAAGCCCGCCGGTCGCCGCGTGGCAGATCACCGGCGAGCTGCCCGGCACCCTCGCTGGTCGGACCGTTCTCCACGATGGTGAGGCTGTTGCCACCCCGAACGGGCTCGGGCGGCTCGCCATGGCCGATCCGGCCGGCACCGTGCAACTCGAGACCGGCAAGGCCGTCGCCATTATCGGCACCGTGAACGCGGACCCCGCCTTGAGCCGGCTCGACCCCGGCGTGTTGGTGCGCGTCGATACACCGGAGCAGATCAGCCAACTCGCCGTGCTCGCCACCGACACCGCGACCGCCGCCCAACTCACCCAACCTGTCCTGGCCCTCATCGATGCGCCGGACCCTCAACAGTTGACGGTCAACACGCCAGCAGCCCTCGCCGAACTCGAATCGATCGTCGGTGCCGATCTCGCCGCATCCGGACGGCTGCAACTGATCGGCACCCTGGCCGTTGGTGCGCTGATCATCGCTGCCGCGGTGCTCGGCCAAGTCAACCTGCGACGCCGCGACCTCGGCCGACGCCGTGCCCTGGGTGCCAGCCGCGCACAACTCGTCGGCCTGGTCGTCGGACAGACCCTGTGGGCAACGCTCATCGGTGCCACGATCGGCGCGACCACAACCGCACTCGGCGTCGCACGAGCCACCGGCGCGCCCGTTCCAGCCACCTTCACCACCTCCACCATCGCGCTCACGATCCTCACCGCAGCTCTCGCCGCAGCCCTCCCAAGCCTCCTCGCCTCCCGTCGCGACCCGCTCACCGTCCTACGGACCCCATAGGCCGAAACCCAGACGGCCAAACAGCCCGACCAACCACGCCCCATCCGGGCAATAACCGCTACGTGTCTGCACGGTTCAAACGGCAGCTCCGTCCGCGGACCCACGAGGGGCTGCTGAGCCCTTCATGGATGATCGGGGTCCGGTCCCCTCACACGCGAGATCGACGAGCTCGTTGCACCGATCAACGAGTTCGACCTTGATGAGGCTGCCACCCAACAGCTGAAGGGCCTCCCCGTGCAGGACGTCACCGCCTCAGGATGCTGGACCAGTCCGATTCGCCACCGCACCCAGGATCGCCCGCACCGCCGGCTGACCCCAACCATCCGACGGCGAAATCGCGGGGCAGTGCCTATCCGCAACGATCTCAATCTGGAACGTTCGCTCCAACGTGTGTACTTCTGTGTACTTCGTCGAACGCGAAACGAAAGGTACTCAACGAAAACGCCCCGTAGCCGAAGCTACGGGGCGTTTCGTGGTGGAGGTGAACGGATTTGAACCGTCGGCCCCTTCGTTGCGAACGAAGCCGGACCACTCTCCGCGTAGGTACGCGACGGTACGCATTGGTACGGAATGTGCCCCTGACCTGCGGGAACGCTGAGCGCCCATCCCGTCGCGTCACACCGCGTGACGATCGGTCGTCAGGAGTCTGTGACCATCGTGTGACCATTCCAGCGCCTCCTGGCGGTGCGGACAGCGAGGAGGCGCGCACCTCGCGCACGGGTTCGGGGGCATGCGACGCGGGCGTGTCGGCAGTGACACGGGTGCTTGACGACCCGCGGGCACACGGGTCAGCGTCCCCTCACGACCGCACCGAGGAGGAGGCTCCATGATCGACGTGAAGGCACTCGACGACCCCGACCTGCAAGCTGCGGCGCTCGCCGTGTGGCGCGTGGCCTGCGAGCTCGACGACGCCGGGCGAGGCGACGCCTACCTCAAGGTCTACGGGCTGGTCGACGAGCTGACGACCGAGGTGCGCAGGCGCGAGGATCTGCTGCTCGATGCGAGGGTCGAGGTCGAGTGGGGCGGCCACCTTGTGGATCGCGTTGACCGGGAGACGGGACAGGCGCTCTGCCGCTGCGGGTGGCGCAGCCCTGGCGAGGCGGACCCCGCCGACGCGCCCGAGGTCCGCTCCCACCTTGAGCCGCACGGCGCTCCCATGTTCACGTTCGAGGCGTGGCGTGAGGCCCGGCGGTTCGAGTTGCCGCAGGACGGCTGAGCTAGGTGGCTTCGTCGGCCAGCCTGAAGCGTTCGATGGGCCGCTTGCCCCCGAACATGCCGTAGCGCTTGGGCTCCTCGCGGTCGACGTCCTCGAGCGCGTAGGAGAGGCACTCGGCGGCGACCGGGCACGTCCGGCAGTAGGCGAGGGCGTCCGCGAACGACTCCTTGCCTCGAGCGGGCTCGGGGAAGAACACCTCAAGGTCGACATCGCGGCACGCGGCATCACGGACCCACGCCCCGGCCATGACGGGCAGCATCAGGCGGCCGGCTCGTCGATGCCGAGGACGCCCAGGGGCGCGAGTTCGCCCGGCTGCTGCACCTCGTCGTCAGCGAGCTCTCGGCTCAGCGCCCGCTCCCACGGCACGAGAAACGCGGGGTTGCGCTCGATGATCTGCTCGGCCTGCCGGCGCAGGCGTTGGCGGATCCACGCCGTCTCGGATGAGGTGCGGAAGGTGGTCGAGCGCTGCGCGGTGGCCTGCACGAGCCGCTCCGCTTCGCGCCGCGCCTGGAGGTACTCGGCGATGCCCTGCACGGCCTCGTTGTCGGCGAGTCGCGGGTCCTCGACCATCTGCTCGAACTCGGCGATCTGCTCCTCCACCGGCGGGCGCTGGCGGACCCCGAGGTGGGAGTTGAAGCCGGGGTAGCGGTCCATGATCTGCGCTCGGGCGGCGTTGCGGGCCTGGCGCTTCTCGTTCTCGGGGATCGGCTGGCGGTCGATGGTCTCGACGGCCTGGCTGTAGGCGAAGCGCCCGAGCAGGTTGTTCGACAGGTAGGTCATCTGCTGGGGGTCGAGCTGCTCGCGCTGGCCCTCATCGAACTGGCGCTGGTAGGCCGGGTAGTGGAACTCGCCGAGCGGGTCCTCGGGCGCCACGAGCCCCACGGTGAGGTCGTAGCTGACCTGGAGGTCGCGGTTGGCTTGGATCCAGTCGTCGCCCACCTGATCGGTCGGGCGGTAGACGACCTCGCGGGACTTCGACTGAACCGCGCTGATGAGGTCGGTGCCGAAGGTCGCGATGAACTCCTCGACCGCCGCGTCCTCGCCCTCGTCGCGGAGCATCCGCTGGTACTCGCTGGCGAGCACCTGATACGGCCACCAGTCGCCCTCAAGATCCTGCACGCGGAAGTTGGCCGACGGGCCGGTGGGCACCACGAACTGCGACGCACCGCGGACGAGCCACAGGCCCTTGGCGCGCTGCTTGGCGACCGTCAGCAGCCGGTCGACCTCCTCGGGCGAGTCGGTGGAGTAGTCGCCGCTCGCCATCAGCGCCTTGGCGATGTCGAACGTCGAGTTGGCGTAGAGGCGGCTCGACTCGGGGTCCTCGAGCCACGCGGTGCGGATCTTGTCCGCCCAAGCCGGCAGGGCCGACTCCCACACGCCGCCCGTGATGTCGGGCTCACCGAAGGGGAAGAACACGTTCTCGCGCAGCCACTCAGTGTTGGGGGTGTCGGGCAGTACCAGCGAGGTCGGGATCGTGACGGCCGGGCCGAAGCCGGGCGCGAGCGAGCCCACGAGGTTCAGCCCAGCGACCGACCCCTCAAGGTCGAACTCGGCCGGCTGCTCGCCCATCATGGCCCCCGAGACGCCGAGCCCGGCCGTGGCCAGCGCGCCGACGCCGGGTGTCGTGAGGGCGGCTTGCATGAACGGCGAGTCGGCGTGACCCGCGAGCAGTGCTCGGGACACGAAGTGGCCACCGGGATACGTGAAGCGCTCCTCCCCCGTCGACGGGTCGGTGTGGAAGAACCCGGAACCGCGAGCGCCCTCGATGGCGACCTGCCCGCGGCGGACCGTCTGCGGGCGGTCGCGGACGATGCGCCCCCAGGCGACGAAGATCTCCTTGTACGCCTCCGCGAACGGGATGGCTGCACGGGAGGCGTCGCTGAACTGGCCGAGTTCGGTGAGCTCGTAGAGCAACTGCTTCGTTCGATGGGTGGCCTGCGCCTTGGCGATCATCTCGACGGTGCCGATGTCGTCGATGCGCGAGCCCGCTCCCGCCCGGCGGTTCGACTCCATGCGTCGGATCGTTGCCCGAACGAGGCCGGCCCTGCGGGCCTGCTCGATGATGGCCTGTTGCGTGGCCGAGTCGGCGAAGCCGATCTGCTGCTCGATCGAGTTCCAGAACTCCTGCTTCCACGTCGGACCGCGGGCCGCGAAGTTGGTCGGCTTGGACATGATGACGTCGGCGAGGTAGTCGACGCCCGCGTTGAGCTGCTGCGTCACGCCCTCGCGGCGCGATGGTTCGAGGTAGCGCTGCCCCTTGACCTCGCGGATGCCGACGGAGTCGAGCCGGCCGCGCAGGGATCGCACCAGCGAGTCGGGGCGGGCCTCGCCCTTGTGCCGGTCGACCCACCGGACCACGCGCCCGTCGAGACGGCCCGTCGCGATGGCGCCGATCAGGTCGGCGTCGCCTCGCGTTTTCTCCTCGATCCGGTCCCACACCGTGCGCACGTAGGCGCGCAGGTTGTCCGAGGACCGCGTCACCCCCTCGAAGTGGTCGGCGCTGCCGAGCTGCTCGCGCAGGTGCTTGCCCCGCGCCGTGAGCAGGTAGTCGGTGGCCCCATCGACGCCCATGCGTGCCGTGATCGAGGCGATCTCGTCGTTGATGAGCATGCCGAGGTCATCGGCCCAGGCCGAGGTGAACTCGGCGTCGGTGAGCCCACCCTGCCCGCGGCGGAACACGATCCAGTCGCCGGTCCCCTGCGCGCCGGGCTTGCGGCCGATCCAGCCGCCTCCCTTGCGCTGGAGGATCGACTGGTACTCGGCCATGTCCTCGAGCATCCCGCCCCGCCAGGAGCCACCTCGGCGCCCTGAGAGCCACAGGGTGTAGGACAGCGGGTGGCGGAACGCCGAGTCGAGTCCGGCGGCGCCCATGCGGAGCTGTTCCTCGCCGCCCACCCGTGCGACGTAGGCACCACGCAGCAGCACCATCGGCTTCCACACGCTCGTCATGAAGCGCGCCGCGGTGTCGGTGACGCCCTCGAAGATCGAGCGCGTCATGCCCAGCGGCTCCCAGATGTCCTCGAGCGTCCGCATGGCCTTGGCGTACCCGCCGATGTTTCGCCGTAGGAGCTGCTGGTCGGGCAGGGGAAGGTTCGTGTGCAGGTACTCGCTCACGAGGTGCGGCACCCGCGAGAGGTCGAGCTCCTGGCCGTCCACCAGCGTCGCGACGTGCGAGCGGGGGCGTCCCGCCTCGCTCGTGAAGTAGTTGGTCAGCTCGTCGTGGCGCTCGCGGAAGATCCGCGTGAACTTCTGGATCTCCTGCGCCCGGTCAGCGCGCCGCTGGCTGCCCTGCGTCGCCTGCGCGAGCGTGCGCCTCGTGCCGGTCACCGAGTCGCGCAGCGCCTTCTCTGCCGCGAGGGTCGACAGGTCCATCGCGACGTCGAACCACGTCTCACCCGATCCTGACTCGCCGATCCGCAGTGCACGGTTCATCACCCGGCCGGCTTCGTCGTCGGTGGCCTTCACGCCCTTGAGGAAGCGGTCGACCGTGATGAGCGCTCGGTCGGGCGTCGAGGTATCGATCGTCGCGTCCGGCATCCACTGCGCCATGCGGACGTTGCGGTCCGTGAAGCGCCGCACGTGGATCCCGAGCCCGTGGACCGAGCCGATGTCGTCGTTGAGCACGCGAGCGACGCCGCGACTGAGCGCGCCGCCGACCGGCTTCTGTGCGATCCCGCCCGGACCCAGCCGCGGCAGGATCACCTCGTCGAGCTGATGGACCGAGCGGGCGTCAGCGATGAGCCGCGCAGTCTCGTGGTCAACCTTGCCCTGCGCGCCACCCAGCCGACGCCAGACCTCGTAGGCATCCTGCTCATCGGTGAGGGACTGCCGAAGCCGCTGCGCCGCGTCGTTGCCGTGCCACCACTGCCGGGCGTAGTCCTCGTCCGTGGTCCGGCGGATGCCGCGGATGAGCATGGAGTCGGTCGAGAACGCCCGGTTGGCGTGACGCAGGCGCCCGAGGCCGGCGGTCGCGTAGGCCGCAGGGTCGCCGAAGATGCGGAACGCCGCGTCGATGAGGCCCGAGGACAGGTCGAACGCCCGGGTGCCCGGCTCGGTGATGTTGATGGCGAGGGCTCGACCGGGGCTCATCCACTCGCCGTCGAGCGTGAGGTTGTGCTTCAAATCCTCCTGGTCCTTGCGGATCTGCCCGCCCGGCAGCCAGCCGTCGCCCGTGTCCTCCCACGAGTAGTCGTCGGAGCGGATCATCGACATCATGGTGGGGGTGGAGCGCTCCAGCGCCTCGCTGTAGTCGAGGTCGGAGTCCTGCGCCGCGACAAGCCCAGACGTGGCCCTACGTGACACGGCCTCGAAGGCGGACTCCATGCCGACGAACGCGCCACGGACCCCCGAGCGCAACCCGCCCATGATCGACTCGCCGAGGCCCCCCTCGCTGCCCTCCGACTGCTCGCGCATCTCCTCCTCGCGAGCCAACTGCTGCGCGGAGACGACCTCGCCGGGGGAGTGGAACCCGCGGCCCTGCGACTGGAGGATGGAGCGCTGCTCGAGGTCGCGGGCGAGGTCGGACATCGGGTCGACGCCGGACATCGCCAGCGCGTAGAGGGCGCCGGGCGCGATGTCGGGCCAGGTCTGATGCAGGGCGACGTACCGCTGCCCGACCTCCGAGGTGGCCTGACTAGCTAGGGCGGCCTGCCGGGTGGCGTAGGACTCCATCTCGCGGGCAAGGGCGCGCTCGGTCTCGAGCGGCGCGAAGGCGTAGGTGACCACTCAGGCCCCCGCCAGGTCGAGGAGTCCGTAGCGGTCGAGGAGATCCCTCGCCCTGTCGACGTTGACAGGCTCCTCCTCGGGGTAGAGCTCACGCAGCGCCGTGGCCTGACGCTCATCGAGCCCGAGGAGCATCCCGGTCCCGACGAGCGCGACCGCCCGCAACTGCTCGTTGCGCGCTCGCTCGACCCTGACCTCCCTGGACAGGTCCCGGATGCGCCGACGGAGGTCGCGCACGAGGTGCGAGTCGCTGCTCACGACGTGATCCCGGCGCGCTCAAGGCTCGCCTGCGTCGCCAGGCGGTCCCAGGCCGAGAAGTCGCCGGTCGCCTGCCCGGTCGCGAACGCCGCTTCGAGCTGGCCCTCGATCGTCTGCGGAGGGGCCGCCCCCGAGTCCGAAGGGATCTCCTGCGAACCCGGCGGCAGCGAGGCTCGCCGGGGGTCCTCGGTCAGCTCCGCGACCCGCTCCTCGATGGCGCGCTCGAGGTCGATGCGACGCCGGACCGCCTCGGTCGAGTCATCGCCGGACCGCTCGAGGTCCAGCAGCTCCCGACGGGCGGCCTTGACGTGCTCGTCGTGATCCACGTGGAAGCCCGGGGCGACGTAGCCCGAGTCCCTGCCCTCCGCGTCCATGAGGGCGAACACCCGCTCGTCGAGTTCCCGGTTGGTCGCGAGACGGATCACCTCGTCCACGTGGCGGCGCCGTTCACGCTCGCGACGCTGACCCTCGGCTCGCTCTGCCTCATCGTCGGACTCGAGGAGCTGCTGCGTCTGCGCATCCCACTCCACGACGTCGGGGTGCTCGTTGCGGCGCTGCTCCTGCTCGGCCGCCTCGCGCTGCTCCTGCTCCCGGTCGCGTGCCTCACGCCGCTCGTCGTAGAGCATCTTCAACTGACCTGTGTCGCCGAGGTCACGCGCCTCCTGCAACCGGTCGTGCCAGTCGGAGCCGGGACCGAAGCGATCGACCTCCTCGGGTTCCGAAGCTGCACCCGCGCCCGCTCGCAGCTCCCGGACCTCACGACGGAGTTGGTCGCGCTCGCGCCGGATCTCGTCCAGCGTCGCTCGCTCGTCGATCGCCTCGGCCTCGGCGGGACTGAACGTCCCCCACGATCCGCTTGCCATGCTCGTCCCTTCCAGTCGACTCGCTGCCGGCGGACGGTGCCGGTGCGGTACGACGAGCATGACGAACGGGCGTTCGATAGCAAGGGTCGATGCGGGGCGAGCACGCGGGATCTGCGTGTCCCCTTGGGTGCGCGTGAAGCTGAAGCGGGGGACGTCCACATTGGCGAGGGCGCGGGTTGAACTCCCCCTATCACTACCGAACACATGTTCACCCCTGGCAGCGAACGTACGTACGGACCTCCCGAGTCCAGCCGCAGCGACGCAGGCGCCGCCCCGCAGCGATCAACCTGCGGTGCTGGTCACCGGGACAGGGTCGGGCCGCGGCCGGGCCTGAACTCATCTAGGGCGTCAGACTTCCGTGACCATTGCGTGACCATCGCTGCGTTTCCGCTGGTCAGAGGGGTAGCGCTTCGCTGGTAACGAAGTGCTTGACGCCCAATGTTGGAAACAATGTTGACAGGTGCGGACACATTGTGTACGGTGCAGATGTCAGCAACGAGCGACCCCGGCGACGCGCCAACGTCCCGGGGTCCGGCCGGAACCTATGAGGAGGTCCCGACATGCAGAACCGTACGCGACCCAACGCACGCGATCACTACCGCAGCCGTCTCGATGACCTGCGCGAGGCGATGCAGCCCGACGAGTTCGGCGACACGCGGACCCATGAGCTGCCGCTCAGCATCGAACGCGAGACGACGTACCGCGTGGTCCTCGGCACGGGCGGCCCGCACGATGAGGTGCGGCTCAGCATCAACGCGCACGGCGAGGTGACCGGCGGTAGCTACCTGCGCGTTTGGGGCCTCGATCGCGACACCTGCGACCTCGACACGAGCGAGGCTCAAGAGTGGGCGGACGCGCTGAGCCTGGAGGTGGGCCAGTGACGACCCTCGCCCAGGCCCTCGGCGTCGACTTCGTGGAGACGCTGCCCCCCGTGAAGCGCTGCGAGCAGTGCGACGCCATCGCCGACTACCTCATCCGCGACGCGGGAGACGTGTCCACGTGGTGCCACTCCTGCATCGCGGACGCCGTGGAGGTGAGTGCATGAGCACCATCGACCCCACGGACTACGCGCTCTGCCTGGCCTGCCACGAGGCAACGACGTTCCGGGACTGCTTCGGCGAACAGCGCTGCATCGACTGCGATGGCGACTGCCCCGGCTGCTTCGACGGGGGAGGCCCCGACATCGACTGACCGACCCAGCCCGGCCGGCGCACGTCGGCCGGGCCTTCCCACGCAGGAGGCCCGATCATGGCCGTAGCTGAACCACTCGCTGCCGAGGTCGCGCAGACGGCCGCGCAGGCTCGCGAGGCCACTACCAAGCGCGACGAGTTGATCCGCCAGGCCGTGCGCGAGGGTGGCTCGCTCCGCGAGGTGGGCGAACTCGCCGGACTGTCGCACTCAGCCGTCCGCCGGATCGTCCAGCGGGCCTAGACCTGCACCCATCCCGCGCAGTGAGGGCAGCGCAGGCGACCCCGCCGGATGATGCGCGACCGACGGTCCCGGCGAGCCTTCGAGCACTCGTCCGAGCAGTAGGCCACGCGGGTCGGAGGGAGCGGGTTCGTGCATCCCTGGCGCAGGCAACGGCCAACGTTCGGCCCAATGCGTCCCGGCGAGAAAAAGGGCATCTCAAGCCCGCCAGTTGAGGTGCTCGGATTGCGTGGCACGGCGGGACCCCACCACTGCCCACCCGAACGCACGTTCAGACGCACGAGGTTGGCCGCTGCGGGGCGTTCGGGCGACTCGGGTGCTCCGCCACCCTCTCGGGTCAGGTCGCGTCATCTGTCGACACCTCCTCGAGATCGTCGGCTCGCTCTGTCAGCGTCTCGATGTCGCCCCCGTGCAGGACGGCCATGAGGTCGAACGCCTCCTGCTCGGTCAGGCTCTCGGCCAGGCGCTCCCACCGTGCGAGGTAGTGGGCCTGGACGGCGATCAGGCGGGCGTCGCGGGACCACTCCTCGACGCACGGGCGACAGAGTGGGACGACCTCGGTGGGCTGGAACAGGCCGAGCCCGTGCCGGGGTGGGTCCTCGGTCGAGCCGCACGCGGGGCAGGGCTCGGGGTCGATGTGGATCCACGCGGCGACCTCGAGCACGTCGGGGCGCACGTAGCGGGCTGTGGGTGAGGCGACGCGGACCTCGCGCAGACGGTGCGCGCCGCAGACGCTTCGGCCGCGGGCCTTGAAGCCCTTGCAGCGTGCGCCGCTGGCGGTCAGCGCTTCGCAGCGCTCCTCGTTGGTGGGGGTGGGTCTCATGGTCGGCGCCTCCCTGTTGCGATCAGTGCGGCGAGGGCGTGGCTGCATGGACGGATGGCGGGACAGGGGCAGGTGACCTGCGGGCCTTCGCGCACGACGACGTAGGTGCCGTGGTCGCCCTCGATGCGCACGGCGTCCCGGTGGGGTTGGCGGTCGATCACCTCGGCACGACCGGCGGCGAGGATCCGCAGCGCCTTGGCGTGCACACGTGCTGAGGGTCGGTGGGTGCGGGTCACTGAGGCCACGGCTCACCTCCCGTGTGCAGCGTCCAGCACGCCTCGCACCAGTGCTTGCCTGTCGAGCTCGTTCGTTCGGCCTGACGACCACACCCATCGCACGGGTTCTGCCCCGGCCTGGCACCGGTTCCCCCCTTAGGGGGGGGACCCGGTTCCAAGAGGCGGTTCCCGGCGGTTCCGGGCGGTTCCGGGGTGGTTCCGGGCATAGTTCCGGGTTGCGGTTCCCCAGGGCGGTTCGGAACCGTTTTTCGTGCATTCTTGCGCCATCTCACCGCTTCGACTATGGCGGGCCTGCCCTTGCCCTCGTTGGCAGCCTTGAGCGCTGCCTGCGCCTCGTTCACTGACACCCCGACGGGCACGCCGAGGTCGTCGAGGAGCCGCACGACCTCGGTCGCCTTGGCCGTGATCGGGGCCGAGTCCGAGACGCGGTGGGTGAGGCGTCCGCCCGCGTCGGAGCGGGTCAGGTGGACGGCGTCCGGGGTTCCGGCCTGGCGCCCCTTCGTGCGCTTGAGGGTCACGCTCTCGCGCTCGACAGACATCTCCCACACGACGTCGAGCGGGTCCTCCTTCGCGGAGTGGCCGCGGGAGCCCTTGGCGGCGTCCTTCCCGAAGTGGTCGAGGCGCAGCACGCCGATCCCGCGCCGCTTGAGCCGGGTCTCGGTGTGGCGGAACAGCTCGAGGAAGGGCTCGGCGTCGTTCTCTGAGCCGGAGATCACTCGGGACACGGTGTCGATGATGACCAGGCGGGCGCCGTGGAGTTCGGCGATGCGTTCGAGCATCCGCCCGCCGGCCTCGGTGTCGAGCGGGGGCAGGCTCGGCAGTTGGTAGTAGTGCAGGTGACCGAGCAGCGCGTCGAACCGAGGGTGGTCCGGGCCGTACCCGAGGTCGATGAGCCGCTCGTAGAGGTCGTCCGGCCCCATCTCCATGTCGATGTAGACGATGGGGACGGGCGGGCCGTCGGGCTGGTCGAGGCAGGCGGTCCCGGTCGCGGCGGCTGCGGCGAGGTCCAGGGACAACAGCGACTTGCCCTCGCCCCGCTTGGCGACGATCCCGACCAGCTTCCCGGCGGCAGCGAGGGGCTCCACGATCCAGTCGAGGTCGGGCCGCTCGCCCGTGAGTAGCGCTTCGAGGTCGAGTGGCTGCGGGAGCATCTCGACCGGATCGAGCGGCGGGGCGGGGCCGGCCACCTCGTCGGGAGGGGGAGGCTTGGGGGGCATCGGGGTCACGCACCAACCTCGTCCCGGAGGGCCTGGAGGACGACGTCGGGCCTCGCGCCATCGTCGAGGTCGTGCACGAGCCGGCAGAGCACGAGGCGCAGCCTTCGGCGTTGCCACTCGCGATCGACGAGCCGGGCGTAGTGGGGCCACGATGCCGGCACGACGCAGCTCGTCAGGTCCGTGAGGGCCGCCGGTCCGCCCACGGCGTCGAGCTGCCCGGCGTCGATGAGCGCGACCGTGACCGAGCGGACGTCAGTCGGGGCGCCGTCGCGGTGCAGCTTGATGATGGCGTCGGCCACCAGGCGGTGCGCCTCGCGCTTGAAGGCTTCGGCGGGCAGGGAGCGGGCGAGTTCGGTGGCTGCCTGCGGCTCGATCAGCGCGCAGCCGAGGAGCGACGCCTCGGCGATGTCGGCAGCGGTCACGTTGGGGTCAGCGCTCATGCCGACTCCCCCGTGCCTACCCACACTGAGACGATGGCGCCCTGGCGGGAGGGCGCCCGGCTCGGCTGGTACCCGACGCGGCGGATCTGCCGGCGCCGGGCAGCCGCGTTCATCAAGGCCCCGAGCGCATGCGGCGACGACGCCAACGCACGGCCGCACCGGTCGGTCACGTCGTCGATGGTAAACTCGCGGCCGGTGAGGGCCAGCCGCCGGATCGTCTCCTCGGCTGCGACCTTCCAGCGCACGTCGGCGCCGTGAATGGCCCGGGCCATGCCCTCGGCCTTGGCGTCCTCGATGTCGAACAGGCTGATCGAGCCCTCAAGGTCAGGTTCAGCGTGGGGGCGGGAGCGGGGGCGGGCCGACTGCATCGGATCGTTCATGGGTGAGCCTTCGGACGGAGCGGACGGGGCGGGCGGGAGCGGGTCGTCCTGACTTGCTGTGGAGGCGCGCCCCTGCGGGGGTGCGTCCGTCCGTCCGTTGGTCGTGCTCAGGCGATGCGGCGATGCTGGTCGTGCTGGTCGTCGTCGGCGCCGAGCATCCGCAGCAGGGCGGGCACGGGCACGACGACGCGTCGGCCGAAGGTCAGCGAGGGGATCTCACCTGCCTTGACCGCGGCGTAGGCGGCGTTGCGGGACAGGCCGAGCACGGCGCCGGCCTCGGCGACCGTCACGGTCGTGTGCTCGCGGAGCTCATCGAGGGTCATGACGGTTCCCCGTCGTCGAGCAACCCCAGCACCCTCATGTAGGGCTCGAGGAGTTCGGGCGACGGGTTGCGGCTCCCCGACTCCCACCGGGCGACTGTCACTCGGTGGACGCCGAGAACCTCGGCCACTTGATCTTGAGACAGGCCGAGTCGGCGACGCAGGAGGCGCCGGTCCGGGGCGTCTGGCAGGGCGCGACGAAGGCGGGCCTTGGCCAGGTGTTGACGGAGCAAGGTTTCGTTCATGGCCACGATGGTGGTACCCACGTCACGGTATTGACAAGCATCCGGCTCGACCTGAGTTCAATACCTCGCGTCACGCTATTGACTAGGGGGCACCCATCCGGTTACATCGCTGGTATGGCTATCACCTACGACGTGTCCACGACCCCCGACGATGCCGAGTGGCGCGTCCGGGGGGTGCTGTACGTCTACGGCGCCCAGGGGCCGTGGTGCGTGTTCGCCGTGGTGTCCCCGCAGCGGGCCTTCGACGTGATCGAGCTGCGGGTCATCCCGATCGAGAACACGGTCGTGCGCAGCAACCCGGACGAGCTGCACGGCTTCGATGAGGCCCACCTGCCGACGGTCCAGAACTCCCGCGGCGAGTGGTCCGGGGAACCCGGGCTCGTCCCCCAGCGCGGAGGCATCCCGTCTCGACTACTTCGCTCGATCCGGGAGCGAGACATCCAGGACGCGGCCCGCGCCTGGATGGTCCATCACGGATTGGCCGAGGGGCGCACCGATCCGCAATGGGTCAGAGCCGCTCAGGCCGCGGTAGCCGATGAGCGGCTGCTGGACGAACTCAAGCCCGACCAGCGCCTCGCGCTCGTGGCCGCCCGCTACGTGGCCCTCGTGGATGCTGGCGAGGTCAGGCCGAACGCGCTCCTCTCCGAGCAGTTCGACCGCTCGCCCGAGTGGGTCGCGCAGGAGGTGTACCGAGCCCGCCAGCGGGGCCTCCTCGAGCCGCGCAAACCCGGGAGGGGCCAAGCCATAGGCCGGCTGACCGAGACAGCCCGATCCATCCTCGACGACCTCGACCAGGAGCACGACCGATGAACCACCAACGCCAAGGATCCGTGTTCCGTCGCTGCACCACCTGCGGCACGAACCTCACGGGGCAGCGTCGCGACGGAGCCGTGCGCGCCGACCTGCACGCCGAGGGGCCTTGCGAGGGCACCCGTTCCTCGTGGGCCTACGTCGTCGACGTCAACGCACCCGGCGCCCCCCGCGAGCAGCGCAGGGCGGGCGGCTTCGCGACGAAGGCGGAGGCGCTCGAAGCCGCGACCGAGCTGCAACGCACCCGCCGCGACGGCACCCACGTCGAGCCCTCGAAGCTGACCCTCGGCGCCTACCTCGACGGGTGGCTCGAGGTCGTCCGCTCGAAGCGCGCCCCCGCCACCTACGAGGCCCGACGGCATCACATCGCCTACGTCCGACATGCAGGCATCGCAGACATCCCGGTGCAGTCGCTCACCGAGCAGCACGTCGAGCAGATGGCCGTGCGCCTCGCCGAGAGCGGGCGACTGCGCGGCGAGGGCGGCCTGTCGGCGCGCTCGATCAAGGACGTGTGCACGACCCTCACGACCGCGCTCAACGACGCGGTGCGACAACGCCTCATCCAGCGCAACGTCGCCGAGGGCGCACGCCGCGGCGAGGCCGCAACGCAGGGCGCCGACAAGGTGTTCGCGTGGACCGCTGACGAACTCAGGCAGTGGCTCGACGCCGTAGCCGACGACGAGCTCGGGCCGCTCTGGCGGTTCCTCGCGTTCACGGGGGCGCGCCGGGGTGAGGCTCTCGCCATCCGCGACCGCGACATCGACCTCGCGGCGGGCACGGCCACGATCAACCGCGCCGCAGGCCGCGACCTCGACGGGGAGCTCGCCTACCGACCGCCCAAGACGGCTCGTGGGCGCCGCACCATCGACCTCGATGCCGAGACGGTGCGTGTGCTGCGCGAGGCGCGACAGAGCCGCACCGTGGTCGCGCTCGGGGCCAGTGACAGCCGTCTCGCCTTCACGCTGCCAGACGGGGAGCCGGTGAGCGCCTACGGCCTGCGCGCCCGCTTCGCGACGACGGTCAAGCGAGCCAAGGTCCCCCGGATCACGCCCCACGGCCTGCGGCACACACACGCATCCCTGCTGCTCGCATCGGGCGTGCCGCTGCACGTCGTCTCACGACGGCTCGGCCACGCCAACGAGGCGTTCACGGCCAAGACCTACGCGCACGTGCTCAACGGCCAGGGCGCCGAGGCGGCAGCCAAGCTGGCCGGACTCATCGACCGGGAGGCGCAGTGATGGACCTGGCCACGTTCTACCGCGCATGGGATGACGCCAAGGGCGAGCTGCTGACGATCCCGATGCTCGTCCCGTACCTGAGCGGGCCCGGGGGCTACCCCGACCCGTCTCGGGCCAGCTCCCTGTCCGTGGAGGTGACCAACGCTGCACGGCTCGACGTCGAGGTGGGACCGGGGCACGACATGGCTCCCGGATCCAACGTGGTCCACACGGCGACCCTGAGCGGCTTCGAGACGCCCGAGCAGGGGCAGGGCGACTACACGCTCCACGCCGAGCTCCTCGACGTGTTCATGGCGGCCGCGAGCCCAGGAGTCGACGGCCTGCTCCGCGAGCTCATGCGCGAACGCCTGGTCACGACCGCCAAGGCCGATCTCCCAGGGGTCGCGTTCGTCGCCACCTCCACCGCCTACGCCCACCGTGAGGCGGCGCCTGTCATTCGAGCGACGTTCGCGGCCGCGGTCTAGTGCGCTGGCCGCAACCGTTCTCGGGGGCCTTGGTCACGGCTGCCTGCGCGTCTGTGACCATTCTGTGACCATTGCGGCCCCCGGAAACGCAGAAACCGCCCCGAAGGGCGGTTCCCGTGGTGGAGGTGATCGGATTTGAACCGACGGCCCCTTCGTTGCGAACGAAGTGCTCTGCCAGGCTGAGCTACACCCCCAGGTGCGCCGCACGACGAACGGGCCGCCGGGCGAGCGCGGATGGTAGCCGTGCCGCTGCGGCGTGGCGAACGAGCCCGCGCCGGCGCACGTGGGGCCGACCGTCGCTCGCAGCCGGGTGACCGGAGCCCACCCGGACGCCCGCGGAACCGCCTACGGCGCGCCCCGCTCCAGCGCCGCGCGGTGCGCCTCCAGCGCCTGCACGAGGTCGCGTTGCCCGGCCGCGGTGGTCAGGTCCCCCCGGGTGCGTTCCGTGATGGCGCGCGCCGCGTCGGTCGCCCGACGCAGCCCGCGGGTCAGCCCATCGGGGGCGTCGATGCTGGTCAGCACCGACAGGATGTCCTGCATCAGCGCCAGCAACCGCTCGGCATCGTCGAGGTCGCCGCTGCGGACCCGGTCCAGCGCCGCGCGCCGCAGCTCGCCCACCGTCTCCGCGAGCCCGTGCAACCAGGCCAGGTCGTCCACGCCGGTCGCATCGGGACCGCCGATCGCGGCACCGGCCACCGCCGTGCGGGTCAGCACCGCTTCGGCGACCTCCTTGGCCGCGTCGTCGATGAACCCGGCGTGGCGGACCTGCGGGTGGTCATCGGTGGCCTCGAGCGCGCGGGCGAGGTGCGCCCGCGCCTGCCCGATCAGCTCGTCCGCGCGGGGGTCCTCCCCACGGTGGACCGCACGGATCGCGTTCGCGGCCGCCCGGATGGCGTCACGGCTCGCGGCGAGCCCGGTCTCCCGCGCCTCTTGCCGGGTGACGAACCGCGCCCGGACCGGTTCGCTCAACGCGAGCAGGTCGTCACCGGCCGCCGCCGCGCCACGGCGTGCGCCCGCATCCGACCCCGCCTCCGGCACGCCTCAGGCGTCCCAGCGACGCAGCCGCACGGTCGTGGAACCGGCCCACGGCTCCGAGGCCCCCACGGCCGCGGCCCTGGGCTGCGTCGCGCGGTCGGTCAAGTCGATTACCGTGCTCTGACGGGGCAGGTCCAGTTAGGCGCCCCCCCCCCCGGCCGCCTCACGCTGG